>CP065955.1:0-331250 GCA_016126655.1 Aerococcaceae bacterium zg-1292 | reverse complement strand
CTACATTTTTAAAACCAATCGCCTTAATTTGTTCTTTTAGCGGGCCACTCGCTGCAAAGAATGCTTGTATCTTCTCAAATGGTATTTCTAGTTTTACCATCGATTGATAATACCGCGCTCGTGCATTTTCGTAGCCTTGCGCTTCCAATAATTTTTCGACAGCTTTCACTTTTTGAATTGCTTCAAGCGTAATCGTGCTATTGTAAGGAAATCTTGAAATGAGACTACACGATGAGGCTTGATTCCATATAGTGATGCCTAATGCTTTAGCTAATTGACGCACATCTGGCTTGGCAAACCCCGCTAAAACGAGTGGACTAATCACACCTAATTCATCTCGTGCTTTTAGGCCTGGCCGGTAATCTTTTAAATCATCTAAAATCATCCCGTCGCAAACAGACTCGATACCATTTTCTTTGGCTGAATCGATAACTGCTTGATACAACATCATTTTGCTATGATACCAGCTATCCGTGTGATTATTTCTTATCGCCTCAGAATCAAGCTCTTGAATATCTTTAATGACATATTGCCAACCATAATGCTTCGCAATCGCTACAGCATTCTGTGCATCTTCACGCTTATGTAACTCCGAATCGATAATGACGAGTAGTACATTATCCTTGCCTAATATATCGTTGGCACAATATGCTAATAATGTGCTGTCAATACCGCCGGAAAACGAAATTGCGACACGCTTCATCGTTAACAATTCTTGTTTCAGTTTTTCTAATAACACGATTATCACCTTCTATAAAGCAAGTATACCGTTTTATTGATTGTCTATCAAATTCCGTGAAATATTCTTCACAAAATCTTGTGAGTTTGTCACAATTGTTTTCGCCGTTAAAGTTCCGCGGTCAGATAATTTATTTACCGCAAATTCTTGAATATCAACAGTATACATATAAATTGGACGAATCACGCCATCAAATTGGTTATAAGATGGTGTCATATTTCCTGATGCAATCGTGAATAAAATAGCTGAAGTCATCACAATTGTTGATGTTTTCTTAACGTGTGAACGCATCGCATCTTGCGCTTCATACACATTATTATACGTATCAGGGAATGTTAAGCGGTCGCGAATAGTACCTGCAATGACGATATCTACATCATTTTCGACACACGCTTTGACAAAACCATCTTTCACTTTACCTGATTTAACATAAGCTTCGATGCTGCCCATATCATTAACGGCATTAATGACTTCATAATAATTTGTATACGTATTTTTATCTTCTAAATATTCCGTTTGACCGATAATACTGTCATAGGTACCTTTTTCTAAATCAGCTGCCACGGCTGTGGTACCACAGAAAATAGCATTTACATAGCCTTGTTCGATAAGTCCTTGTAAAGCCTTACGACTATCATTATCTAATGAAGTTGCAGAACCTAAAATCCACGTAATGTAACCATTATTTTCTTTTTCATGTTTCAATACTTCAAAGATTTCGTCATAGTCTCTTGAGAAGGCTGTTTCACGCGAACGACCCGTTCTAAACCCAAAGAGCGCTGAGTCAGACGATTCTTCTAAGAATCCTTCGGTATAGACATAAATACCTTCGCTACCATCTTCCGTTCTACCGATAACAACTTTGTCGCCTTTTTTCAAATTTCTAAATTCAACAATATCCACACGCTCTGCGCCCGGTGTATCGTCTGCCACACACACGGTATCCATACGACTATCAATCGCTAGTACCCATTTTCCATTAATTTTAAAATATTCTGGATATACAGATAATGCATGATAATTTTCAGGTGAAATACCATCAACTTCGACTTCAACGAGCTTAGCATTAGGTGCATTCACAAATTTTTCTTGTTCAAAATTGGGTTCGTGATATTTTGGGATTTCTAATTTAAATTTCATTTATCTTCACCTCCAGAAAGTTACTCAATCTCTTCAGCCAGCGCGTCCTCTTGTTCCGCTTCGGCTTTCACTTCAACATATTCAACGGCTTCTACTTCTTGTTCATCTTCGAACTCAGATTCGTGTCCGACCATTTCGTATTCTAAGTTCACAACAAAGTCTTGAACATTAGTAACCAATGTACGTACAGCAACATTTTCACGAGCAGCTGATACTTTTCTTACCGCATTTTCTGTCACGTCCACAGTATAGAAAAATACTGGTAATACATTACCTTCATCATCCACACGATAACTTGAAGAAATTTCTGCACTTGAAGCAGAGTGTAAGGTTGTTGCTAAACACACAACAAGTGTTGCTTTCGTTAATTCTTCACGCGCATTTGTCAATGAATCATAGACATGAGCCGTCACTTCTGGTAATGGACCATCGTCACGAATAGATCCTGCTAGAGTAATTGGCACACCTAATTTGACTAATGTTTTAACAAAACCATCTTTAACATTGCCTTGATCGATAAATTCTTTAATCGAACCCGTACGACGAATCGCATTCAATAAGTCTAAGTGATTGTAGTGACCTAATGGTTCTGAAATTTGAGTATAAATATCTTGTCCGAGCGCAGTTCCTAAATAGCCACCCTCTAAGTCATGCGTTGCCATTGCATTACCACCGAGCAATGAATGAACATAACCATTTTCAGCTAATTTAGACAACCCGCGACGTGTATTATGGTCAAATACAACAGCAGGACCTAATACCCAAACAATATAACCATTGTTTTCTTTTTCGTGTTTCAATAATTCATACATCATTTTGTAGTTTGTCGAATTCGATGCTTCAACAAAATCACCACCGGATTGAATCACTTCATCACTGAAACCATCAGTATGAACAAATACTCCTTCAGCCGCATCGTTACTACGCGCTAAAACAATTTTATCACCGACTTTGACATCACGAATTTCTTTAATGACTACTTCGCCGTCACCGACAACTGCCACACAGTTGAGCGAACTACGTGTTGGTAACAACCATTCACCTTTCACCTTGTAATAGGTTGGTCTATGGGTGGTTAAGAAAAAGCCAGTTGGCACAACGCCATCTTTTGTTACTTCTCCCACTTTTACATCTGGTGCATTCGTAAATACATCCTCTGTAAATTCAGGACGACTATATTGATAATACTTCAACACTATAAAACCTCCTCTTATTCCGGCTACAACAAACTGAAATGACACCACTTCAACAGTCACCGTCATGCATGACGCGCATGCCAGCAACTTTTTCGAGTGCTTCACTTCAAAGCGCTCGTTGTCGCACTTTTTTAATAATTTATCCACTTTAACTATAACGCTTTCATTTTTTTAAGTCAAATCAGTTCCATATATGAAACGGACATTCCCAATGAAATTGATTGTAAATAGGACTTAATTATTTGAGGAGAGATTTTCTCTTACCCGAATCCTCAAATTCATAACGATTTCACAGAAAATAATTAGTTTGTTTCCAAAAAAACGTTGATATTTTAACTTTTGTAAGAAAGATAAAAATGATTTCATTGTTACGTCCAAAGTGACACATAACTATATCAGAAATTGTGTTTAACCAGCTGAAATTCTTGATAAATCAACATTAATTATGATTATCCTGTTTATGCGTTCTGGAATTCAGGTTCCACTTAAGATTTTAGTGAAAATTTAAACTGGCTACAAAACATGTCAGAACACGTTTTATAGCCAGTTTAGAAATGTGATATGACTAATCATTACCCATACGTTTTCGTCTCTTGATATCTAAAAAAATCCCACCCTCGAGAAACGACTCTCGTTAGTATTACTAGCAATTGATAATTTTCTGGTACATCAGTATATATATATTTATATCCATGATAATTTGAAGTGGTATGATTAATAGTATTATAATCATAATAATAAGACTCTAAATCCAATTTCGCCTCCACCTGCTTTGGTGACACGACTGAATAGAGGGTAAACAATAATGCAAAAAATGTTATGCACTTTAATATTTTCTTTTTCACTTCCTCACTTCGAATGGAAAATATTAAGAGACTGGTAATAACACCGTAAGACCTAAGAATTGTAACCAATAGATAGGAGGTGCAAATTCATGATAACACTAAAAATGTAACCGTCGACATGGATTTCGAGTTGTTTTCAAACTTAAATATGAACTTACACCTTGGAAATATTTACGGACTCGTTGGCCCTAATGGCTGTGGCAAAACGACTTTATTACGATGTATAGCAAATCTAATCGGTTATCAAGGAACCCTCGAGATGGGTGAATCCCATAAACCTTTTTATATTGAATCTTCCAAATGATTTGCCCCAGTGCAAACAGGCCTTGATTATATTAATCTATATAAAAAAATGTGGGAAAGCACTGAAGAAATCAGCAACGTTATTGATTATTGGGGTATGTCATCCTTCGTAAATAAGTAAAACATGAAATACTCACTTGGTATGAAACAACGACTATTATTAAGTTTGTATATGTTTTCGACATCCAATTACTTACTATTTGACGAGCCTTCTTCTGCCTTAGACAAAAAATCTATTCAAATATTTTATGATTTTATCACTGAATTAAAAAATAATGGTAAACTAATAATTTTCCCAACCCATGATAAAGAATAAATTTTAACATTGAGCGATTATATCGTGGACTGCGGTGAGGCACCTACCTCCATTCAATTATACACAACAAAAAATATGAAAGGAGAATATTAAATGTCCATATTTCTTCACTATTTGAAAAAAACTAATAGGAAATTGAATATTATACTGTTTCTCTTAATTTTAGTTGTCTCTTTAGTTACACTTCTTGTGAACAGTTTGAATAATCCTTTGATTATAGCCGTCCATAATGAAAATGAAACAATTAATCAAGTGTTAAAAAATGACTCCTTACCAGAAAATTCCAAAAAGCATTAACTACACAATTGAATGAAAATTCTGACTTTCTTGAAGCCTATCAAAAAGCAAATTATCCATTAGCCTTTAGATTGAGAAAAGAACGAATAGAATTTATAAAAAAATAACAGAAGAACGTAACAATAAAGAAGAAACCCCTTTTCTCCAGCGAATGATTATGGAGTTTGACCATTTGTCAAAAAAAGGATTGTATTATAATGCGCCTGAATCTTCTACAAGAGCTGTAAATTTTATTACACATTCAGTATTGAATGCTATCATTCCAATATTATTTATTTCTTACGTTGTTTTATTATCTTCAGAATTTTATACTGCTAGATAGGTTGATGGTGTGGATACCGAATTAACCTATCCTTTGAGTAATACAACATTAGTATACTCAAAATTAATTTCGCTCTTGTCAATCGTTTATCTTTTGTTTTTGGGATACATTACGCTCAATTTTTTAGCCTCTTTGCTATTTTTTGGCGCTGGTGATTTATCCTATCCATTAACAGGATATGATTCTGATTTAATGACATTAAAGGTATATCAATTAAAAGAATTACTGTTTAGAGGCGTTTTCTTAATTTCATTACTTCTGCTCTGTTCCATCAGTTTAGTTTCAGCACTATCCAATTATATTAAAAATAAACTGCATTTGTTTTTTATCTCAATCGTCCTTATTTTATCTCAAGTACTGGTCATTCCAGAAATTTCAATATTAAACACACTATCGCCATTCTTACCTTTTATCTATTTAAAACCTGTGAATGTATTAAGTTTCAGTCTAGCTCATCAAATAAGCAATCTGATTGCTAACTATCACTTTGCTGTATTTGTAAGCATCGCCTAGTCAATTTTATTATTACAATTGACAAAAATAGCCAATAAGAATTAAGAAGATAAAAATATTTCAGAAATTAAAATTCGTTTTTGCAATAGCTATGATATTTAGCTTTCTCGTTTCCTTTAGCAGCTGTCCCAATGTTAGCGCTGTATATACAAAAGAAGTAGTTCATTATTATTATTATTATGAATATAACAACTCACAGGTAAAACAAATGACTATGGTTATCAGTTTATATTTGTCCCGTTAGATTCCTATGTTATCCGTGTCATTGATTCTCAAATTGCGGAAGGATGGAATTACATAAAATATAAACGAGAATATTTTTTCAACAGATATTCATAATCGATAAACAATAACTGCCAACGAGATAGCATTTTCACATTTTATATCTCCCAAGTTTTAAATATAGCTAGATATTGCAACTCTACTGTTGTTTTTTCAGCACTGACTCTATTTCTTTCATTAGTTTGGGGATTTCAAAACTAAAACCTCCTGAGAACTTACAACAGTAAGTTCTCAGGAGGTTTTTAATACCTACAAAGGTCTCCTATTTAACATTTTATTCCAACTTGCTTAGACTCACTTCACATCACTCTTGAAACACCTGTTGTATTTCTACAACCTCACGCCAAAGACTCGAGTCATCGCACTTGCGCTTTCAGTATTTTCATATAACGCTCACGAATCTATTTACTCACCATTCGGTCTCAAAGCCTGTTGTTCCGATGTAATTTGCATCAACTTATCACGTAAATCTAATTCCATCGCTTGTAATTCTTGTTCAGCTAACGCACGTTGACGGCGTCCTTCTGTTTGAATTTGCAAGGTTTCTTCCAAGGTCGCAATCAAATTCGCTTGAGTTTTTTGTAATGTTTCGATATCGATGACGCCACGTTCAGATTCACGCGCAGTATCAATCGCACTTTGTTTCAACATTTCAGAATTTCGTAGTAATAATTCATTGGTCGTTTCAGACACTTGTCGTTGCGTAATGGCTGCATTTTGTTGACGTAATAACGCTAAGGCAATCGTAATTTGGTTTTCCCATAATGGAATCGCCGTATGAACCGATACTTGAATCTTTTCAGCTAATGCTTGGTTGGTATTTTGAATCATACGAATTTGTGGCGCTTGTTGAATCGTCATTTGACGTGTCAAACGTAAATCATGGGTTCGCTTATCTAAGCGGTCAAGAAACTGATTTAAGTCATTGACGATTTGTACATCCATCTGACTATTACTGGCTTTTGCCTTTTCAATCGCTTCGGGAATGATTTTTTCTTGCAGTTCTTGCATTTTCACTTCCCCAGCGGCAATATAGATATTCAACGCCTCAAAGTAATCCTTATTTTTATTATACAATTGTTCCAGCATAATATTATCGTTTAACAATTCATTCTTCTCACGGTCTAAACGAATCGCTACTTTATCGATTTGACTACCAATCTTTTGATATTGAATTTGCGTTTCAGCAACCGATGTTTTTACTTTAGCAAATAAACGCTTAAACACATTCGGCTCTGCTGTTAATTCACGTGGGTTCGAACGATTTAACTGTTGCATTAAATCCGTTAAGACATCACCGATTTCTCCCGTATCTTTCATTTGCACTTGCATCAACATTGCATGAGAGAATTCACTTAATTTCTTTTGCGCATTAGACCCATAGGCGATAACCGCATTCATATTATTTTCGTCGATTTGACTGGCTAAATCATAGGCTTGTTTTTGACGATGCTCAGGTAAACGATTAATTAATTTTTCAGTTGTAATCGCGCGTTTAGATAACATTTGCGCATCGAGTAAGTCGTTTTGTACACTTTTAGTAGACTCACTCTCTTTTTCATCAAAAGGATTGGCTAATAAATCATCAACAGCTGACGTCGTTGTTTCATTGACTAACTCATCAAATAATGATTCTGTATTTTTTTCGCTCATTTATATCCCCCTCTATTCAAAGTCATCAAAGGCAAATGGGTCATCAACTAATGAATCCACATCATCATTTATCGTATCATTCGCTTTAGATAAATTTTTATTGGCTAATTTAATTTCATCATCTAAGTCATTATAGACAGATTGATGGAATTGCAAATATTGTTCCGTAATGGATTCACAGAGTTTTTCAATGGTCGCAGCACTTTTATCTAAAATAAGATACGTTTGTTTGTTTTTTGCGACATGATTGGATATTTCAACATATTTAGCCGTTAAATCTTCTAATGAAGGTAATAGCTTATTCATGAAGACACCCGCTTGTGGTAAGCGTTCTGGTTCTGCTACAATATCTTTAAAAAATTGTTTCGCAACATCAATAGTATTGTGCCGTGTTTCAATAATTCGTAATTTAGCAACTGCTTGTATATGCTTCTCGCTATTTTCAATACGTTCTTTTGCTTCTGCCATTTGGCTGCGGAAGAAATCAATATCACTATCCGATAAGCCATGCTCACGGTAATGTTGGATTTTATTTGACTTCACATAAGCAATATGACTTGTTTGATTGTTTTTAAGGAGAGAGAGTACCCAAGCAAATCCAGCAAATGGAATCGTACACCCAATAATTAGCAACGTCATCATGATATGCACATCCATAAATTGATTACGAGCAGGCGAATTTTCAGTGAGTTCAATAAAGAATACGGCTGTCACCACTGCGCAAACGATGCCGATTATAAAAATGATGGTTAACCATTTTTGGCCAAATATCTGCTTCATGCCACCGAATAAAATGCTCAATAACAGTACACCAAATATTCCGGAAGAAACAATCGCTGCTAGACTCATCATTGGCTCTCGGCCACATAACAATACGACTATCATCCCTTCAATCCATAATGGCACAAGAAAAATCGAGGATAATTTAGCGATATAAGAATAATTCAGTGAAAAACCTTTATACAATTCCTTTCCTAGTACCACACAGTAGATCATTCCAATAACAACAGCAACCAATTGTAATATAATTAACATTTTTATGCCCTCCTTTAAATCATTTATCAATAGTAAAAACACTATTTTCTTTTTCCTTACTATCAGTATAGCATTTGCCTATTAGGAGAGTATCCGCCTCAAGTCCTATTTCTGTTGATTTTGTGCTAAAATATGTAAACGCAGCTGATTAAGCGCTGTTTTAGACGAGCGTTCACTAATTAAGGTGCGCGTCCCAAACAGATGGTACACCTCGACATTGACTGCACCTTTTACATAAGTTGCAATGTAGACAAGTCCTACCGGTTTATTCGTGCCATCACTCGTTGGCCCTGCAATTCCAGTGGTTGCGATAGCCACATCACTATTTAAACGTTTCGCGACACCTACAACCATTTCTCTAGCAGTCTGTTCGCTTACTGCACCATATTTTGCAATTGTGTCCGGATTGACACCCAGTGTTTCAATTTTCGATTGGTTCGAATAACAAACAAGTCCTTCATATAACACTTGAGAAATACCACTTTGTTCAACCAAAGAAGAAGTAATCAATCCACCTGTTAGCGATTCTGCCACACTGATTGTTAAGTTCTTTTCTAGTAACATTTGTGCCACGACACGGTGCATTTCTGTTTGCGTTTCTGCAACGCGTTCGTCTCCAATTAAATAAATGTATTCGCCGACTTCGTTTTGTAATTGCTCGATAACTGGCTGCATTTTTTCACGGCATTGTGCTTCGTTATCGCCTGAGGCAGTGACTCGTAATAATACCTCACCGGTTTTGGCATATAAAGCCAATGTTGGATTGGTCTGGCTATCTAGGATTGATTTTATTTTCATTTCAAGGGCTGATTCTCCAATTCCAAAAAAGCGAATATATGCGGATACAAATTGTTTATCAGAATATTTTCTAAAATAAGGAATCACAGACGTTTCAAACATTGCTTTCATCTCACTCGGCGGACCCGGCAATAAAATAATTCGTTGATTCTCTTTTTCAATAATTAAACCAGGTGCAGTCCCTTGTTGATTCGTCAAGATATACGAATGCTCGGGTACATAGGCTTGTTTCCGGTTGTTTTCTGATACATAGGCACCTTTACGATTATGCGTTAAATAGGTAATAATTTGTTGCCATATCTCCTCGTGGTAAATCATTTGATAGCCAAAATAAGCAGCTGCTACATCACGACTAATATCATCATCAGTTGGACCTAAGCCCCCGGTAATAATAATCGTATCCGCCGTTTTAAAGGCGGTATCTAATGCTTGTAATAAGCGCTCATGATTATCACCTACCGTTGTCTGTTTATAGACATTGATACCTAAATTTGCCAATTGTTTAGATAAATACGCCGTATTCGTATTGACAATATCACCTAATAATATTTCTGTGCCAACTGATATTAATTCTACATTCATATATGTCACCTTCGATATTTTTAATTTTGGTTCACTTAAACAGACTCGAAATGATGTTCACTCCACCTCATCATTCCGTTTGCGCAGTTAAATTTGTCAACCGCTTTGCAAATTTTTTGCAGTCCGTATCACCTTTGAAGCTACTATTTCCAGGTCGATGGGATTAGCTTAACGTCCCCTTCAAAAATCTACTCGTACGCAACTCATACATCAAAATATTGCACTCTATATCGTTTGAAGCGCTTCGATTGTCCGTTTTAGTTCATAACGCTTGCATCTCTTAAAGCGCCGTAGCACTTCAGTACCTTTTGCTTCGATGCAAAGCGTCTTCACACACCTTATATTTTACCATAAAAAAAGAGTTGAGACCTAAATCTCAACTCTTATTCGAAACGACAGAATACGTGTTAACGTACCAGTTATCACGGTTCACAACATGATAACTTATAACGCCTTCCTGGCATTTGTTATACTGTCTGCAGTCTACCAGACTGATTCGACTCATCGCATGGATGCATTATACCATACAACCATCTGTATTTGCAAATAGATTTTGTGTTTCCTAGTTCAAGCCAAAACGCCCGCGCTCGCACTATGTGGTTGCCGGCTCGCTTGGGCAGCCTCGACGTCCACTTCGCAAAACGCTTGGAGCGCTGAAGCGCTCCGGCTCATTTTGCTCCAGTGGTTCGAGGCTGAACGCCCGCGCTCGCACTATGTGTTATCCGCGACGTTGACGCGAATCGGCTGCACGTTGTAATGCTTGTCCGATATAGTTTACACAAAGCATTAATACTAGTACTAATAATACTGCTGGTAACCATACCCATGTTTTATTTTCAATGGTATCTGGGTTATTGGCATAACCGATTAATGTCCCTAATGATGGTGTTCCGACTGGTAAACCAAATCCTAAGAAACTCAATCCAGTTTCTAAACCGATGTTGGCAGCAAAACTTAAGGTTAAGTTAGTAATCAAGATAGAACTTAAGTTTGGTAATAATTCTAGTAAGATAATTCTCCAGTCACGTGTCCCCATTGTTTTCGATGCACTGATATAATCTTTCGATGCCTCACTTAGTGATGCCGTACGAATCAAACGTGTAGTCCCCGGCCAAGCAAATGCTGATAAAATCAAGATTAATTTTATCATACTAAAGCCATCAACGATTGTAATCATAACAATCGTAAACATTAGCGTTGGTAGTACCATAACAAAGTCCACCACACGCATCATAACATCATCAATTTTTCCACCATAATAACCAGAAATAATCCCTAAGGCGATTCCTATAGTCGCAGTTAAAATCGTTACTGACCAACCGATGAATAACGAGTTACGCGTACCGGCAATTAACATACCAAACACATCACGTCCACCTTCATCCGTTCCTAAAATATGTCCGTCGACACCAGGTTTTAAGAAACGGTCAAAAATACTAACTTTCATCGCTGCTTCCATATCAATAAAGTTTGGCGCAATAATTGAAGTACCTAAAATAACGATTAATAAGATGAGTGCGGCGATAGCCACTTTATCTTTCAAAAATTCACGTTTAATAACTTCAAATCCCATCGGAGGAAGCGAAACTGTCTCATCTTGTACCATTTCTTGCTCAAGAACTAAATCTTTTTCTTTTAATTCCATTGTCTTCCTCCTTTCTTAATCAATACGGATTCGTGGATCGACGAATACCATAATAATATCTGATAGTAATGTTCCTAATAAAGTCATGAAACCAAAGAACAATACCAAGGTCATCATAACTGAGAAATCACGTCCAGTAATTGATGTCAAGAACAATTGCCCCATCCCTTGATAAGAGAAGATACGTTCCGTAATCACTGATCCAGACACTAATCCAGTAATTGTATATCCTAGAAATGCTGCAATCGGTAAGATTGAGTTTCGGAAAATATGACGACGATAAACGACAGATTCCGGCACCCCTTTAGCACGTGCCGTACGTACATAATCTTGCGATTTAGCGTCAATAATACCTGTTCTAAGGTACTGTATCGTACTAGTTGTACTAATTAACGCTAAAGTCGTACCCGGTAAAATAATGTGACGCAAACGAGAGAACAATTCTTGAATCGTACCTAATGTCACATCTGAACCAACTGTACCACGTGTTGGGAACCAATTTAATGTATAACCAAAAATCCATAACATTAATAAACCAAGGACAAATGATGGCATTGAATATGAAATAAAGTTATACAAGTTAATTGCACGGTCCATCCAGCTATCATTATAACGACCCGCAATTAAACCTAGTGGCAAAGCAATAAGATACGTTAAAATAACCGTAAATAATGATAACCAAATAGTCGGCCATACACGTTGTGCAATGATGGCTGTAACAGGTTGTTTATGTTGGAAACTTCTTCCAAAATCACCAACAACGATACCTTTCATCCAATCAATATAACGTTCATGCCATGGACGATTTAATCCTAACGCTTCACGCATCGCTTCTTGTTGCGCAGCTGAAATCGACGGATCAATCAATCCCGTAATCGCATCCCCAGGCATTAAGGCTGATAGCGCAAAGACTAAGATTGTCAAAATGAACAACTGAGGAATCATAAGTAGTATACGTCTAAGTATTGTTTTCCACATTTATTTCACGCCCCCTTGCTCGTTCAAATCGCGTAACGCAACTTTATGTGTTGGCGTTATATTTTTCAAATCATACACTTTGCCTTCTTCAGTATAATACTTCGATGCATTCGTTTGATATTCTTTTTCTACGCGTAAACGATTTAATTTGTTTTCTTCACGGACATTTGGATCCGTTTGTGGAATCGCTGATAACAAGCGACGTGTATATATATGTTGTGGATCCTCATAAATATCTGAACGCAAACCATACTCCGTAAAGCGTCCACGATACATAATTGCAATTTCATCACACATATGTTTAACGACACCTAAGTCATGTGAAATGAATAAGAAACTTGTATTGTACTCTTCTTGAATCCGTTTCATGAAGTTCAATACTTGCGCTTGCACCGATAAATCCAATGCTGATACCGGTTCATCAGCAATGACTAATTTTGGATTAATCGCAACCGCACGAGCTACCCCGATACGTTGACGTTGTCCACCTGAAAACTCATGTGGATATTTATTTAACGCTTCTTCAGAAAGCCCAACAATATGTAATAATTCAATCATTTTACGGCGTTCTTCATCAGGTGTCATATTTTCAAAATTACGTAATGGCTCAGATAAAATCAAAGAAATACGTTTTTTCGGGTTAAAACTTGATAATGCATCTTGGAAAATCATCTGAACATTACGGCGATAGTTTGAGCGACGTTGACGCGCTTCAGACGTAATATCTTTACCTTCATAAATAATTTGACCGTCGGTCATTTTTTCTAAACCGATAATTGCTTTACCGATTGTTGATTTACCAGAGCCAGATTCTCCAACTAAACCATATGTTTTACCTTCTTCAAAGACTAAATCAACACCATCAACGGCATAAACATAGTCGGTAATCCGGTTAAAAAATCCACTACGAATCGGATAATGGACTTTTAGGCCGGAAACTCTCATAAATTCTGACATTATTGTCCCTCCTCTTCAAAATGGAAATGCTCATGACAAGTACAGCGTACCCAGTGCCCTGGAGACACTTCATGTAAGACCGGATGCTCCTCATGGGCAGACGCATCAATCCATGGAATACGCGGCGCAAAACGGCATCCTTTACGTGGTAATTTAGATAATGGTGGTACAATCCCTTGAATAACATGCAAATCACCAGAACTGTGTTCTAATTGGTCATTTGTTTGTGGAATTGAACGTAACAATGAACGCGTATACGGATGTTTTGGATTATTAAATAATTCATGCACACTAGCAATTTCAACAAATTGTCCTGCATACATAACCGCAACCCGGTCAGCTGTTTCCGCAACGACCCCTAAATCATGTGTAATTAAGATAATGCCTGATTCTGTTTCCTCTTGAATTTCGTTTAATAAGTCTAAAATTTGAGCTTGAATCGTTACATCCAACGCCGTTGTTGGCTCATCGGCAATAATAATTGGCGGTTTACATGCTAATGCAATCGCGATGACCACCCGTTGACGCATCCCACCAGATAATTCATGCGGATATTGCTTAGCTGTACGTTGAGGATTAACAATTCCTACTTGATCCAATAATTCTAATACGCGGTCGTGACGTTGTTGCGCATTTAATTTTGTATGATAAAGCAAGGCTTCGTCAACTTGCGCTTCAATCGTCATCAATGGATTCAATGAAGCCAATGGATCTTGGAAAATCATGCCAATTTCTTTACCACGAACCGTATTAAATTGTGCTTCATCATAATTAACTAAGTTTTTACCTTTATAGTTAATCTCACCTGTAATCTTCGTTACACGTGGATTGTGTAAGCCCATAATCGCTGTTGCCAAGGTACTTTTACCACAACCTGATTCACCAACGATAGCTAATTTTTCATTTTTATATAGTTGTAAACTTACGCCGTCTACCGCATCATAATAATCGTCTTTGATACGAAAACCAATATGTAAGTCTTTAATATCTAGTAACAATTCTTGATTGTTCATATTCTTCCTCCGTTCATCATCTATTTCGTTGTTATTAAGCTTCTTTTAACGTTTCAATATATTGAACGGCATCCCCAATATTTGTTAATTGCTCAATTTTTTCATCATCAAATGTCACGTCAAAATGATTTTCAATCTCCATTACTAACTCAACAACATCCAATGAGTCAGCTCCTAAATCATCAAATGTCATTGTTGGAGTGACAGTCTCTTCATTCACATCAAAACGGTCTACAATCATATTTTTCACGATTGAAAACACTGTTTCTGTTTCACCCATTATTTACACCTCCAACCTGATTGCACAATTTATGCTATTATACTCATCTATTTTACATATTCTCACAGCGATTGTCCACAAAAACTTAATTTTTTTATAGGGCTCTCATTATTTATTAATTGCGTGCGAAGTATTCTTCCATTTGATTAACGACTTTTGCCTCTAGGACCAATCTCGCTTGACGAATGGCATGGAAAATCGCTTCGTCATTAGATGAACCATGCGCTTTAATCACAGGGGCTTTTACACCCAGTAAAATCGCTCCCCCTTGTTTTGAATCATCATATTGCTCACGTAAGGATAATAAAGCATCTTTTATCAATAATGCACCTAATTTACCTTTTACGCCAGACGTCAGTAATTTATGTTTAATCGCACTAAACAAGGTTTTTGATGTGCCTTCTAACGATTTCAAAATCGCATTACCAGTAAAACCATCCGTAACCGCAATGTCACAGACACCTCGCAATAATTCTTTTGCTTCGACATTACCGATAAAATGAATCGCTGCTTCGTCACGTAATAATTCGTAACTGGCTTTCGTCAATTCATTTCCTTTTGATGCTTCTGTTCCGTTATTTATGAGACCGACACGAGGTGTAGTAATTCCTAGTACAGACTTCGCATAAAAGTTAGCGAGTATCGCGAATTGATGTAAATTTTTAGGTTTGCAGTCGGCATTGGCTCCGGCATCCATTAAAATTAATTGCGGTGATTCTTCATTCATCGTCGGTAAAATCGGCATCAAACCCGGACGGTCAACGCCTTTAATACGCCCAATCACTAGTAACCCACTCGCTAGTAAAGCTCCCGTATTGCCTGCTGATAATAAAACATCTGCTTCATTATCTTTTACCATTTGAGCAGCCATTACCATTGATGATTGCTTTTTGCGACGCACAGCAGAGACAGGCTCATCATCACTTTCAACTTTTTCGCTTGTATGAACAATGGTAATGCGTTCATTCGTTTCTAACAGTGGTGTGATTTGGGCTTCATCGCCTACCAACACAATTTCAATGTCTGGAAATTGTTTCACTGCTTGATTGACACCTTCAACAATCGCTTTTGGCGCATTATCGCCACCCATTGCGTCTACTGCAATTCTAAACATCTTTATTTCCTCGCTTTCTACACTTCAATGATTGCCTGTTGATTCCATTCTTGTAACACACGTGCTTCTTCCTCGCTTAAATAATGCGGCTGTGTCAGCAGTGCTTTCGCTTCTTGTCTGGCTACTGTTAATATATGTTTATCTTCAATTAGATTCGCATAGTGAAATTGCGGCAAACCACTCTGATTTTTACCCAATAAATCACCCATACCACGAATTTTCATATCTTCTTGACTAATACGAAAACCATCTTGTGTTTGCGTCATAATATCGAGTCTAGCCACTCCTTGTTCAGTCGTCGGATTACCTATTAGATAACAGTAAGAGGCTAAATCACTACGTCCAACACGTCCACGTAACTGATGTAGTTGTGCCAAGCCAAATCGCTCAGCGGATTGAATGACAATAATCGTCGCATTAGGCACATCGACACCGACTTCTACCATCGTTGTCGCCACAAGAATTTGTATTTTATTTTCTTTAAATGCTTCCATTACGACTTGTTGCGCTTGTTTATCTAATTGTCCATGGAGCACATCCACTTGATAGTCTGCAAAACGTTCTATCAGTGCTTCGGCAATTTCATTAACATTATCAATACTTTGCATTGTCTCGGACGCATCAATCAGTGGTAACACATAGTACACTTGATGTCCTTTAGCTAATTCTTCATCCATCCGTTGATATACCCCATCAATCGCATCCGGTTTCAAGCGTTGTGTCGTAATTGGTTGCCGTCCTCCCGGTAATTCATCAATTGTTGATACGGACAATTCACCATAAACCGTCATCGCTAGCGAACGTGGAATCGGTGTAGCCGTCATTTGCAGCAAGTTGACACCAACATCATTTTTATTGAGGAGTGTTTGTCGTTGGTTGACTCCAAAACGATGCTGCTCGTCAATAACTACCAATCCTAATTGCTTAAATTCAATTTGCTCTTGGATTAAAGCGTGCGTTCCGATAACAATTCGGATACGTCCGGATGCTAAACCTTCTACTAAGTGTTTCTTTTCTTTCGTTTTTACAGCGCTCACTAAACATTCAGCGTGCAAATCCATCGGTTCAAAGATACGATTAAAATTTTCCGTATGCTGTTTAGCTAAAATTTCTGTTGGAACCATCAATACTACTTGATACCCTGCTAACACGGTAGCAACCATGGCTAAAAAGGCTACCAACGTTTTACCGCTTCCGACATCGCCTTGAACCATACGTTTCATTGGAAATGGCGCCATCAAATCGGCACAAATTTCGTTCACGACTCTTTTTTGTGCTCGCGTTAATTCGTAAGGCAATTGCTTAATCATCACCTTTAATTCATCAACATCATAATATACCCGCACACCTTCTTGTGACAAATCTTGCGCCGTAGCATTTAATAAACGCCACTGATATAAGAAAAATTCCGCAAAAATTATTTTTCGCTTGGCTTGTTGGTGTTCTGCCATATTTTTAGGAAAATGCATATGATACAACGCTTGTCCCATCGGCCACATCCGATATTTTTCATTGAGATAATGTGGAATCATTTCTGGGATATTGCCATCTAAGTACTCAAAACATTGTCTAATCACAGTGACTAACGTCGGTTGCTTCAAACCTTTTACCGTCGGATATACTGCTGACAGAGCATCACCTTCAGCTTGCTCTTTAATCATCTTCATGCCAAGTAAACTCTGTTGATTACTTTGCCATTTCCCATAAATAGCACGCACTTGGCCGAGTTCAATAGTGTTTTTTAAATACGGCTGATTAAAAAACACTACTTGAATAATGTCACTATCGGATACCGCCATTCGAAAGGATAGACGACTTTTTTTATGCCCATAAAAATTAACGACTGGCGGACTAACTACCGTTCCTTTTAGCGTCACTTTTTCCTGATCTAATATCGACCCTAACTCTCGCACTTGAATATCTTCATATCGAAAAGGGAAATGAAAGATTAAATCACGCAGGGTACGAATCCCTAACTTTTCAAACAGTTCCATTCGCTTAGGGCCCATTCCTTTTAGTACCCGTATCGATTCATTCCAATGCGGCAAAACCTTCCACTCCCTTCTTATTAAATAAACAAGCAGGGAACAGAATACAAGCGCTACTCGCCTTGTACCCCGACCCCGCATTTGTCGTTTGCATCTAATTGTCTGACTTATTCGACTGAAATAATATAATGATACACTGGCTGTCCACCTTGAACTATTTCAAATTCAACATCTTCAAACTGAGCAGCTAATTCAGCAATCACTGTTTCAGCAGCTTCTGTCGAGCCTTCTTCACCGACGATAATAGTAACAATTTCTGAATCTTCGTCCATCATCACTAATAATGTTTGATTTAATGTATCGACAATATCTGGGACAGAAAGCATAATCTTACCATCTACAATTCCCATAAAGTCATCTTTTTTAATTGTAACCCCATCAATTTCTGTATCGCGGATTGAATACGTAATTTGTCCACTCTTCACTTGTTGACTCATTGCATTCATCGCTGTGTAGTTTTCTTCGATTTCTTGTTCCGGATTAAATGCCATTAACGCGGCAATTCCTTCAGGAATTGTTTTCGTTGGAATGACAATTGTCGGAACTTCTGCCACTTGACTAGCTTGTTCAGCAGCCATAATAATGTTTTTGTTATTTGGTAATAAAACAATACGCTTAGCATTTGAATTTTCAATCAATTTCACAAAATCTTCCGTAGATGGATTCATCGTTTGACCACCTGATAAGACTTCTGCACCCATTGAGCGATATAACTCTGTCACACCTTCTCCAGCAGCAACCGCAATAATCGCATATTCAGGTGCTGGCGCTAATGGCATCACTGGTGTAGCAGGGGCAACCGGTGCTACTGTTTCTGCTGACACTTCCGGCTCACCATTTGCTGTTTGTTGTGAAGCTTCATTGGCTTCTAGCGTACGGACTTGTTCACGCATATTATCTACTTTGATTTTAATCAATTCACCAAACTCTTGTCCTAATTGCATAATTTCACCTGGGTTTTCCGTATGAATATGCACTTTAACTATTTCATCATCAGCGACAACGAGCAAGGAATCCCCTTTTTTATCCAACGTTTGACGGAATACATCGTAATCAAATGGCTTAATTGTTGTCGGGCCTTGACCGATACGCACCATAATTTCAGTACAGTATCCATACGTAATTTCTTCCAAGGTCATCGGATTTTCCACATCGTCTTCAAACATTGCGTGCGCATGAGCTGTTTTTTCAGAAGCACCTTCTTGAATGACAGCCTCGCCTTTTAACGCTGCTAAGAACCCTTCATATACAGACAATAACCCTTTACCGCCGGAGTCGACTACTCCCACTTGTTTTAATACTGGTAATAATTCTGGTGTTTTAGCTAATGATTTTTCCGCTCCGGTAACAATTGACTGCATCACTTCGATAATATTATCGGTTTTAGCAACTTTTCTCTCGCCACGAATCGCAGACTCACGAGCAACCGTTAAAATCGTTCCTTCAACTGGTTTCATCACCGCTTTATACGCTGATTCCACGCCACCAGCAAATGCAGCAACAAAATCATTGGCATCCAAAACGTCTTTACCGGCAACTGCTTGCGAAAATCCTCTAAAGATTTGTGATAAGATAACGCCTGAGTTACCGCGCGCACCCATCAATAAACCTTTTGCTAAGGCGCCAGCTAACTCACCAACTGATGTGGCATTCGATGCTTTTAAATTTTCTACGCCGGATGTAAACGACATATTCATATTCGTTCCCGTGTCACCATCCGGGACAGGAAATACGTTTAATGAATTGATTAATTCCATTTGATCATTTAAGCGTTGTCCACCGGCAATCACCATTGCGCGAAACTCCGCTGCTGTAATTTGTTTTAATTCCACTGAAATCCTCCTCGATTTTAAGTCCTAGTCGACGACTTTGACGCCTTGAACATGGACGTTCACGTAACTAATCTCAAAACCTAATAATTGCTCTACATTATATTTCACTGCTTGTTGAATATTTTGGCAAATAACTGAAATTTTTGTACCATACGATACTAAGATATAAACATCCACCGCTACTTCATTGCCTTGCTGTGAAATCACTACGCCCTTAGCATAATTTTCTTTTTTCAAAATCTCAGTAAAATTATCACGAATAACATTTTTACTTACCATGCCTACAACACCATAATTATCTGTTACAGCTGCCCCCACAACGGTTGCAATGACATCTTGTTCTAACGTAATTTGTCCATTTGGAGTTTGAATTTTAATAGCCATTTCAACTACCTCCTTAACTAAGTTTTGTCTAATCAACGATATTTTACCATAAATAATAACTGATGGCTATTTTTTATAGTAGTTAGCGCTCGAAGGGCGTCAAAAATACGCGCTGCATCCTCGTCACTTGCATTATGCTTCGCTTAGTTATGATTTGATTGGATGAAGTGATTTTCTGTAAAGATCTGACACTAAAATTATTCTGTCTCACGCTAATATGGTTCGCTTAGATTGGCTTGACGTCCACTTCGCAAAAATACTCGGAGTGCTAGTGCACTTCCGCGCTTTTTGCTCCAGTGGTTCGAGGCAAGGCGCCCGCGCTCACACTATGTATTCCGGTTCGCTTGGGCTGCCTCGACATCCACTTCAGAAAACTCTTGAAGTGCCTCAGCGCTTCGGCGACTTTTCCTCCAGTGGTTCGAGGCAGGGCGCCCGCGCTCACAGTACGTATTCCAGTGGTTCATTTCAGACCGCTCATTGTCGCACAATGTATTATTACGGCTCCAATTCGCTGAAATGACTCCACTTCAAAAGTCCCCTCTGTGCGTTACTCGCACGCCGACGACTTTCTCCAGTGGTTCATTTCAGAGCGCTCATTGTCGCACAATGTAAAAAAACTGTTGACTGGTTAGAGTCAACAGTATCAATTGTCATTTAATTATGCACGTTCGATTTTACCTGATTTTAAAGCACGAGCAGAAACCCAAACTTTTTTAGGTTCGCCATCAATCATTACACGAACTTTTTGTAAATTAGCGCCGAAACGACGTTTGCTATAATTCATTGCGTGTGAACGGTTATTACCTGATTTCGCTTTACGACCAGTGAAGTAACATACTTTAGCCATCGTAATTCCTCCTTTATTTTGCAGGAGCTTTTGTCTCTGCTTTTTTTCATACTTTACAAATTTACCACAGATTGCGTGTAAAGGCAAGATACTTTACACATTTTTTATTCGACTTTATTAATTTTTTTCAAACTCACTCGTATATTGCGAAAAAACGCAGATAACTTTAGAGAAAGTTATGAAGACCTCTATCAAACAAATCACATTCTATTTCAACTGGATTATCCTTTTTAACAAACCATACAGTAACAATCCCCGTCTCAAACGACAACAAGACCTCTGGTTGCTCCGGTAAAAATTCATTGCTGATTAGCGCACGTGGCACATCAAAATCCGTTGCCGCTAACTGGTATTTAGCTCCTTCAATCGCTAATTGTTTGACCGGTGTATAGGAAATAATAGATAGATAACGATACTCTAATTCATTAGTAATACAATGCTTTCCAGGTAAAAAAGCCTGCATTTCATGCTTTTCTTCAATCCAACGGATACGGTTGATAATTGAGGCAAAACGCGGCTCGTAACTAATCCACATATTGGCGATAAAATGGTCAATCCGTCCATGTAAACTGCTGCCTAGCCCACCAAAAATATGAATAGAGGCAACCTCGGGTAATTGTTCGATCACATACATCAGCGCTAATTGCAAATCCGTATCATCTTTTTCAGAGTTATATTCAAACAGTTGTCCAGCTCTTTTTTTAATAGTCAAATACTCTCGCGTTAAAACTGAATCGAAATCGCCAAACGCAACATCTATCGGAAAGCCATTATGAATTAATGTAATAGCACCTCGGTCGACACCAATCCAGAAATCATACTGTTCTTTTTTTATTTTTTTCGTTGCCGGATTAGGGCCACCCGCTACAATGATTACACGCTTCATCTCTACTGCCCCACTTGTCTCAACGCTTCCATCGCTTGTTGGCGACTGTCTGCGTTGAATAAATACGAACCCGCTACCAATACATCGGCACCTGCTTCGACACAACGTTTACCAGTTTCGTGATTAACACCGCCATCGACTTCAATCTCAAAATGATAACCTTTTTCTTTACGAATCGCAGCTAATTGCGCAATTTTATCCAGTGTTGCTTCAATAAATATTTGCCCGCCAAAACCAGGATTCACTGTCATCACTAACACTAAGTCTACGTCTGATAACACTGCCTCCAATTGCGACACAGGAGTTCCCGGATTAACAACGACACCAGCTTTTTTACCTAGTTGGTGAATTTGTTGGATTGCTCGGTGCAAATGGTTCGTCGCTTCTACATGAATACTAATAATATCGGCACCTGCTTGTGCCACAGACTCAATATAGCGTTCAGGAAATTGTACCATCATATGCACATCAAATACTAAGTCACTATGTGGTCGCAACCACTGAAACACCATCGGCCCAAATGAAATATTTTGTACAAAATCACCATCCATAATATCAATATGCAAGTAATCGGCACCCAATTGTTCCATCTCTTTAATTTCTGCTAACAAACGCGTAAAATCAGCACTTAACATTGAAGGTGCTATTTTCATTCACATCCGCCTCCACATTCCATTATTTTTTCTTACGATAAATCGGTTTTCTTTGTTCAATTTTTTCAAGTATTTGACAATAATTTTGATATCTTGTTGCAGCAATCTCGCCGGATTCAACCGCTGTTTTAACGGCACAATTCGGTTCATTGATATGTAAACAACCTCTAAAACGACAGTGCTGACTTTGCTGCCAAATCTCTGGAAAATACTCACTCAATTGCTCTTTTTCAACCTCAGGAAAGTCAATCGCACTAAATCCTGGTGTATCCGCCAATAATCCGTCATTCCACGGATACAATGTCACTTCCCGCGTCGTGTGCCGACCACGATTTAAATAATCACTAATTGCTGCCGTTTGAATCTCACTATCTGGTAATAATTGATTCAATAACGTTGATTTGCCGACACCCGATTGCCCCATCACAATATAAATTCCTGCTTCGATATACTGAGCCAATTGGTCAATAAATTGACGTTGTTCTTCTTTAACAAGAACAGGATAACCTGCAGCGTGATATACTTGTTTGATTTCATCGATTAAGGCATCTGCAGCAGCTTGTCCCTTCGTTTCAACCAAGATATCTTTTTTTGTCAAAATAATATACGGTTCAATTTGATTCGACGCCACCGATACTAAAAAATAATCTAATAAATTATACGAAAACTCAGGCTCTACCAACGACATAACCACTAATGCGTAATCAACATTAGCAACCGGTGGACGTACCAAAGCATTTTTTCGCGGCAAAATCTTTATCAACCGGCTCTCCGATTGCTCATCCGTGACATCCACTTCAAACTCTACCCTGTCACCAACTAATGGTTTGATTTGCTGATGACGAAAATTACCACGCGGCTTCGTCGCAAAAGATTGCCCTTGTGACCATACATAATAAAAGCCACTGATTGCTTGATAAATTAATCCTTTTTTTACTTCTGTACTCAATGAAAGCTCCTTTCTATCTTAAGAGACAGGCAAACAGTCCTAAGTTTTGGAAAAACAACTAATAGGAATGCTATCCAATCAATATTTTCCATTTAACTGATTTGGTTTTATTACTATTTGCCTACCGCCTACTTTTCTTTATATTTAAAAAGGTGGGAGAAGTCCGATTGCACAACCACACTTCCACACCACCTCATCAATTTATAAACCCAATTATTCTGGGTACACTTCATTACTTTCTAAATAAACTTCACCGTCACGCACAATACGATATTGTCCAACACCATTATTTGCGATATACAACAATAATTGAATCGGTGTGTCTTCTGTAATTTCAAATGTACGATTCACCGTATTGATATTATTGCGTGCATCGCCGATATAAATCTTAATAATATTCGGTAATGGTTTTTCCATTTTCTCATCGTCTGCTGCATATCGTGGCACATACTCCAGTGTCAAATTTTTACGCACAGGTACAATGACTTCTTCTTCAACACCTTTGGATACTACCACTGAAATCGTATCGCCTGCCACCAGTGTCGTACCACTTGCTGGACTTTGACTAATCACTTGTCCTTCTGGGATGTAGTTATCATACTCATATGTCGTCTCGACATTCAGACCATACTCTTCCGCAAATTTTTCCACCATGGACAATGGTAAATTTTCAAAGTTTTGCATTGTTACTGAATCCGACATTTGACCAACTGTAAAGGTAATTGTCGTATCCGACGGCACTACTTTTGAGCCTGGCTTGACACTTTGCGATAAAATAACGCCGACTTTACTCGGGTCGGTTGTTGCCATCCCACGTCTATCAACAATAAAGTTTGCATCGGTTAATTGTTGACGAATCGGCTCATAACGCTGCCCTACATAATCACCAATTTCGACTTGCTCTTTACCATTACTAACTACCAATTGAACCTTACTATTTTTCGACACCCGTGTATTAGCTTCTGGTTTCGTTTCAATTGCTGTTCCTTGCGCTATGGTATTATCCCATTGATGCACTACCTTTTCCACCGTTAAATGATGTTTCTTCAATATAGCTTCCGCTTCTGCTTGTGTCTTATTATAAACATCTGGCACCACAACATATCGTGTCGTTTGCGCATAAACATAATACGCGCCTAACCCGAGTAATATCAGCATTAAAATGCCCACTAACCATCGTATGAAGCGATAATTTTTCCGTACCGGTTCAACGGAGGATACCTCATCAAAATGTTGATAATAAGTTTCATCCAACGGATCCGGTGCTTCCATTTGCTCATCCAAAGCTACTTTGGCTGAGGTGATTGGCTGGATTGGTTTTAACACGACTGTATCACTTAAATTACTCGGCACAAACACTTTTTCATTCATCCGATTAGCACTTAAACTCGTAATCAAATCTTGATGCATCGCTTCAACCGAATCATATCGGTCAGCTGGACTTTTTGCTGTCGCACGTAAGACAACATTTTCCAAACTTTGCGGCACATAATCCATTGAATCTTTAACCCGTGGAAATGTTTCTTGGAAATGTTTCAACGCAATGGATACAGCTGATTCACCATTAAAAGGCACCGAACCTGTAATTAATTCATATAAGACGACCCCAAGTGCATAGATATCTGATTTGGTGGTTGCATTACTGCCGCGCGCTTGTTCTGGGGATAAATAGTGAACAGATCCTAGTAGCGTATTCGTTTGTGTAATACTCGTATCTGACAACGCAATCGCAATCCCAAAGTCAGTAATTTTCACTTCATTTTGCTCGGTAATCAAAATGTTTTGGGGTTTGATATCGCGGTGGATAATCCGATTTTTATGCGCGACTTCAATTGCTGATAAAATTTGACTCATAATTGATACTGTCAATTCCAATGATAATGGCGCGTGTTTTTGAATAAAGGATTTTAAATCCGTCCCTTTCACATATTCCATGACAATATATTGTTGCTGGTCCGTTTCATCAACATCATATACTTCAACAATATTGTGATGCAGCAATTGACTAGCCGACATCGCTTCACGTTGGAATCGGCGAATCGCATCTTGATTATCTTGGAAGTCAAAACGTAACACTTTCACTGCTACATCACGATTTAAAATCAGGTCATGGGCTAAGAAAACATTCGCCATACCACCTTGACCAATCACATCATTAATTTGATAGCGTCCTGATAATTTTTCACCAATTTCAATCATGATGTCACCTCCGCCATCTCAAATTCAGAAGCGACGATGACAGTGATATTATCTGTTCCACCCGCATCATTAGCCGCTTGAATTAATTTTTCTGGGAAATCATCCTCATGCCGATAAGCTTTAAACATCTCTAACAAACGCTCATTATCTACCATATTCGATAATCCATCTGAACACAATAGCAAGACTTCTACTTCAGACAATGGCAATACATTCATATCCGTTTCGACCGTTTGAGTACCACCGATTGATTGCGTGACCACATTCCGTTGCGGATGCAGCTGCCCTTCTTCTTTGGTGATTTCACCGGTTTTGATGAGTACATTGACAAGGGAGTGATCTTCAGTTACCTGAGTCAATGTATCATGGGCAAAAACATAGGCGCGACTATCACCAACATGCGCCACAACTAAATGGTCATCCACTACCATCGCTACAACCAATGTCGTCCCCATACCACCGAATTGGCTATGGCGCAACGATTCTTGATAAATATAGTCATTAACTGCAGAAATTTGTTCCATTACCCAAGACTGAATCGAATTTAACGAAAATTTTTCGGTAGAATTACTAAAGCGTTCGCCTAAAAATTCCGTGGTTTTTAAACTTGCTACATCACCAGCTTGATGCCCGCCAACACCATCACACAGCACAAATAGCACTTGATTGTGTTGATTTTTAAAATAATCGGCATAGTCTTGGTTGGACGTCCGTCGACGGCCGATATTGGAATGAACTTTAATCTTCATTCTGTCACCTCACACTGATTTCCTTTTTTTCATTTCATTATGACGCCTTTTTTAACCGACAAATAAAGAAACCATCCGTACCAAATTGATGCGGTAAAATTTCAACTTGTCCTATCGCATTGATTAATGACGCCGGAATCTTATCCGTGTCATTGATTCGCTCAATTTCAAAATCTGGGTGACGCATTAAAAATGACTCAATTTGTTGAGCATTTTCCAGTGGGGCAATCGTACATGTACTATATATCAGTGTCCCGCCTGGTTTTAACAACGTTGCTACGTGGTCTAACAAACGACCTTGAATTGCTGCGAGTGCAACAATATCCGCTGCAGATTTTTCATATTTAATCTCTGGTTTACGACGCATAAGACCTAAACCTGAACATGGCGCATCTAAGTATATTGTATCATATAATTCGCCTGATTCGGGGATAAATTTTTCAGCATCGGCACAAAAAGTGCTCACACGGTCAGCCAGTCCCATACGTGCTAAGTGCGCATCCACTTTTTTTAATTTTGCTGAGGATAAATCCAACGCAGTCAAGTGACCACCTTGGTTCAACAATTGGGCGATATGCGTTGCTTTGCCACCCGGCGCTGAACAGGCATCTAACACACGTTCACTGCCGTTTAAGCGTCCTAACGGTGCTACCAGCATACTCGACTCGTCTTGTACAGTAATCTTACCTGTTTGGTAAGCATTCGTATCCACTACATTGCCTTTAGATACACGTAATCCATACGGTGATAATTTACTTTCGGTCGTGCCAATGGATTCTTCTAGTAAAACTTGCTGAATGTGGGCACGATTTTTTGTTGCGTCATTGATACGAATCGACAAATGGGGATTCTCTAGTAAACTTACTAATAATGCCTCAACGATGACTTCATCATTATCCATCCATTCAATTAGGGAAGATACTAACCATTTTGGCATACTATAAGCCACGCTGAAAAATTCGACAGAATCATTGTGTCGATTGGGCAATTCACGTAAAGGAACACGTAAAAACTGACGCAATAAGGCATTGACAAACTTTCCCAGTCCTTCATGTCCATTAGTTTTAGCAATTTTCACTGCTTCATTGACAATCGCATGTTGTGGAATCCGGTCTAAAAATATCATTTGGTAGACACTCAAACGTAATAATGTCTCCACCCATGAATCCATTTTTTTATCACGTATCAATGGTTCTAGATAATAGTTTAAAGTCAAACGTCGCTGAATCACACCATATATTAATTGCACACATAATCGCTGGTCTTTATCCGACATCGTCGTCTGTGACAGTAAACGGTCAATTAACACATTTGAATATTCCGCTTCGTATTCTACTTGATGCAAAATAACTAATGCTTGCCAGCGGGCGGACTGTGATAATTGCTGCTCGCTTCTCTTTTTAATTTTCATCCGCTTAATCTCCTCGTAATATATATGGTAGAGGGAAATCTCACGCCCTCTTATTTAGGGTCGCTCAGCTTGGCTTGACGTCCACTTCACATAACTCTTGAAGCGCTCTAGCGTTTCTGCACCCTCTGCTCCAGTGATTCAATCCAGAGTGTCCTCTCTCGCACCCTGTTCTCCAGTAGTTCAAGTCAAAACAGTCTCGCTCTCACCATGGTTTATTTAGAGTCGCTTGGTCCGCCTCACTCACACCATGTAAATTGTTGTCCAATTAAACTATCTACATCTACACCGTGCAAGAAAGTTGCGACATCCATTCGTTTTTTTCCGCTGGGTTGTAACGATTCAATCGCATAAACACCTTCCCCGCATTGAATAAGTAATTGATGATTATTTGCTGCAATAATGGTACCGGCAGCAGCTGGGGTACTCGTTTGATGTTCAACAGGTCGACCCGCCCAAATTTTTAACCGTTGATTATTCCACCCCGTATACGTCGAAGGAAACGGCCGAAAAGCACGCACATGATTATGTACCGCTTGCGCAGACATTTGCCAATCAATTTGTTCTTGTTCTTTTGAAATGGTTGGCGAATAAGTCACCAGCGCAGCATCTTGAGGTTGCGGCGTAATCGTATCAGCAAATAATTTAGGCAAAGTATCTAATAATAAATCACGGCCAATCACTGCTAAACGCTCAAATAAATCAGCGACATCTTCATGCTCGCCAATCGGTGTCACTTGTTGAGCTAAAACATCACCGGCATCCATTTCACGCTCCATATACATAATAGAGACTCCCGTCTCTTTTTCACCTTGCCAAATCGCATAATGAATCGGGGCACCACCACGATATTTTGGCAGTAGAGAGGCATGAACATTAATTGCCGGGAAACGAAATCCTTTTAATAATTTCGTAGGTACAAATTGCCCATAAGCAGCTGTAACAATAATATCTGCATCTAATGTTAACAATTCAGCCATCTCTGGTGAACCACTGAGTTTTTCCGGCTGATAGACGGGAATATTATGTGTAACAGCCACTGCTTTAACTGGTGATGGGGTAATTACTCGTTTACGTCCCACTGGTCGGTCTGGTTGCGTAACAACTGCTACGACATCATACCCATGAGATAAAATCCCGTCTAGTACAGTCGCTGAAAATTGGGGAGTTCCCATAAAAATAATCTTTTCCATAATACCACTGCTCCTTATTCTGGTTCGTTCGACTTGACTTGACATCCACTTCAGATGCCTCTTGCGTGCGCTTGGCGCACTACAGCGGCCTCTTCCAGTGGTTCAAGTCAGAACAGTCTCTCTCACACCATTGTTTATTCTGGTTCGTTCGACTTGACTTGACATCCACTTCAGATACCTCTTGCGTGCGCTTGGGCTGCCTCGGCATCCACTTCACAAAATCCCTCTGTGCGCTTCTCGCACGACGTCAGTTTTCTCCAGTGGTCCGAGGCAAAACGCCCGCGCTCACACTATGTTTTATTTAAATAAAATGATAGGGTTCGTGGTCTACTGTCACATAGAGTCCGCGTTGCGCATCTACTTGTGACGACTGCACCAAATGATTGATTGCCGATTGAATTTGTTGCTTATCCTTATACTTCAACAGCAATTGATAATAATACACCTCATTGATGCGTGCAATACCACCACGATTGGGTCCTAATATTAATAATTGTTGCGCTTGTTCTAGCGCTGGTTGACTGAGTTGTTGTTTAATCTCATGAATTTTCCGCTCGGCTCTACCCGCATTTTTACTTGAAACAGTAACCAATGTCGTAAAATAGTATGGTGGATAATTACCGATATGGCGCCGCTTCATTTCGTATTGGAAAAAGCGTTCATAATCATGTTGCGTCACTAACTGCATGACATAATGCTCGGGATTATACGTTTGAATCAACACTTCACCCTCTAACGCACCACGACCCGTACGCCCCGCTACTTGTGTCAATAATTGGAACGTCTTTTCACCGGCACGAAAATCCGGAATATTCAAGGCTGTATCTGCATTGATGACACCAACAACTGTTACATTATCAAAATCTAATCCTTTCGCAATCATCTGCGTTCCTAATAAAATATCAGCTTTACGCTGGCCAAATTGTGTTAAAATCCGCTCATGCTCGCCCTTACGACGAGTAGTGTCGTTATCCATCCGTAAAATGCGCGCCTGAGGCAATAATTGTTGCAGCACTTCTTCTATTTTTTGTGTACCAGAGCCTTGAAGACGCAAATGCTGACTATGACACGACGGACACTGATACGGTACTTTTTGTTGAAAGTCGCAATAATGGCATTTCATCGCATATTCCTGTTTATGATAAGTAAGTGAAATATCACAACGAGGACATTGAATGACATGGCCACACTCGCGGCATTGCAAATACGAGGCATAGCCGCGGCGATTCAGTAACAAGACAACTTGATGTTGTTGTTCAATTGCTGCTTGCATCTTAATAAGTAATAACGGCGATATTTCCGTCATTGTTTCTTGTCCAAGCACTTTAGTCATATCGATTAAAGTCACTTGCGGCAGCTGTGAAAAATTTGCACGTTCACTCATCTGAATTAATTGATAGCGCCCGACTTGTGCACGCGCCCGACTTTCAAGCGATGGGGTTGCACTACCTAACACGACAGGACAGCCATGATACTCACTGCGCCAAATCGCTACATCCCGTGCATGATAGCGTGGATTATCAGACTGTTTATACGTAGTTTCATGCTCTTCATCAATAATAATGATACCCAAATGCTTCAATGGGGCAAATACAGACGAGCGAGCACCAACGACAATCGTTGCCTCGCCTTTAATAATTCGTTGCCACTCATCATATTTTTCAGTGGTTGATAAGCCAGAATGGAGAACAGCTACCCCCGTTTGAAAGCGCCCCATAACACGTTCGACCATTTGCGGTGTTAATGCAATTTCTGGCACCAATAACAACGCAGACTTACCTTCTTGACGGGCTAATGCCATCAACTGCAAATACACTTCTGTCTTACCACTACCGGTAACTCCTTCAAGCAAATACGTCTTTGCTATTTTTTGCTGCATCGCTGGCACTACTGCATCAAATGCCGCTTGCTGAACAGGACGTAGTGTTTTTTGCTCCGTCGGTTCAAATTGTCGGTTTGCTAATGGATTCCGATACACTTCTCGTTCTGTTTTGGTTAACCATTGATTATCAACAGCTGTTCGAATCACTGCAGCTGTTACCGTCGTTGCCGCTTGTATTTGCGCTGATGTTAACTCTATTTGTTCAGATTGTTCGCTTAAAAAACGCAATAATGCACGCTGTTTCGTCGCACTCTTACGAGTCGTAGCTAACAAATCAAGATATTGCTGACTCGTATGGGTAAGTTGATAGTAATTTTCTTTTTTCGTACTTTTTTTATCTTGCACACGGTATAAAAGTTGAATCGCTCCAGCATCGATTAAGGAGCGAATCTGTTTAAGTGAGACTACTGCCTCCAATGTCTCTCGCGGTATTTCATGTTGTCCCTCAAAGGCAGTGAGTGCTTCAGGCGAGAGTAATGATGCATCTAAAACAGTAAATACCGTTTCGTATTTGACTTTCAATAAATTGGGTAACATCGCTTGCAATACCACAATGCGAAATGATTGTAAATGATTGGCTAAATACTGACTCAAATCGATTAATTCTTGATTGAGATACGACTGATAATCTAGCAACTGCGTAATTGGCTTGACTTCGCCATCAAAATCCGTATCTTGGGCAAAACCAACGATAAACCCTAATAATTGACGCGTCCCAAATGGCACTTGCACTCGCATTCCTAATGTGACAACTTCTTCCCATTCGGCGGGAATCACATAGTCAAATTCACGGTTTACTTGTGCAACTGGGATATCTACGATAACCTTTGCAAACATATACTCACCTCTATTCTGGTTCTTATGCAATGTTATAACTTCCACTGTGAAAACTGCTGTGTGATAGTCGTACGACGACACTTCGTTCCAATATTCGAAGCAATAATTCTACGTTCACACGATGTTTTATCCTATTATATGCTATCACATTTTCTTACTTAAATACACAAGAAAGTTACTTTCACTACACCTTATCACAAACCGTTTTCATGGCGCGCGCTCCCTTCTTACCGTATAATATTAGTAGGGGAAAATAAAGCATAGTGCGGGACGTTTGCCCTATCGAAGACAAATACCAGTGCGCACATAACGCATAGAGGAATTTGTGAAGTGGACTTTGCGTCTACTCGAACGGCTACAATAAGCGAGGTGAGTGTTAATGTCAGATGAACAAAAAACGTTTCAAACATTAAAACGAATGAATTGGTCTTCATTACTAATTCTTATAGTTGGTTTCCTATTTTTAGCACTGCTCTTTATCTTGGATGTCCGAGCACCAAATCCGTGGTTTTCTATATTAAGTATTCTAGCTTTTGCCTGCATGGCTATCGGTATTGGAATAAGTGCCATACTCGGTATTCTTGCGATAAAAGCATCGCGTAAATATAACAGCAATCAGTTCAAGATTTACTATTACCAAATCTTTGCGATAATTATCGGTCTGATTGTGCATCTAATACGTTCCTTTTTTAAATAGTACAACGAAGCGTCATGAATCAACACTATCTGTTGCTCATGGCGCTTTTTTTATTGAAATACCAAAATCTCATACTTGAGTTAGCCTGCGCACGTATTCTGGTGCGCTCTGCTTGGCTTAACGTCCACTTCAAAAACCTCCTCTGTGCGCTTCTCGCACGACGTCAGTTTTCTCCAGTGGTTCAAGCCAGGGCAGCTTCGCTCTCACTATGTGTATTCTGGTGCGCTCTGCTTGGCTTGTCTTCCACTTCAGATGCCCCTTGTGCGCGCTTCTTCCAGCACTACAAGTCAGAGCAATTTCGCTCTCACTGTATTTATCACCTTCGGTAATAGCTAAATATACATGACTTTACCCCGCAACGCATCAAAAGAATGAACATTATTCAATTTCATCTCAGTGTGTAATTCTTGTTGGAGCCGTTGAAAGATGCCTACTCCTTCTTGATGCAAAGCCGTACCGACTTGTACCAGATGAGCACCGCATAAAATATGTTCATAGACATCACGACCACACGTTACACCACCGGTACCGATAATTTTAATTGACGGATGGAGCCGTTGGTAAAAAGCATGAACATTTGCTAAGGCGGTCGCTTTAATCACAGCGCCACCAATGCCGCCGAATCCATTTTTCGGATGAATAGCCATTTGATTCCCATTTAATACAATCCCATTACCGATACTATTAATACTATTGATGAACGCTAATGGATATCGATTCAATATCTCTGCCATACAATCAAAATGCACCATATCAAAATACGGTGGCAGTTTGACGCCAAGTGGTGCATCATATAACGAAAAAGCAGTAGCTAAAAGTCGGTTGGTTTGTTCAAAATCATATCCGATTTGTGGCTTTCCGGGCACATTTGGACAAGATAAATTCAACTCTACAAAACCTCGAAAGTTCGCCACAGAAATGCACCGCAGCAAGATAGGTAATTCATCTGGTTGCAAAGGCGCAATGGATAAAAAACGTCTAGATTGCAACTCTTCCGGTTCACTCGCTAAAAAATCTAAATAGTATGCCAAACCATAATTTGGTAAGCCCATTGAGTTAATGCTATTCGCTGCAAAGTCAAAGTAACGTGGCTCTTGATTTCCATTACGCGCCTCTAATGTAGCTGTTTTGGTAACAAAAGTTGTAGCGCTAGACTGTGCTACTTGTGTTAATTCTTCTTCGCTCATGCACATTACACCTGCGGCATTCATTAAGCAATGGTCAAATGTTTGACCTGCAATTGTAACTGTTGTATCCATTATGTCCTCCTCGTATTCTGGCTCGTTCAGGCTGCCTCGGCGTCCACTTCTCAAAATCCCTCTGTGCGCTTCTCGCACGCCGGTATTTTGGATTTAGGCTTACTCGGACTGGCTCGACGTCCACTTCGCATAGCTCTTGAAGCGCTCTAACGCTTCTACGCCCTCTGCTCCAGTGATTCGAGCCAGAGCGTCCTCGCTCACACCATGTTCTCCAGTGGTCCGAGGCAGAACGCCTTCTCTCGCACTATAATTTAAAAAATATAATCCGCAACGCACTGGATTCACATTGCGAAGCGAGTTTAAATCGTCAAATCTCAATATTTTAAAAAAATGACCAGCCACTAACTGTGTGACTGGTCGTAAAAAGGGGCGGTTCAGCAGCAAACCTTAATTTGTTTGCTGCACCTTACTATTCTTATTTTTACGATACTTCCATGTCTCACAGTACACGGTTAAAGTATTTGATTATTTTAATCTAGTGATTCAAAGCTAGAAGCTATACTCGCACTCTTTGGATGCCGACTCATTGCAATAACTCGGTGTGCGCTTCTCGCACGACGGTATTTTGAATTTAGGCTCACTCGGACTGGCTCGACGTCCACTTCGCATAGCTCTTGAAGCGCTCTAGCGCTTCTGCGCCCTCTGCTCCAGTAATTCGAGCCAGAGCCGTCCTCGTTCACACCATGTTCTCCAGTGATCCGAGGCAGAGCGCCCTCGCTCGCACTATGTGTTATCTTCTTTTTTTCTTTTTCAATAGGCGCTGTATTTTTTTCTGTTCGTTGGCTTTTTGTATTTGTTCCGGTGACATAAAGGCACGGTCAGATAAGTTTGGCATGCCGCCACCCATTCCTGGCATACCTCCTTGCATTTGCTGCATTTGATTCATCATTTTTTTCATGCCACCCATTTTACCGTTCGACATTTGACTCATCATTTGACGCGCTTGGTTAAATTGTTTAATCATACGGTTGACATCTGCCAATGATTGACCACATCCGGCAGCAATTCGCTTACGACGACTTTGTGAGATAATGTCCGGATTGCGGCGTTCTTCTGGTGTCATGGAATATACAATCGCCTTCACTCGCCCCATATCTTTTTCATCAACATTTAACTCATCTAATCCCGGAATTTTCGATACACCAGGAATCAGTTTAAGTAAATCTTTGATTGGACCCATCTTCGTCACTTGATCCATTTGTTCGATAAAGTCATTGAAGTCAAATGACGCATCTTTCAATTTATCTGCCATCTCTTTGGCTTTCGCTTCATCGAAATCCTTTTGCGCTTTCTCGATAAGAGTCATCATATCCCCCATACCGAGAATACGACTGGACATACGTTCTGGGTAGAATGGTTCTAATGCATCAAGCTGCTCACCTTGTCCGGTAAACTTAATCGGTTTATTCGTAATGGAACGAATCGATAGCGCCGCACCACCACGAGTATCTCCATCTAACTTGGTAATTACAACCCCAGTAATATCCAGCGCTTCGTTAAAGGATTGGGCAACATTCACAGCATCTTGACCAGTCATCGCATCAACCGTTAATAAGATTTCATGTGGTTGAACCGTCGCTTTAATTTGACGCAGCTCTTCCATTAATTCTTCGTTGACATGCAAACGCCCTGCCGTATCGATAATCACAACCTCATTGCCTTGCAATTTCGCTTGTGCCACTGCATCACGCGCAATATCAACTGGGTTCGCTTGGGTTCCATAGCTAAAAACATCAAAACCTAATTGCGCCCCAATCGTTTCCAACTGATCAATCGCTGCGGGACGGTACACGTCACCAGCAACTAATAATGGACGTTTTTTACCTTTTTCCACCACATATTTCGCTAATTTACCCACTGTGGTTGTTTTACCAGCCCCTTGTAAACCAGCCATCATAATAATGGTTGGTGGCGCAGGAGAAAAATTCAACTCTACTAATTCGCCACCCATTAAAGCAGTTAATTCTTCATCAACAATTTTTAAGACTTGTTGCGCGGGTGACAAGGATTCTAATACATCAGAACCTAACGCGCGCTCATTTACTTTTTTGACAAATGTTTTTACTACTTGAAAGTTAACGTCCGCTTCGAGTAAGGCTAAACGAATCTCCCGCATCATCTGTTTTAAGTCTGCTTCAGTAATTTTTCCGCCTGCACCCACCTGGCTAATTGCCGATTGCAGACGTTCGGATAATCCTTCAAATGCCATTAAATTTAAACATCCTTTCACTCTTTATTTCAATTTTATTCATCATAATCTCGTAATTGTTGCACAATGGCTAATATAGCTGCTTTATTATCAATTTGTTCTTCTAACGCATCCAGCCATTGTTCGCGCTGTAATCGTCGCTCTAATAAATGTAAGTTTTCTTCATATTGTTCCAGCGCTTTTTCGCTGCGCTTTATCGTATCATGAACGGCTTGACGACTAATTTGATAATGCTCTGAAATTTCTGCTAGAGAATAATCCTCTTCATAATATAATGAAAGCATCTCTTGTTGTCTTAGCGTCAACAAAGACTGATAAAAGCCGAACAATTGATTCATTCGCACAAAAGAACTCACCGTCATACACTTCACCTATTCCGGATAATTAATGTATTGCGCTAATCGATTGGCTAACTCCGTTGAGGTAACGTGTTCTAACACTTCAGCCAATTCGTGCACTTCTACTTTACCATAACCCAGCTCGCGCTCTAAAAAATATTCCCATATTTCATGCTTGCGAATTAAGTCAATTGCCATACTCTTACCTGATTCCGTCAACTTCGCTCCTTGATACCGTTCATAGGATACTAGCCCCTCTTCAGATAATTTGCCAATCATTTCAGAAACAGATGGAGCAGATACCCGCATTCCTTGAGCTATTGATTTATTCGACACTAATCCATCCGGACTTTGTTCAAAAATATATTTAATATAATCTTCTCTACTTTGTGACATTGCGCGGTCTCGCCTTCTTCCTTTATTGAAATGAATAGCCGTAATGCTTGCTTTATCATACCATTTTATAAGGGAATACACAATTTTTAAGCTGCCCTAAAAATTTTTAGGCAAACCTATTGATTATTTTTTAAAGCTGTTGTATACTAAGTTCAAGAAATAAATTTAGGTTTGCCTAAAAAAGGAGAATTATATGTTAAAAAAATCGTTAAAAGTTGCCGCAGCACTACTATGTACCCTATTGCTCTTACCGATATCCATAGGGTCAGCAGCAAAAAAACCAACCGTTACGGTTACCACAACCTTTTTAGCGGATATGGTTCGTGAATTGGCAGGAGATGCTGTTGATGTTGAAACACTTATGCCAGCAGGTAGCGACCCACATTTGTACCAACCAAAAGCACAAGATGTACAAAAAGTTGCTAAAGCTGATTTAGTTTTATATCACGGCTTACATTTCGAAGGGAAAATGGTTGATGTATTAGAAAAATACGGTACAGCTGTTACGAAAGACTTTGATAAAGACGCCATAAATGAGATGGAAGAGGACAACACTTCAGTTGTTGACCCACACTTCTGGTTCGATATCAAATTATATAAACAAGCGACTCAAACAGCTAGCAATACCTTACAAGAAAAATACCCAGAGTTAAAAGAACAAATTGCTAAAAACACCACTGCTTATTTAGCAAAACTGGATGAATTAGCTAAATGGGTTGAAAAAGAATTAAGCGTCTTATCAAAAGAACAACGTTATCTAGTTACACCTCATGATGCCTTCAATTACTTTGCACGCAGCTATGGATTCACTGTTTATGCGCCTCAAGGTGTCAGTACAAACTCAGAAGTATCTAACCAACAAATTGGTGAAACGGTTGATTTCATTATCAAACATAAAATTCCAGCAATTTTCGTAGAATCAACAACGAATCCTGAACGTATGAAAAAATTACAGGAAGCTGTTAAAGCAAAAGGTGGTAAAGTCGACGTCGTCAATAATGAAGATGAAGCATTATTCTCAGACTCACTTGCCCCTAAAGGACAAAATGGCGATACATATATTTCAATGTATCAACACAATGTCAAAGTAATTGTTAAATATCTTTCACAAGCACAATAATATTGTTGCTGATAATCAACCAGACGATAATTCCAGTTCGTCTTAATAACTAATGTATGAGCTTCATACATTTCGCTAAAAGAAGTAAACTAATACATCGTTTGACATTGATGTCCTCCTAACGCGGTGTAATTAGTTTACTCTTTCGGCGTTTTAGGCGATAATAAAACATATCATTCTAATTATTTTGCGTGTGTGTTACACACGATATATCCAATATATCATTTATAACGAAGGAAGGTAGTGTTATGACACACTTATTAACAATAAAAAATTTAGCTGTTAGTTATCAACAGACACAAGCACTACACGATATCAACTTAGTGCTACCAACCGAGCAACGGATTGCGATTATTGGTCCTAATGGTGCCGGAAAATCAACCTTAATGCAAGCAGCTCTCCATCTTATACCTTATCAAGCTGACGAATTACTAGTACTTGAACGCCCTATTCGTGAGGTTCGCGACCAAGTCGCTTATGTCCCGCAACGCGCAAATGTTAATTGGCATTTCCCGACGACTGTCTTGGACGTCGTCCAAATGGGAATAACTAGTCAACGGTTCGGTTTTCAACGCATTCAGCCGGAACAAAAGGAACGTGCCCTATTCGCTATCGAAAAAATGGCGCTCACTGATTTACAAGACCGACAAATCAATCAATTGTCCGGCGGGCAAAAACAACGTGTTTTCCTAGCGCGCGCCATCGCTCAAGATGCTCAAGCGTATTTCTTAGACGAGCCATTAGCTGGTGTCGATAAAACAAGTGAAGCCTTGATTATGGAGCAGTTAGCACAATTAAAAAATGAAAAACGGTCAAGTATCACTGTCCATCATCAATTAGAAACAGTGGCCGATTATTTCGACTATGTCGTCTTATTAAACCGCACGGTGATTGCAGCGGGTCCAATTCATGAAGTGATGACACAAGAAAATATCAATCTGGCTTATACTGGCACCGCGAAAACAGATTGGGGGCATTCTAATGACAAATCTATGGTTTAACCACTATATATTTCTAGTCGTAGCCGTTGGTTTAAGTTTTCTCAGCGTAGCCGCAAGTGTCATCGGTAGTTCACTAGTATTAGAACGCCAAAGCCAACTAGGAGATGCGATTGGGCACTCCGCCTATCCTGGTATTATTATTGCGTTTATGATTATTCAAAACCGCTCACCATTCTTTTTATTATTAGGTGCTATCGGCGCAGGATTGGTGGCCTTATTACTTATCCATTGGCTCAGTAAGTACGAAGCCTTTCACTATGATAGTTTATTAGCACTCGTTCTTTCATCTTTATTTGGGCTTGGTATGGTACTGATGAGTTATATTCAAGGTAATAGTAATTTTACAAATGCTTCACAAGCTGGTTTAGAAAATTATATTATGGGGCAAGCTTCCTATCTAACAACCGACGATGTGATACTCATCGCCATTTGCGCGGTTATTGCACTAGGTATCTTTTATCTGTTTTACCCCAAAATAAAATTAGTCTTATTTGATAAACAGTTTGCGGCAGCCATCGGTATTTCTATACGAAAGATTAATTTATTGAATTTACTATTAGCATTACTAATTATCAGTGTTGGCTTAAAAGCGGTAGGCGCCCTCTTAATTAGTAGTTTGCTGATTACACCAACAATTATTGCGATGCAATGGACACGTGAATATAAAAAAATGTTGTGGATTGCTTCTGCTTCTGGACTTATTTCCGCATTAATCGGCACTTGGCTCAGTACGACCGTCACAAAATTAGCAACCGGTCCAACCGTTGTCCTTTGTTTATTTGTATTATCTGCGATTTCAATTTTCATCGCCCCAAATGGTATTATGAAAAGTAAGGGGTGGATAAAGTGATTGAGTCATTATGGATTTTAATCGTTGTAGGACTCGCTTGCAGTATTATCGGTAATTTACTCGTGCAAAAACAATCTGTGATGATTGCTGATGCGATTTCTCATACGATATTATTGGGTATTGTTATCGCCTTTTTCATCGTCAACGACTTAGATTCACCTTGGTTGATTGTCGGCGCGACAGTGTTTGGTGTCCTTACCGTCTTTGCCGTTGAAACCATTGTCAAAAATACCGCTATCCAACAAGATGCTGCCATCGGACTCATCTTTTCGGCCTTTTTCTCAACAGCCATCGTCTTAATCTCAAAATATTTATCCGGTGTACACTTGGATATTGATATGGTGTTATTAGGTCAAGTTGTCTTTGCGCCACTGAATCGAATGACCTTTCTCGGCATCGATGTTCCCAAAGCATTCGTGCAAAACATTGTGGTATTAGTGATATTATTACTCTTTTTAGCATTTACTTACCGACCACTCATTATACGATTATTCGACGAAACATATGCGCGCGCTATTGGCATTCCTGTTTCGACACTAGATTTTGTATTAATGACACTTGTTTCTTTGACGAGTGTTGTCGCATTCCAAAGTGTTGGTGCCATTTTAGTCATTGCGATGATGGTTGCACCCGCATTAGCCGCTCAACTTTTTGCAAAAAGCTTTACACAATTATTGTTGATTGGGATGATTGTTTCGACTATCAATGCGATTGGTGGCTACTATTTAGCAAACTATATTAATGTCTCGATGTCGGGTATGGTAGCTGTCGTAAGTTTCATCACCTTTATCACATTATATTTGATAAAAACCACTGTGAAATGAGTCTTTTATCAACCAAGCATCACACTAAAAAATTAGACAAATTTGACCATTTAACATTTATATGCTAAGATAACGGGGTAAAAAACGATTAAAATAAAAAAGGATGTACTTACATGGCAAATATTAATCAATTAATTAAAACAATTGTGACACCTTTAATCGAATTTCCTGAGGATTTACGTATTGAAGAGGTAGATACAGCAGAATTTTACGAATATCATCTGCACTTAAATAAAGAAGATATTGGTCGCGTTATTGGTAAAAAAGGTCGCGTCGCCCGTGCGATTCGTACCATTGTATACAGTGTCCGTACTCATACTCGTAAACGGACTCGCCTTGTGATTGTTGATGAAAATAATAATCACGATGACATCAGCGAAGATAAATAATGTCAATACCACTTGTACATTTTGAACAAGTGGTGTTTTTTTACACAAAAAAAACACCACATCGCGATTGTGGTGTTTTACATCAGATACATACATATTATTGTAACGTTATATAAATATAGGGAGAATGAAGCATAACTTAGGGAGAGTATGCTTCTGGAATATATCTGATGTTAATAGAGAGTAGGTATAATCTACCCGATCACACATAATCAACATAGGGAGTATTGTTTGTGTGATACACAGATAGTATATCATATTTTTTCTAATTGTCACACCCATTTTTCAAAATTATTATGTAGCCGCTGACATCTTTTGACTGTCTTTGAGTCAACTGAATATCTAGCGTTTCAATGAGTGTCCAAGCAAATATTATTCATTCCATGTTGATTACGCCTTTTCTTTTAATACAATATTTAAAATTAAAGCTGCCAATGTTCCCGTTGAAATACCCGAAGACAATATCATTTGGATACTCGTTGGTAACCCTGATAAAATATCCGGGCGCACAGTTACTCCAATACCTAAAGCAAATGCCACTGAAATAATTAATAATTCACGGTCACCAAGTTTGATTTGCGCTAAGGTTTTTAACCCTTGTGCGGCGACTAAACCAAACATAATCACACCAACACCACCTAAAACGGGTTGCGGCATTACTGAAATCAATGCAGATAATTTCGGAAATACTCCTAAGATAGCTAAAATAATCCCTGCCACTATCATTACATGAGTACTGGCAACTTTAGTTAAAGTAATCAAACCAACATTTTGTGAAAAAGCAGTATTCGGACCCGCTCCAAACATCCCGGAAATCATCGACCCCACACCATCGGCTAAAACCCCATTTGCGGCACGTTCACTCGAAATTTTCTCACCAGACGCTTCGCCGATGGCCATCATAATTCCAACCGTACCAATTAATGAAACGACATAGGCCGGAACAAATGATAAGGTTGACGCCAAATCAAAAGCGACACCATATCGAAACACTGCCGGTAATGCAAACCAAGACGCTTTCTGTACAGCAGATAAATCAACCATTCCTAACGGAATACAAATAATATAACCAAATACCATCCCAATAAATACAGAGGCAGTACTCCACATCCCTTTACCATAGTGACTCAACAATAAGGTAAAAACCATAATTATGAACGCCACTCCAATATTCCGTACTGAGCCGTAGTCACTCGAACCGACGCCGCCTCCGGCCCAATCAATACTGACAGGCAATAACGTAATCCCAATTAATGATACAACTGTACCGGTAATCAATGGCGGGAAAAAGCGCATCAATGGTTTAACGAATCGACTAAGTATAATTTCTACAAAAGAACCTAAAATCGTTGCGCCAACAATTCCAGCTACACCTAACCGAGCCCCTACACTAATTGACGGATTAACAAATGTAAAATCAGTCCCCATCATCCCAGACACTCGCGAACCAATTGGCCCCAATCCTTTTGACTGCAAGACAGTCGTAATACCTGAGGCAAAAATCGTTGCACTCACCATTAATGATGTCTGTTGCGCATCAAATCCTAAGGCGCTACACACCACAAGCGGTACAGCAACAATGCCGGCAAAAGCTGCTAAAATATGTTGCAGCGCTAAAACAATCGTCACTCCCATCGGTGGCTTATCATTAATACTGTATTTTAACGTTTCTTCCATTTTCACTTCAGACACACAAACACCTCTTCAATTCAATTTATCGACCATTATTAGCCTGACAACTACACTATAAAATGAATGGTAGTGGAACTCAACTAAATATTAACTTTATATTCATTTTCTTACTTAATGTTCGTGTTTTAGAAGGTTGTTTATTAAACGCTTCAGCGGTGACAATTTTAGCAGTCGCCGCTAATTGTTCCACTAAAAATTTATCATGCGTTACAATAAGTATCATCATTTGCATCGCCTGTAGCTCTTTGATAATTCGAACAAACTCCCTCGTATTATGTTCATCTAAGGCTGAAGTCGGTTCATCAAAACATAATAATGCCGGCTGCAGCATCATTGCCCGAATAATCGCTACCCGTTGTTTTTGTCCACCCGATAAAATGGAAGGATACACTCGTGCTTTATCAGCCAGTCCCAAACGCTCGAGCCACCGTTCTGCTATTTGTTCTAACTCTTTTTCAGGCGCGACTTGATTACTCATTGGTGCGAGTAAAATATTTTCTAAAACCGTTAACTGCGGAAAAAGTTGATAATCTTGAAATACATAGCCAATCGAACGTTGATATGCCTTTATCTTTTGCGGTGTCGCATACTCTCCGTCTCGAACTAAATAATTACCGTTAACTAAAATTGTTCCCTTATCTACAAATTCAAGATGATTTAACAGCCTCAACACCGTCGTTTTACCGCTGCCAGAAGCACCTACTAATAATGTCATCTCTCCCGGTGCCATCTCAAGATTAAAATTTTTACAGATGGTCTGCGTTCCAAATCGTTTTTCTAAATTTTTGACAACTAAACTCATAATGCCTTCCCCATTTTCTGTTCAATCTTTTGCAGTAGCACACTAACAAACCCTGTAAATAGCAAATAAATAATGCTCACATAAACATACGGCAGTAAACTCGCTTGTTGATTCGCCAACGTTTTACCGACCTTTAATAAATCATCTAAACCTAATACATAAATAAGTGAGGTGTCTTTAATGAGCGTGATAACCTCATTACCTATTGATGGCATGACCGTACGCCAAACTTGTGGCATGATGACACGTCGCCAACCAACCCATTTATTAATTGACAATACTTTCAGTGCCTCGAATTGTCCCGGCGGTACCGCTTGAATGCCACCACGAAATATTTCGATAAAATAGGCGGTATAATTTAATATCAATGTTACTAACGCAGCTTGTTCACGCTGCAAAACGATTCCTAGTAGTGGCAATCCAAAATATACGAACATTATTTGTAGTAACAACGGTGTCCCTCTAAACACATAGACAAAACCTTGTATCATCATCCGTACCCAATTGGGTAAAGAGCGTTGCAGTATTGCAATCCCAAGTCCTATCGGAACACTGATAACGAGAGTCCATACAAAATAAAATAATGTCAATAAAAATCCTTTACCTAATGGCTGTAACCATTGCCATTCTAACATATACTCACTTCCTTATTTAGGCTCTAACTCACTGAAATAGCTCCACTTCGCATAAATGCTCAGAGGGCTGTCGCTCTCTTGTGCTTTTTGCTCCAGTGGTCCATTTCAAACCGCTCGTTATCGCACCATGGTTTATTTAGGCTCTAACTCACTGAAATGGCTCCACTTCGCATAAATGCTCAGAGGGCGCTTCTCGCACGTCATCGGCTCGTTAATTCGGTTCGCTCGGACTGCCTTGACGTCCACTTCAAATGTCTCCTGCGCTCGATACTCGCACTTCGGTGTCTTTCTCCAGTGCTCCGAGTCAGAACACCCGCGCTCGCACTATGGTTTATTGTTTTAATTCGTCAAACCATTTTTTGGTAATCTCAGCAAATGTACCATCTTTTTTCACAGCTGCTAGGGCTTCATTAAATCTTTGCACAAACGCTGTATCGGTTTTTCTAAAACCTACTGCATACGTTTCTTCACCAAAATGCTCTTTTAAGATACGATAACTATCACCTTGTTTGTTTTTACTCAAGAAGTAAGTGGCTAATGTCTCATCCACTATAATCGCATCAGCTCGTCCATTGTCCAAATCAGCAAATACTTCAACAAAGGTAGCATATGTAACGGGGGCTTGACCATCGATACTATCAACAAACGTTGTATCTTTTAACATCCCTGCCAATGACGATGATTCTGCTTGGGTTGCGACAATTTTGCCCGCTAAATCTACTTTGGTCTGAACCTTACTGTCTTTTCTTACAACAATGATTTGGCGATTATCCATATAAGCATCTGAAAATTGTAACACTTTGCTGCGCTCTTTTGTCACTGTATAGCCGCTCCAAATCATATCAATATTCCCCGTCTTCAATTCCGTTTCTTTGGTTGACCAATCAATTGGTTGAAATTCATACGTCACGCCCATTCGCTCAAATACCGCTTTAGCTAAATCAACATCAAATCCAACAATATCGCCCTGTTCATTTTTAAAACCAAAGGGTGCAAATGTATCATCAAAGCCGATAATAACTTTTTTATCTTGTTCAATCATCGCTTCAGTTGCACTGGTATTACTAACAGCAACAAAATTTATCATCCCAACAACTAGCGCCATCCATTTTTTCCAAGTTTTCATCCTATATTCCCTCTCTTTATCCCTTTTCTTTAAACCACAAAAATCGCCCTTCACTCACACTCAATGTAAGCAAAGGACGTTTATCAACGTGGTTCCACCTTTTTTCATGACGACCTCACAGCCATCACCTCAGCGAGAAAATCATGCGACTTCTCTAGCTTTAACGCGCTACCGTACATCTTTTTTCGGCTGTGTCTTCATCTAATCGCATTGTTTACTCGCACCACCCGTAAACTCTCTTCAAATATCATAGATTTCTTTGTCCAAGATGTATTATTAATTCTGATGTAAAATGATAATAATATAAAAACAGATGCCTGTCAATCATTTTTACTAATCTTTTTTTAATGAATTGCGTAAAAAATCAAAAAAGCAGGACCTTCCGGTGAAGTATCCTACTAATTTTCATATTCTGACCATTAATCACGCAAACTATAACTATAAAACAAAGCGACCGCTGTACATAATATACCTAACAACATCGGAAACGCTAAGACTACTTGTTTTTCTCCAAAATAATATACAGACAGCACAACGATTTGCACTATCAAACTCGTAATCAATAACATTTTTACTATTCTTAAAAAGTCTAACCTATCTTGCGCATCAAATTTTTTCATTCAACCACACCTCTTAATTTCTGCCTCAAGTTCTCGCCATCCAATTGCACTTCTTTAGCAACATAACGCATCCGCTCCATTAATCGCGCTGCTTTAACTTTTTCGACACCTTCACGTGTTGTAGCCAGATGTTGCTCCAATTCATCCATCGAAAAGTTTGACGTGAAAAATGTCGGCATTGATTCTTTCATACGATACTCTAGAATAACACCTAAAACATCATCTCGTATCCACGCAGAATTATTTTCTGCTCCGATATCATCAAGCATTAATATCGGAACTTTTTTCGTATCATTCACTAATTCGTGCACACCATTAGTCTCAATTGATTTTTTCAGATTATTTGCAAATGTTGGAAAATGCAACATCGTTACTTTCACACCCGTTTGAGCCAGTGAATTTGCTAACGCACCTAAAACATATGTTTTCCCCACACCAAATGGTCCGGATATATATAAACCTTGTGTCGTCTCTGGGTGCTGACGGTAGTTCGATACAAATCTTGTAATTTCATTAACCAGCTGTTTACGTGAGGGCGTATCCATTTTCAATCGGTCCCAACTTGCTTCACGAACATCCCGACTCATCATGCGATTCTCTAACAATGCCTTCGCTTTACGGTCTTGTTGTCGTTTTAAATAACCATCAGTCGGCCGGTAGGCGATGTCAATATAATTCTGATTCAAAAATAGCACCGGCTTAAATCCTGGATTTTTGCCATCTTCACCTCTTTGGTACGCATCATGTTCCAATACAAATTCATTTAACTTGGATAACGAATTTTGTATCATTTCTTGCGAGATGTCATCAGAATGCTCATTAATAAATTGTTGTACCGCTTCATGATGTAAAATCCGCTTGACTGTTGCTTGAAAGTATTCATTAAAATGAGGTAGTTCCATAATTTTTTGTAGTATTTCTTGAATCGTCTGCATTACTGCTCACTGCCCCCTTCATTAAATAACTGACCTAACTGATTACGCAATTGCGCTTCTGACTTGGTTGTTTCACTCGTTTTGGGATTTTGTTTTTCTGTTGCTACCTGTTGCTTCATCCAATAAGGTTGTGGTTCCTTTTGCTTAGGTTGTTGTGTGCGATACGGTTGTTTCTTAGCCGTATTTTTTTGACGCATTTGTTTTACTTTCGCCTGTTGATGAATATAATTCAAGACTTTGGCCGGCGAATCTAAATGCTGTTGCTGCCACTCATTAGCGACTCTTTCACTCTCACCTTTTTGAAAATCCGTCCGATTGCGAATCATTAATAAGTAAAACACTAAAAAGGACTGCACACTTTGTGGCAAACTGGTCAGCTGAGCAATATTTTGAATATACATTTGTTCTTGCGCGGACACAAACCCATTTTTATCACGCTTAATCTGCGTTAACATCGCCAGCGGCGTCACACGTTCGCATAAGAGGACAATTTCAATCTCTTTGTCTTGCAACGATGGAAATGCCTGTTGAATAGCACTGCGTTTATCCGCCTCTTCCTTTATCGGCGCTTCTTGAGTGTGCACCGGTTTTACATTCGTTGACTCAGTTGCTACTGGTGATGGTTGTGGTTTTGTAGCCGCTTCAATTCTCAATTGGTCGTAATCAATTTGTGTGTCTTTGGCATGATAATGCTTCAACACTAATACCGCCAGTTCATTTTCATCATAATTATAAATCGTATGCAGCGCTAGCATTTCTTGTTTAAAGCGATAATCAAATACACTATGGTCCATATGCGCCGCCATTAATTTTCTTAAAAAGAAAGCATAATCAAAATGCTCGCTCGCTTGACGCTGTGGGCCATTAGTTGAGTGCTGTTGCACTGTGCGGCCTTTAAGCATTTCATCAATTTGACTATAATAGTCCGTATTGCTTTTAGAAAAAATCGTCTCGAATGACACACTGACTTCTTCAAACTCCGCCGCTTCAATATCAGGAATTTCCCACTGTTTTAAAATTTCAAAAAACTGCAAATCACCCAATTGGTTGATTAGCGCATTACATAAATAAGCATTCTCAACAAAATCATGGAGCAACAAAGGATACTGCATATCATACAACAATGTCGGATGAACCACACCGGTGCGCGCCTCTTTATAGGTCTGTAATAAGCCAACTGCTTCTAACTTCAACCGCGCTTCGTCAATCGTCCCTAGCGCCCCTTCGATGTAGGGAAATAGATAAGAATGCACTTTACGCTGTGATAATTTTTGTTCATTGACAGGTTGTTGTAATAATAAGAGATATAAATTAACGGCACGGTGACCTATAATCGGTTGATATAACTGAAATAAACTGCGTTGCTCCAATTCTGATAACACACCACTTTGGCGCACAATAAATGGTTGTAAAGGACTGGTTAACTCACTCATGGTCTTCTTGTACTTTTGCCTCTCGTTTCATCATACTTTCCAATTCTTTAATAAACATTTCCCGAGATTGAAATTGACGGTACACACTTGCAAATCGAATATATGACACTTCATCTAATTGCATCAAACGTGGCATTACAAATTCACCGATACGCTCACTCGGTATTTCTGCATCTGCAACTTTGCTAATATCATTTTCAACATCGGATGCTAACTTTTCCATTTGACCACGAGTAATCGGGCGTTTTTCCGCCGCACGCACAATACCACGTAATAATTTATCACGACTAAATTCTTCTCGCGTACCATCACGCTTAACGACTAATAATGGCGTCCGTTCAACCCGTTCATAGGTATTAAAGCGATACGCACACGCAACACACTCCCGCCGACGACGAATTGCATTGGAATCATCTACTGAACGCGAATCAATCACTTTTGTTTGATCACAATGACATTTTGGACATTGCATAAAGCACGTCTCCTTTCTATCTTAATTTATACTAGACTTCCACAACAGCAGTCCCTTAATTGTACAGTTATTGTATCATATTTTAAGCTCTTACACAGCCTTTTATACTGTCTTCGACTCAATTCAATTACATCAACGGACACTCTTTGAACTACTCACCACTTAGTTTCCCAATTAGGTACAATCGTGTTCACAGCCGCGCTAACGCTTGCTCTACTTGTCGATAGGTCGCATCGATCGTGCCACTATTATCAATGGTCAAGTTTGCAAATGCGCGTTTACGTTCAACCGGCCACTGAGCTTTTATCCGTTGTTGCGCTTCCTCCTCAGACAAGCCGTCACGTTTCATCAGTCGCGTTAATTGGATGGAATGCGGCACATATACCAGCCACACTTCATCAACCTGTTGCTCATAGCCTACTTCGAATAACAATGGCATATCTATAAATAGTACTTTATCTTGTGATTGTTCTCGTTGGATACGAATACTATCAAAAATATAAGGATGTAAAATAGCATTGACTGTTTGACGTGTGGTCACATCCGAAAACATTAGCTTACCTAATCGCTTACGATGCAACGCACCCTCTTGGGTTAAAATACTCTCGCCGAACACGTGTACTAAATCGGCTAAAGCAGGTTGCCCTACTTCGACTACTTCTCTCGCCACTGTGTCCGCATCGATGACTTTATAGCCTCGATTGATTATATAGCGTACTACCGTCGATTTCCCGGTAGCAATGCCTCCCGTTAAACCAATCACTTTCATACTACCTCACTACTCCTTACCGCTTCGAGGTGCTGATGCCCACTTACACTCAGATAAAGCCAACACATCCGCGCCTACACCCTATTTTATTTCGGTTCGCTTGGGTTGGCTTCACAAAACGCTTGAGGCGCTACGGCGCTTATTCCTCCAATACTTCTAGTCAGAACATTCGCACTCGCACCCTATTTGCATGCTAGCTTCACCACGCTGAAATGACATCCACTTCAAAAAGCACCTATGAGCGCAACGAGCACGTAATTGCCTTTCTCATCCGGTTCATTCGGATTACCTCGGTGTCCACTTCGTATATCTGGTGTCCATTTCGTATATCTCTTGAAGAGTTTATACACTTTTGCAACTTCTGCTCCAGTAGTCCGTGGCACAACATTCGCTCTCACACTATGTTTTCCAGTGGTTCATTTCAAAGCACTCCTTATCGCACGTTGTTTTGGCAACGAGGGCAGTAGTGGGTACCGCGCCCTTTTAGTTTAATTTTGCTAATTAAATGTCCGCAACGTTGACACGGTTCATTTTGACGACCGTATACTTGCAACTGTTCTTGATAAGTACCTGCATCACCTAATGAGTTTAAATAGGTTCGAACGCTTGAGCCTCCCGCTGCTACAGCATCAGCCATCACTTGAATAATCGCATCATACAGCCGTGATACCTCCGATTCACTCACTTGATTTGCAATTGTTTCTGGATGCAATCGGCTTTTATAGAGCACTTCGTCAACATATATATTCCCCAGTCCAGCAACTAGCGTTTGGTCAAGTAATAACGGCTTTAACATCTTTTTTGATTGCCGTAATTGTTCACCGAACCGCACTAGGTCAAAGTCTGCCACAGTTGGCTCCGGACCTAATTTTTTCTTGTCAAAATAAGCGAAGCGTTCAGATTTATCTATCCATTCCATCCGACCAAATTTGCGTACATCATGATAATGCAATTGGCTACCATCTGTAAAGATAAAGCGACAGTGCGTATGTTTTGATTGCGTTTCAGCAAACTCACCCGCTGGAAAATATTGGTATTTCCCTTCCATACGTAAATGGGAGACTAACAAACCATGTGTCATTTCAAAAATAAGATATTTGCCCCGACGATGAACCTGCTCAATGCACTCACCAACTAGTTGTTGTTGCCACTGCTGCACGTTTAACTCCGTTATTATAATACGCGGCCAATCAACACGTACTGCGGAAATTTCTTTACCAATGACTAATGTATTTAAACCTCGTCGGACACTTTCAACTTCTGGTAATTCTGGCATTCAATCACCTCTTACTTCAAAATTACGCTTGTATCATTTTAATTCGTACCAATTAATCCCAGCATTATAATCCACTTTTAACGGTACCGATAAAGCGACTGCTTCTTCCATTACTTGCGGCACCAACTCAGCCAGACGTTCCATCTCTGATTCTGGCGCTTCTAAAATCAATTCATCATGTACTTGTAATAACAATTTCGCCGATAAGTGTTCATTTTTTATCGCTTCATCTAAACGAATCATCGCCACTTTAATAATATCTGCGGCTGTTCCTTGAATCGGTGAATTCATCGCTGTTCGCTCTGCAAATGAACGCAAATTAAAGTTACTCGAATGAACATCTGGCAAATAACGACGACGATTAAACAAGGTACTCACGTAACCCTGCGCTTTAGCTTCCTTAACAATCTCTTCCATAAATTGTGCCACACCAGGATATTTTTCAAAATAACGGTCAATAAACGTTTTAGCTGCTTTACGGGTAATATTTAAATTTTGGGACAATCCATAATCACTAATCCCGTATACAATACCAAAGTTGACCGCTTTGGCTTGACGACGATGTTGGCTATCCACCGCTTCTCCTTCTGGCAACCCAAATACACGTCTGGCAGTAGCCGAGTGAATATCTTCACCATCAATGAACGCTTGACGCAAGTGTTCATCGCCACAAATATGTGCTAATACACGCAATTCAATTTGTGAATAGTCAGCACCAAATAATTGCCATCCCGGATGACTCGCAACAAAGGCTTGACGAATTTTACGTCCCTCTTCTAAACGAATTGGAATATTTTGTAAATTCGGGTCCGCACTACTTAATCGCCCTGTTTGCGTCAATGTTTGCACAAAGCGCGTATGAATTTTGCCATCCGCTTGAATATAACGTGGTAGTCCTTCAACATACGTCCCTTTCAGTTTGGCAATTTGACGGTAATCTAAAATTTTCTCCACAATATCATGTTGATAACGTAATTTTTCCAATACATCAGCAGCCGTACTATAGCCCGTTTTTGTTTTTTTAATGACAGGTAAACCTAATTCATCAAACAGTATTTCTCCTAATTGTTTCGGTGAATTAATATTAAATGCGCGTCCGGCTAATTGATAGATATCTTGCTCCATCACTTCTAAGCGCTGGCTCAAGGTTTCATCCATCGCTGCCAAAACGTCACTATCCACTGCAATCCCTTGGATTTCCATATCAGCCAATACACGTGCTAAGGGCATTTCAATCGTTTGATATAAATCCACTGCACCTACCGCATCAAGTTGCGCTGTTAACGGCTCAACCGCCGCTACTAAAGTCATCACTTTATTCGCCACATGTTTAGCGACAACAGTCATATCTTCAGGCACCGCTAATTTTGCACCCTTACCATAAATCGCTTCATCCGCTTGTATCCCAGTATTCAGCGATAAAAATTGTGCCATAATCTCTAGCGCCTGACTTTGGTTCGGGTCAACTAAGTACATAGCAATCGCTACATCAAAGGTCACATCCGTTAAATCAGCATTGTATCGACTAGCTAAGACACGGTCACGTTTGAAATCCCAACTCACCTTTTGCTCCAGTGGCGATGCTAGCCAATCGGTAAATAATGAAGAGCCAAACGCTACATCTGCCGTAGTCACATAGACTTTTTCTGCTTCAATATCCGCCCAAGCCACACGCACCAAATCCGCCTCATGATAGTTTTCAATAAGTGTCTCAAAGTAAATGGCTGTTCGCTTTGGCAAATGCTCAGCCAAAATTTCTGTTAACACTGCAACGTCATACTGAATTGCAGGCGCTTGGTTATCGACTGTCGCCGGTTCTTCTCCCAATTGACTGAGAAATGAATTGAATTCCATTTGTCGATAGTAATCCACCAATGTCTCACGGTCTTTTTCACCACGTTCAATGTGTTCTAATCGAATATCAATCGGTGCTTCCACTAGAATACGTGCTAAGTCTTTACTCATACGCGCATTCGCTTCATCATTAATAATATTCTCTTTCATTTTTGAAGGTTTTAATTCATCTAAACGCTCATACATCGCTTCAACTGAACCGAATTGATGCAATAACTTCAATGCGGTCTTTTCGCCGATACGCGTAATCCCTGGATAATTATCGGAAGAATCCCCCATCAATCCTTTTAAATCAATAATTTGTTCTGGTGTCAAATCATATTTTTCTGCAATGGTTGCTGGTGTATAAGCTTCAAGCTCACTGACCCCTTTACGTGTAATGTACACCGTCGTATTATCACTGGCTAGCTGAATTAAATCTTTATCGCCAGAAATCACAATAACTTCGTCAGATGCATCTGCTTGATACGCGAGTGTGCCAATAATATCATCCGCTTCATATTCTGCTACATCGTAATGTTTAATTCCGTAGGCATCTAAAAACACTCGTAAATACGGCATTTGTTCCTTAAACTCCGGTGGTGTTTTTTGTCGGCCACCTTTGTACTCTGCATATTTTGCCGTACGAAATGTTGGCCCCGCCTTATCGAAAGCCACTAGCACATGAGTAGGCTGAAACATTTCAAGTACAGAGTCCATCATCCGGTGAAAACTGAATAATGCATTCGTATGAAGACCTGCTTTATTTTTAAATTTTTCAATATCTAAGATTGAGTAAAATGCTCGAAATGCCAAACTACTGCCATCAATTAGCATAATTTTTTTATTTACCATATCGTTCTCCTATTCTGGTTCACTTGGGTTTACTTAAGCTCAACTTCGCATACACTATCAGCCGAGTTTATTTCTAGTTTATCTATACATCCTGTTCGTTGGCTTGATGTCCAGTTCGTATTGCGCTTGTAGCGCCTAAACGTTTTTACGACCACTGCTCCAGTGGTTCAAGCCTAAACCTCCGCGCTCTCACCATGTTTTATTTCGGTGCGCTTGGGTTGGCTTGACTTCCAATGCTTGAAGCGCTCGCGCGCTTCGGAACCTTTTCCTCCAGTGTTTCGAGCCAGTGCACCCGCACTCTCACCATATTTATTTCGGTTCGCTGTTATTGCGGTTTTTTCACTTTAAATTATAGCATAGATTGGAAGAATTACCTATTTTAGCCCAGCAGTTGCACAAGAACAAACCTTTGTTAGGGCACGGCTATTTGGAGTAAAGATTGCTAGAGTGCTATGGCGCTTCATAATCTATGTAAACCACTCGACGACGTTAGCAAGCAAACCCAAATAAAAAAATACATCAGGCTCACAATCAAAAAATTGTAATGCCCGATGCATCTATTTTATTCATTATTATAGACGACTCATATAATCTTCTAAGTCTGTACGAATACCGCCGACTTTTGTACCATAAATTACTTGGACAGAGCCACCTGATACAACCACACCGGCTGCACCTGTTTTACGCAATGCTGCTTGATTGACCTTAGCGCCCTCTTTTACAGTCACACGTAAACGTGTCGCACAGTTTGTTAAATCGACAATATTTTCTTTACCGCCTAAACCAGCTAAGATTTGAGCAGATAATTGGTCTTCTTTACTTGTCGCCGTATTGTCTTCGGCTGCTAATGATACTTTTTCCATACCAATACTTTCACGATATTCATCTTTGGTATGTAATTTTACTTCTTCTTCGTCATCTTCACGACCTGGTGTTTTCAAATCAAATTTGATAATTGCCCAACGGAATACAAAGTAGTATAAAGCACCCCAGATTAAGCAGTAAACAACTAAAATAATCCAGTTTGTACGTCCATTACCTGGTAAAATACCATACAATAATAAATCAAGGAATCCAGCAGAGAATGTGAATCCTACACCGATTTTCAAGATTTGTACTAAGATAACTGAAATACCTGCTAATACAGCGTTGACACCAAAATATAAGAATGGTGACGCGAATAAAATTGAGAATTCAATCGGTTCTGTAATACCTGTGAAGAATGAAGTAATAGAAGATGATAATAACAATCCTTTTACTTCAGCTTTACGGTTTTCTTTGGCTGTATGATACATTGCTAACGCAGCCATTGGGAAACCACATAACATCATTGGAAACGCAAATGAGAAATATTTTGCTGCTTCTGGTGAAATCACTTCACCTGCACGTAATTGTGCAAAAACAATGTTTTGTGCCCCATGAATCATTTCTCCAGCGACATTGGCAGAACCACCCAATGCAGTTTGCCAGAATGGTAAGTAGAATACGTGGTGCAATCCAAATGGAATTAACGCACGATACACATAACCATAGAAGAATGAACCAATTGCACCAGATTTCGCAATCAACTCACCCATCGCTGCGATACCACCACCGATAATTGGCCATACAAACGCCATGATGATACCTAAAATCAACCCAGCAATTGTGGAAATAATCGGAATAAAATGAGTACCTGCGAAAAATGATAAGAAATCAACGAATTTCACACGGTAGAAGCGGTTATGTAACCAAACCACGACTAAACCTATGACAATCCCACCAAATACACCTGTATTTAATGTTTTATCAAAACCTAATACGCTACTTACTAGCCCATTAATTTTACTTAATGATTCAATATCACCAAAATATTTAATGGTACTTGTAATCGAAGCATACATCGTAATATATCCCACTACTGCAGATAAAGCCGCAACTTCTTTTTCAGCTTTGGCTAATCCCATCGCAACCGATACTGCAAATAATAAGGCTAAATTACTGAAAATGATATTCCCGACATCAGTTAAGATTCCTAAAATACCATTTAATACTGTACCTTCACCTAAAACACCTTCTAAACCATATTGCGCGATAAATGTCTCACCTGTAATTGTGGCACCTATACCAAGCAATAATCCGGCAACTGGCAGCAATGCAATAGGTAACATAAATGTCTTACCAAGTTTTTGCATCACATTAAAAAATTTATTGTTCATGACAACCTCCTTGAAATTTAATAGAATAAATCCATGTTTAGAATACCATACTCCAGCCTTAAACTCAAAACAAATTTCAAATTAAAAATGATAAAAACGCATTCAATTCACAAAAAATTTTTTTCGCCTCCGATATCACCCTGTACCAATCCTATCTCGGACAAAAATACAATAGCTGCGACTGTATTTTCTCAAATCAGAACAATCTTTTTTGTGTTGAATTTTCAAGCATACCCTTTATCTATAATAATTATAAAAATTACTTTGTGAAGTATTTTCACATTTTCACAATCGTTTTTACGTGCTTTCTTACTATAAATCTTTCAAAATAATACAGAAAACGCATACCAGCAAAAAGCTGTTGCATCTTTTTGAAACAGAAATGTTGATTTAATGGGATTTTTAACCCATCATACCCTTGACGAACTGTGTTATTATTTTATATAATAAGAGTGTAGCATATTTGTGAAGCACTATGCATTATAAAATAGGAGGAATCTTTTATGACAGAAACATTAAATCCATGGCGCGGTTTCCAAGGTGATTCTTGGCGCGAAAGCATCGACGTGGCTCAATTTATTCGTGACAACTACACTGAATATACTGGCGACGAATCTTTCTTAGCAGAAGCAACTGAAGGAACTAAAAAATTAAACAAAACATTCAATGACTTATTAGCATACGAAGTAGAACACGGCGTAGCTGATATGGAAGAAAAAGTTGTTTCAACCGTTTTAGCTTACCCAGCTTCATACATCGATAAAGATTTAGAAAAAATCGTTGGTTTACAAACTGACAAACCTTTAAAACAAGGTCTTAACCCATTCGGTGGGGTTCGTATGGCTAAACAAGCATTAGAAGCTTACGGATACAAATTAGACGAAGAAGTAGAACACATCTTTACTGACTGGGTTCAAACACATAACCAAGGTGTATTCGATGTTTACGATGCTGACATTCGTGCTGCTCGTAGTAACAAAATCATCACTGGTTTACCAGATGCTTACGGACGTGGACGTATCATCGGTGACTACCGTCGTGTAGCATTATACGGTGTTGACTTCTTAATGAAAGAAAAATTAAACGACTGGAATTCATTAGAAAAAGAAATTTACACTGATGAAGAAATGCAATTACGTGAAGAAATTTCTAAACAATATCGCGCTTTAGGCGAATTAGCTAAATTAGGTGATTTACACGGATTCGACTTACGTCAACCAGCTCGCACTGCACAAGAAGCAATCCAATGGACTTACTTCGCATTCTTAGCTGCTGCTAAACAAACAAACGGTGCGGCTACATCTCTAGGACGTATGGACGCATTCTTCGATATTTACATCGAACGTGACTTACAAGCTGGCTTAATCACCGAAGAAGAAGCACAAGAATTTATCGACCACTTCGTTATGAAATTACGTATGATTCGTTTCGCACGTACACCAGACTTTAACGATGTATTCTCAGGTATGCCAACTTGGGTAACATTATCAATCGCTGGTATGAACAACGATGGCCGTTCATTAGTAACAAAAACTTCATTCCGTTGCTTACATACATTGTATACAATGGGTGAGTCTCCAGAACCAAACTTAACTATTTTCTATAACGAAAAATTACCACGTGCTTATCGTGAATACTGTGCTAAAGTATCAATTGACACTTCAGCTATTCAATACGAAAATGACCAAGTAATGGCTGACACAATGAACAGTACTGATATTTCTATCGCTTGTTGTGTGTCTCCAGCTGTTATGGGACAAGAACATCAATACTTTGGTGCTCGTTTCTCTGGTCCTAAAGCATTATTATATGCTGTATCAGGTGGTCAAGACGAAAAAACTCGTAAACAAGTTATCAAAGGTTTAGAACCAATTAAAGGTGATTACTTAGAATACGATGAATTAATGGAAAAATTAGATAAAGTATTAGACTGGACAGCAAAAACTTACATGCGTGCATTGAATATTATTCACCGTGCTCATGACCGTTATGCTTATGAAGCAACACAAATGGCTTTATTAGATACACATCCACATCGTTACTTTGCTACTGGTATTGCTGGTTTAGCATTAGTTGGGGATATGTTATCAGCTGTTAAATACTCTAAAGTACGTATTGTTCGTGACGAAGATGGATTCCCTGTAGACTATGTTGTTGAAGGTGAACAATTCCCTACATTCGGTAACAACGACGAACGTGTTGATAAATTAGTTACTGATTTCTTACATGACTTTATGGAACGTTTACGTAAATTACCTACTTACCGTAATGCTGAAGTAACAACATCAATCTTAACAATTACTTCAAACATCGTTTACGGTAAATCATTAGGTAACGTGTTTACAGGTTCAGATCCTAAGTATGTTGGATACCGTGAACCATGGACACCAATCGCACCAGGAGCTAACCCTCAATATAACTCTGTTAAATCAGGTGCTTTAGCAGCATTATCATCAGTTGCGAAAATTCCTTTTGAAGATGCTCGTGATGGTAGCTCATATACATTTGCAATCCATCCAAAAGCATTAGGTCGTGAAGATGATGACCGTAAAGCAAACTTAGCGACAATGTTAGACGGATACTTCAAAAAAGGTGGTCACCACTTAAACGTTAACGTATTAAACCGTGACAAATTAATTGAAATCTTAAAACACCCTGAAGAAAATCCACATGCCGTATTACGTGTATCTGGTTATGCATTGTACTTAAACAAAGCAACTAAAGCACAAATTGCTGATATCTTAGAACGTGTTATTCACAACCAATTCTAATCGATTTCAAAAGAGCTAGACCTTATGGTCTGGCTTCTTCTTTTTGCATGACAAACACCCCACAACTAGCATCGAAGCGCCTACGAACTGGTCGCGAGGGATATTTATTTGCGCAAAGCACATGATGGAATTAAAAGTGTTGCGCGTCGAAATGTTGCAATAAACCAAAATTGCTCATCTATATGCGTGAATCATGTCTAATGGTTTAAATATTTTCTGATTTGCTTTTGCTGAACGGTATTGACGCTCCAAAAATCCGAAATAAGCATCATCACAAATATAAATAGCAATAACAACCAAATATTTGAGGCTGTTGCCAAATTCGAAAAGTATGAATAGTATCGTGTCTTACTCAAATAAAGTATATTAATTAATAGAGCGAATACTATTGCTACAATAAATGACAAACTGAATACAATCAAATTTTCAAAGAAAATAATCGAAAAAATATGCTTTTTCTGATAGCCTAAACTATAGAGTACAGCCAATTCCTTCGAACGATTAATAATTTGATTTTTATTTAAGAAAGCAATCAAAATACTGATAATTAATGCAATGATAGTTGCGCCTAACACGAGTGTTCTCAGTAAGACTTTATACAGATCCCCCAATTCTCCTGATTGAATCTCATACTGTGACATAAGTTGATACTTTGGAAACATCGCATGCAATTTTTCTGTTACAGATTGAATATCATTAGATACTTTGATTATCATACCATCTTTCGTCGTCCCTACCGCTCTTACATAATCATCGAAGCTACCAATGATATCCTGACTTGCTGCTAGCGTTTCAGGTGTTGCAAATAACATTGATTTGTAATGTTGATACGACTCTTCTTTTAAATAGTAGTCACTATTTGCCTCTTCAAAATAACTAGCGTAGACAGTGTATTGCGATGTTAATCCGATTTGATACATCGTCTGATAAACACCCATAATTTTCATCTTTTCATTCACTATTTCCTTAGAATATATATCTGACGTGTCCAACGTCACTTCTTTACCAATCACCTTATTAAAGTCATTCTCGTTCATCCATTGTATAACAAAGGTGTCTGGTACAAGAATTTCATTAGTATTATCTTTCGGGTAATCCCCTGCAATAATCTTGATGTTTTTTGGATTATAATCGTCTTTATATCGGTAAGGTGTATTAAGTTTCTGCATTGCAAACGATAAATTCGACACTTTACTCCAGCCATAATTGTGTTTCATAATTAAATCTGAAAAATCATTTTCCGCATAACTCAAACTTAAACTACGATAATTCCTATTATAATTCGAGTCCACCCCATCGGTATAGAGCACAATATCTTCCACACCTTCGATTTTCCGAATTTGTTCAACATCTTGATTTGAAAGCGCAATCCTTTCACCATCGTAGGGACTATGAATATTATGATGATTATATTCACTGATGGTTTTAGCATTAAGTTTTTGCGCAGACATTACAATCACTTTATCACTCATGCCACTAAAAAATTTTTCAAAACTCAATGTTGAATCCGAGCGATAAGCCGTAAATCCCATAATAAACAATAACATAATAACTATCATTGGGATGCCAAAAATGAATTGCTTTCTCATTGTTCGCGTTATCTTTTTCCTCACGTAATCGATTACAAATCGAAACGGAATCTTTGTTGATTGTTCAGCCTTACTACCGATTTCTTCTGCATCATTATGCGTGTCTACTTGAATGTTCGACTCTTTTACTTTATGAATTCTTTTTTCTTTAAGCTCCAGCACAACATCTGCAAGATTAGCCATTTCTTTGTCATGAGTAATATAGAAAATCAACATACCTTTTCGATTTAATTTCAGTAAATAATCAAAGACTAAATTACTAGTCAGTCCATCTAAATTTCCAGTCGGTTCATCTAAAAGCAATATCTTAGGTCTTTTTATTGCTGCACGTGCCAAAGCAACTCTCTGCTTTTGACCGCCACTCAATTCAGCCACAAAATGATGTTGCAAGTCCATGATATCCAGTTCAGTCATAATCTCAACGATGTCTGATTTTGGCGCATTACTGCCTAACTGTAAATTTTCAAAAACAGTAAAATTCTCTAACAATTTATAATCTTGAAACACGAAACCAATCTCAGATTCTCTAAGTTCAGCCCAATCATTTGATGTATATTCCTTTGCATTTTTGCCAAATAGTTTGTATTCGCCTTGATACTCATGGACCAAACCGAATAATAGATTAAACAGTGTCGTTTTCCCAGAGCCACTTTCTCCAATGAGTGCGACAATACTCTCTGGTTTATCAATTAGTAAGTCAACTGAATCTAAAATTATTTTATCATTGTACTTTTTACTAATATTTGATAATCGAAGCACCTAAATCTTCTCCTCTCCCCTTCCTCTAATCATTAGCAAATAATAGTTTTTTGCATCATAATTCCTTACTTCTAAATAATCTTCATTTTTACTTTTTTCTGATTTAACAATAATATCTTTTCCACTAACTAGAAAATATGCTTAATCGGCTCTCCAATATCACCGACTATTATTTTAGATAATTTTAAATCAATATTAGCATCTTTAGCCATTGATTTTGTTTTCATAAAATACAGGTACATATCCTGTTCAATTTATCTTGCTTGATAATTCGACACTCTTTCAAAATTTCCTATATCAGCTGTCCCTCTTATTGCGTAATCACTCCCCTCTCTCTTAACACTAACATTTTGCAACTCACTAATAGGAATAATAATCCTTGTACTATCTCGATAGATTTTCCAGCATAAAAAGATCCCAAAAACTAATAATATTCCTAAAAGTGCTGAAAGTATTTTTCTTATTGCCATAAGAATTATCCCCTTACTCATTACTTTTGCCACGCATATTGTAATATCCATTCTTAGTATAATGTCACTAGCTTCCCCATAAGACTTTTCAATTCGTATAAAATCCTACCGCCAAGTGTGAATGCGCTTGCACATTTGGATTTTATATTATCAGATAGAATTTCGTTTGTCAAAATAATATTCGTTTGAATGAACCCCAACTTTTCCTGGCTAACAGAGAATCCCCGACTTTTTTTATTATGACTCAATAGATAGACCTCCCCATATGCTTACTTTAACTTTTAGAAATATCTGGCTTTTCCTTAAAAAGAAAATCTCTCTCCCCTTACATTTTCCAACATCCACTCCTCCCCCCCACCTCACTTTTATTATCCTTTATCGACGAAAAATTATCGTTTGTCGATAAAAAATCATTGATAAACAGAAAACACTATGATATATTATAATCAACAAAATTTAGGAGGTTCAACTCATGTCTCAACCAAAAAAATTCATAGACACACAAATTACAATCACTAAAGTCAGTATTTTATTATTTGTTGTCATCGTTATTTTTATGCTTTTAAGCGGAACACGCATTGTCAACTATATCATGCCACGTTCGACCCCTTGGTTCACTGGGCAATTACGTTACAGCACCCTATTAACATCAGGATATCTTAGCGGGTCACTCGCATTATTCTTCCTCTATCAACTTTTTTGTCTCATTTCACGCATCGAACACGGCAAAATCTTTATTGATGAAAATGTCACTGCGCTTGACTGGATTACACGTGCCATCGTCATCGTCTCAATAATTGCCGTTTTCGTCGGGGGCACCTGTTACTTACCTATTTTATTTGTCGCACTCGCTTGCGCTTTTACCGCACTTATTATCCAAATAGTGCGCAATGCATTTGCTAAAGCCATTCAAATGCAAAATGAATTAGACTATACGATTTAAAAAAGGTATTGACTTGAACTGCGTATAAAGTATAAAGACGTCTTCTAAAGCAGCCATCAAGTTAAGCCAAAAAAACTGAAAAACGAGGAGGAGAAGAAATGATTCAAATCAATTTAGATGTTATGATGGCCAAAAGAAAAATTAATTCCACCACATTAGCCGAACAAATCGGCATTACTTCAGCCAATCTTTCTATTTTAAAAAATAACAAAGCCAAAGCCATTCGATTTTCAACATTGAACGCACTCTGTAGAGCTTTAAATTGTCAACCCGGTGACTTAATCGAATATATAGAAGATGACGAGGAGGGTAACGCATGAATCGCACTATTCAACCCAAACCAATATCAATAACCTTACCTTTACTTAATACGCAAAAAATACGCTCAGCAAAGATGAGTGTACTATTAATGTACGCTATCGCTTATCTCTATTCATATACAGTGTGGGACTTACATCCAAAATACTATTTATTGCTGACAATCTTGCTCATTGCTTTTGTAGAATATGTTAATCGAACACTGACAATACATACATCAGCTATTACCGCAAAACTTGAGTACACGGTGCTACTGGTCAGTCTCATTACGCAAGGCTTTTTACTGTCGACTCACTATGACCCCTACTCGACGGATGATTTTTTCTTTTTCCAAGTCATTGCGGTACACTTACTTTTTATCTTTTATGTCCTGACACGCAGTCAACAACTCATTAGTCAGCAATTCAACTGGCTATCAGTAATCGATGGATGCCGCGGTATATTTGTTATTCCATTCTCACATTTTTTTATTGCAATAAAAATCTTATTTATACCGTCCGAAGTAGTAAGTATGAACGACTCACATAAAACAAAAATGATACAACTAGTCAAATCCATTTTAATAACTTTAATAACACTCGTACTCTTAACATTTGCAATCAATCGTTTGAGAAATCTTTCTGATACTTTCAACCAATTTGCACAACAGCACTTGATTCACCTATTACAACAGTTTGTTTCGAGCTTATTCAGCACGGTATTTTCATTAGATATGATTCCATTGTTATTTGTTAGCCTCCCAGTTTGGCTGTGGTTATATGGTCTAATTGGCGGTGCCAGCTTTTCACACCATTTTGAACGAACAACGTCGCAAACAGAAGCAAAATTATCACGTATCCAAATTTTTTCTGCAATAAACATCTCGGTAGTGGTAACTACTTTATGTGTTGTATATGCGACATTTTTTGTTGTATCTTTACAGGATTTAATTGCTCAATTAAATAACATCCCTTCTCAACAAGCATTACGAGCATCACAAGCCTCTCAATTAGCTGTTACTGGCTTTTGGCAATTGGTTCAAATTACGTTACTCAACCTTTTTGTATTAGGCTTTTCCTATTTATTTGGGCATCGCACTCTGTGGCAAACAACTCATTCTAAAGCAGCTTTAGGTGTATTGTTAATGTTCAATTTATTATTTACCTTATTAGCCGCATGGAAATTAATCGCCCTCTACATTGTGCAATTTGGGCTCACCCCATTACGATTGCAATCAGCATGGCTAATTTCCGTAATTCTCGTCGCAACAATCTTGGCATTCATTCGACTATTTAAGTCAATTACTGCTTTTCGATATGTCGCAACGTATTTTATCGTAAGCTACACATTCATTTGTGCAATCTATTATTACGCCTTTTAAACAAAAAAACAGCGGCCGAAATGTTCGAGTGACACCCAACATTTCGGCTGCTTTTTTGATTAATACTCTCGCAGATGAGGAGCAATATACGTCTCAATATAGTGTTCAATTTCTGAAATATCATCTGAAAATAGGATATTATCATAGTCACTTTGACTAAGAAAACCTTCCGAAACCATGTGGCTAAACATCGCTTGTAATGAATCGAAATAACTATTAATGTTAAACAATACACAAGGTTTATCATTTTGTCCAATACGCGACCACGAAATTACTTCTGATATTTCTTCTAAGGTGCCCGGGCCACCTGGCAACGCAATAAACGCTTCTCCTAAAGCCATCATTTTCGCTTTACGTTTCGGCATATCCTCAACAACTATCAGTTCGGATAAATTTTCATGCGCAATCTCACGATTTTTCAAAAACGTAGGTATCACACCAATCGTATGACCACCATTGTCAATAATTGTATCTGCCATAATCCCCATTAAACCTACATTACCGCCGCCATAAACTAAATCATGTTGATTTTTAGACATCCATGTTGCAAGTTCTACCGATACGGCTAAGTTAGTATAAGTTTATACAACTTGCGCTATTCACGTCCGAAAACTTCCAGATTCCACCACGATAACGTGGGGCTAAAAAGTCTTATCCGAACAGGAGTGGTATCGTCACTCCTTGTAAAATACTAAATACTTGCTAAATTAATCGCTGCATTCAAATCACGATTGATTGATATTCCACAATGTTGACAATTGTATTCTCGCTTATCGAGTGGCATAGGTTGACGATTGCCACATACACAACACAATTGACTGGATGGGAAGCGGCTATCAACTTTAACCACTTCAATACCAAAAAAGTTTGCTTTTTGTATGATAATGGTTTGTAAGTTGTACCATGCAACATCATGGATTGCTTTCGCAAGTCTTTTATTTTTCAACATGTGTTTAATACTTAATGATTCCATCACGATGCGTTTTGGCTTGGTTCTCACCAAAGCATTCGCTACATGAAATGCATAATTGCGTCTAATATTGGTTTTCTTTTGCACACATTTTAAGAATCGCTCATAGGTCTGTTGATATTTTTTTGAGCCTCGCTCTTTACGGGATAAAGCACGTTGATACTGTTTAATTTTCTTATCCAATTCTTTCACTGATTCGCTTTTCATGATATTATCAAACGTTTGTCCATCAGAGGCGGTCACTAGTGTTGTTAACCCTAAATCCAATCCAATAGAAACGTCCGTCAATTCAACTTGTTCTGGTTTTGGGACTTCTGTTGTAATTGAAATCCACCAGCTAAGTCCATCGTAAGACACTCTTGGATTGCCCAGCTTAAAGTTTCTTGGCAATTGGGAAGAGGTCTTAATATCCCCAATCATTGAAATGTAAACCGCTTTACGTTTGACTTTCGTTTTAACATAATCGGCATAAAACGACAGTTTTGATTTACGTGTTTTCCAATTGACATGATAGCCATTTTTAAAATTTTTAAATGACCGACTTCTAGCAGCAATATAATCTTTTACAGCTTGTTTTGCCACATCGGCTGATACTAATTTCATATAAGGGAAATCATCGCCTCTCCTAATTTGAGTCATTAGTGGGCCGAAATCTCTATCATTAATACCTTTGCCGAATTGTTTTAAATACTGTAAATCTAACTCTTTACATAGATTATATGCCTTGCGAGCCACTCCGCAAGATTGAAACAGAAGTTCTTGTTGTTCGTCAGTTGGAAAAAGCTTTATTTTAATTGCCTTTTTCAAGTTCCTTCTCCTTATACGATTGAATCATTGATTTTGTACGTCTGCTTCTTCTTCCTTGCATTCTACAAGCAAATACTGTCATTACTTGCACCAAGTCTTCTGTAAGCTCTTGTTGTTCGTCCACTTTCTGTGAATCTACTATTTCGATTGGGACGCTATATAGGTCACAAAATGCTTGAAATAATTCAAATCCAATACGTAATAGGCGGTCTTTGTATAAGACAACGATTTTATCAACTCGTCCCTCTTTAACCTCTCTCATTAGGCGTAACAACCCTTTTTTCTCATAATTAATTCCACTGCCGATGTCTTTAATAATTGTAAAAGGCTTGCCTTGTGCAAATAAATAAGTTTCTAAGTTTTCGATTTGACGCTGTAAATCTTGTTCTTGTTTCTTTGACGACACCCTTGCATAACCAATCACAACTTTATTTTTTGATTCGATGCCAAGATATTCGTTTAATTGTCGTTTGGAATAATATCGAGTACCATAATCCGTTTTATGTTCTGGAACCAATGTACCGTCTTTATCCCATTTTCTTAATGTGTGTGGGCTTTTGCCGATATAATCGGCCGCCTCACCAATAATTAAATATTGTTTTTTGTCCATTATACAAGTCTCCTTTTATTGATACTTATATAATAACACATGTTGTTTAATAGCGCTAGTTTTTATTAACTTATACTAACATAACCTTGTTCAATCACCGTCGCAAGTGGTGACCAGTCTTATTCTCACGAACAGACCTCTGACGCTTTCACATCAGCGCAGACTATATGTCAATCTCTAACATAGAGACCAAAGATTTTTCTTCCGCCCTTAGCTTGCGGTTTTACTCTCCCATCAGGAGATAGTCGTTGAAGGTCTTCCATAGCGATACGCCTTAGGACTTTCCCTGCTGAACTACCATTGTTTATCACCCTTAGGATACACGTTTCAACGCATTCACTATTTTTCTTACGTTGCACTAATGTACGTTCATTTAACCCTAGGTCATCTCATTTTTTCTTTCCAGCTTTCGCAGCCTGCCGTCTATCGTTTCCGATTCCGTTTTGGCAAAATGAGCTTTAGGTTTTCCACAGCATTTAACCTTTGTAATGATACTTACCAGATTACTCCGATAAGCACGGTATTCAGTTTTACTATACTAAGTTATTTAACTTTTATTAAATGAGTTGCAACTGTTTAGTTACCGTTTTTTCACGATAAATCGGATTATACCCTGTACTTGCTCCACAAAAAATTGTTATCTTCATTTTTAGTATCACTCTTTTCGCATTTTTAGGAGAATCTACCTATACTTAAGTTGATTAAATTAAAATATTCGGTACACCAATTTATAGATTCTCTTTTCATGCATAGAATATCACAGGTTTTGCTAAAAGACAAAAGCCATTTTTCATCATTTTAGACCATTAACAGAGTCTAAGTAGTCATTTCTACCTTAGTTTTAGCCCAAAACTATAAGAAGCCATGGTGACCATAGCTTCTTTACAATCCGTATTATAAAAAATTAACCTTGCTCTCAATCGAGTATCGTGTCGATTCAAGCGGCTCTTCACCTGCTTTACCAATTGAAATAGCCATAATTGGCACAAAACGTTCGGTATCTAATCCTAGTGTTCCAATTAAATCTTTTGCTTGATAACCTGCCCACGCATTCGCTTCATAGCCATGTGCTCTGGCAATCAATAATAATTGCATGGCTAACATCGCACTATCTAGCGTTGCATCTTTTTCTAAAAACGCTTGACTACCATTTTCGTATAATGGTAAAAATGAGCTAAAGATAGACTCTAATTTCTTTTTAGTGATTCTTCCTTCTTGATACACTTTTGTCCATACTTCTCGATATACTTTATGAGAATGTGTATCACCGACAATAAAGACTGTTACCGGCGCAGTTTCTAATTGAGGATAATTAAACGGCATCGTTACAGCTTTAACTTTCGCCTTACTTTCCTCATTATCTACGACAACAAAATGCCAAGACTGTAAATTACAAGCGGATGGTGTAATCGTTGCTTCTTCTAACATAGCCATTATTTCTTCGCGATTAATCGCATAAGTTGGGTCAAACTGTCTCATAGAACGACGATTAAAAACAATGTCTTTAAAATCATTATTCGCATAGGTTTTCTCTAAAAATTTTTCTCTCATATTATCCACTCCTCAACATCATTTTAGCAATAACTAGAAACGCTTTCAATATTTTAAATCGAAATAGACTAGGAATCCCAAAACTCCTAGTCCACCGATTTAGTTTGCTTGAGCTACCTCATCATCCACTTGAAGTGGTTCGAAGGATAACGCTCTTACTGATACTAAATTATTTATTTTTTAAGTTGTAGAATGACTGTAAACCATCGTATTTAGCAACTTCACCTAATTCATCTTCAATACGTAATAATTGGTTGTATTTAGCGATACGGTCAGTACGGCTTAATGAACCTGTTTTGATTTGACCAGCGTTAGTTGCAACAGCGATGTCAGAGATTGTAGAATCTTCTGTTTCACCAGAACGGTGAGATACAACAGCAGTGTAACCAGCTTTTTTAGCCATTTCAATCGCATCAAATGTTTCAGTTAATGTACCGATTTGGTTAACTTTGATTAAGATTGAGTTAGCGATACCTTCTTCGATACCACGAGATAAAATTTCAGTGTTTGTAACGAATAAATCATCACCAACTAATTGAACTTTATTACCGATACGTTCAGTTAATAATTTCCAACCATCCCAGTCATTTTCATCCATACCATCTTCGATTGTGATAATTGGATATTTGTCAACTAATTCTTCTAAGTAATCTACTTGTTCTTCAGCTGTACGAACTTTACCTTTTTCACCTTCGAATTTAGTATAGTCATAAACTTTTTTCTCTTTGTCATAGAATTCAGAAGATGCACAGTCAAAACCTAAGAATACATCTTTACCTGGTTCTAAACCAGCTTTTTTGATTGCTTCTAAAATTGTTTCAACACCGTCTTCAGTTCCTTCAAATGCAGGAGCGAAACCACCTTCGTCACCTACAGCTGTTACTAAACCACGGTCATGTAAGATTGATTTCAATGCGTGGAATACTTCCGCACCCCAACGTAAAGCTTCTTTAAATGTTGGTGCACCAACTGGTAAAATCATGAACTCTTGGAAAGCGATTGGTGCATCAGAGTGAGAACCACCGTTTACGATATTCATCATTGGAGTTGGTAATACTTTTGTATTGAAACCACCTAAGTATTGATATACTGGTACGTTTAAGTAATCAGCAGCAGCACGTGCAACCGCGATAGAAACACCTAAAATAGCGTTGGCACCTAATTTACCTTTGTTTGGCGTTCCGTCTAATTCAATCATTAATTTATCGATTGCTTGTTGTTGTAACACATCATAACCTAATAACGCTTCAGCAATAACGTTGTTCACATTGTCAACCGCTTTAGAAACACCTTTACCTAAGTAACGAGATTTGTCGCCATCACGTAATTCAACTGCTTCGTGTTCACCTGTTGAAGCACCTGAAGGTACCATACCACGGCCGAAAGCACCGCTTTCTGTGTAAACTTCTACTTCGATTGTTGGGTTACCACGTGAGTCTAATACTTCGCGTGCATATACATCTGTAATAAATGGCATATTGTTTTCTCCTTTATTTTCGGCTTTATTTTCATGCGTGATGCATGAACACCTATATTATATTTTAGTTATCTTCTACATAAAATGCAAAAGTTTTCCTAACGAATTTACATTTTTTGTGGAACGTACTTCGTCATTAAATCAACGATTCCACTATCAATGGATGATTTATTTTTTAATTAATGATTCACCCGTCATTTCAACTGGTTGAGCCACATTTAATAAATCTAACATTGTTGGCGCTAAGTCTGCTAATCGACCGCCATCACGTAATTCAACTGCTTTTTTCGTCACAATTACAGGGACAGGGTTGGTTGTATGCGCAGTCATTGGTTGATTATCTAATGTAATCACTTCATCAGAGTTCCCGTGGTCTGCTGTGATAATCGCATAGCCACCTTTGGATAAGATTAAGTCAACCACTTCACCTAAACATTCATCCACTGCTTCAATCGCTTTGACTGTTGGTTCTAACATACCACTATGTCCAACCATGTCAGGGTTAGCAAAGTTCAAGATAATCGCATCTAATGTGTCTTCATTGATAGCCGCCACTAAGGCATCTTTGACTTCATACGCTGACATCTCTGGTTTTAAGTCATAAGTTGCTACTTTAGGTGATGGAATTAAAATACGTGATTCGCCCTCAAACTCTTCGTGACGTCCACCATTCATAAAGAATGTTACGTGGGGATACTTTTCAGTTTCTGCGATACGCAATTGTTTTTTTCCAGCATTAGCTAACACTTCACCAACTGTATTCACTAAGTCTTGCTTTTTAAAGGCAATCTCAGCTAATACATCCGCGCTATATTCTGTAAAAGTAACGAATTTAGCTGTTTTTGGTGCATGCTCACCACGATTAAATCCATCAAACGTTGGATTTGTTAATGCAGTTCCTAATTGAATCGCACGGTCAGGACGGAAGTTAAAGAATACCACTGAATCGCCATCTTCAATCGTAGCCACTGGGGCATTATCTTTTGTCACAACAAATGGTACAACAAATTCATCAAAGACTTCTTTATCATAGGACGCTTGTACTCCATCAACAGCATTCGCAAAGGTTTCACCTTTCGCGTATACCATTGCGTCATAAGCTAATTGCACACGTTCCCAACGTTTATCACGGTCCATCGCATAGTAACGTCCAGAAATTGTCGCAAATTCACCTACACCAATTTCATCAAACTTCGCTTGAGTTGTTTTAACAAAATCAATCGCAGATGAAGGCGGTACATCACGGCCATCTAAAAATCCGTGAACATATACTTTTTCTAAACCATGGTCTTTTGCTAATTGTAATAAAGCAAATAAATGTTCATAGTGTGAATGAACCCCACCATCAGACAATAAGCCCATTAAGTGTAAGGCTTTACCATTTTCTTTGGCAACCTTTACTGCTTCTACCAATTCTGGAATTTCAAAGAAGGCTTTTTCACGAATTGAAATGTTAATACGTGTTAAAGATTGGTACACAATACGACCGGCACCAATATTCATATGACCAACTTCTGAGTTACCCATTTGACCATCTGGTAAACCAACATCTTCTCCACTCGCATTTAATTGATTGTGTGGAAATTCAGCCCAGTAACGATCAAAATTCGGTTTGTGCGCTGCTTTAACAGCATTTCCTTTTACTTCATCACGGATGGCAAAACCATCTAGGATGATTAAAGCTACAGGTGCTTTGCTCATTATTTTACTGCCTCCAATAACGCTAAGAATGACTCAGCTTGTAAACTTGCGCCACCAACTAATGCGCCGTCCACATCTGGACAAGCCATATAGTCAGCAATGTTTTCTGGTTTCACAGAACCACCATATTGTACACGGACTTTGTCTGCCACTTCTTGACCAAAGTCTTTAGCAACAACATCACGAACTGCTTTACACATTTTTTGTGCATCATCTTGAGTAGCTGATTTTCCAGTACCAATTGCCCAAATTGGTTCATAAGCGATAACTAATGAAGCTACTTGTTCAGCAGATAGACCTTGTAACGCTGCAGAAACTTGTGATCCAACAAATTCAACGGCTTCACCCGCTTCATACGTTTCAAGTGTTTCACCACAGCAGATGATTGGTGTCATACCATGACGGAAAATCGCATGTGCCTTTTTATTAATCTCTTCATCTGTTTCATGGAAATACTCACGACGTTCAGAGTGTCCAATAATGACATAGTCCACTTCTAACGCGCCTAATGCTTTCGGACTCACTTCACCAGTATACGCACCTTCATCTTCAAAATAACAGTTTTGCGCTGCTACTTTCACTTCTGTTTCACGAACACCTTTTTTCATTCCTTCTAGGAATAATGCAGGTGCACCAATGACAGTATCCACTAATTCATTTGACGGAATGCTGTTTTTTACTGCGGAAACAAAGTCACGTGCTTCACTATGTGTTTTGTTCATTTTCCAGTTACCTGCAATAATTGGTTTACGACTCATCAAATCCACTCCTTTTCTATATTGTAGTAATCGCCTTAAAGGCGCTATTCATCGTTTATACCACATAAACTCAATAACCTGCGCCTTAAGACTCTTTACTTCTTATTTATCTTCAATTGACACAACACCTGGTAATTCAACGCCTTCTAAGTAAGTTAATGACGCACCACCACCTGTTGAGATATGTGTAAATTTATCTTCATAACCTAATTGCGCAACCGCTGCTGCAGAATCGCCACCTCCGACGATTGTTGTCGCATCTTTTAAGTTAGCGATAGCTTCACACACGCCAATTGTTCCTTTAGCAAAGTTTGGTAATTCGAATACACCCATTGGTCCGTTCCAAACAACTGTTTTTGCCGTTGATAACACTTCAGTAAATAATTTCACTGATTCAGGACCACAGTCTAACCCTTCCCAATCCGCTGGAATTTCATCCACTGATACCACTTTACGGTTGGCATCATTTGAGAAATCATCTGCTACAACGATGTCTACTGGTAATACTAATTTATCGCCAGCACGGTCTAATAATTCTTTAGCCAATTCGACACGGTCTAATTCAAGTAATGATTTACCAACTTCTTTGCCTTGTGCTTTTAAGAATGTATAAGCCATACCACCGCCGATAATTACTTTATCCGCTTTTTCTAATAAGTTTTCGATTACTTTGATTTTATCTGAAACTTTCGCTCCACCTAAAATCGCAACGAATGGACGTTCCGGTGCATCAACTGCTTCACCTAAGAATTTTACTTCTTTTTCCATTAAGTAGCCGACAGCGTTTGGTAAGTTTGAAGCAATCCCAATGTTTGATGCATGCGCACGGTGCGCTGTACCAAAGGCATCATTCACATACAAATCACCTAGAGAAGCCCAATATTTACCTAATTCCAAATCGTTTTTAGATTCTTTCTTACCATCAATATCTTCAAAACGTGTATTTTCAACAACTAACACGTCGCCTTCATTTAACGCTTTAACAGCGGCTTCTAATTCAGCACCACGTGTTTCTGGAGAAAATGCTACTGGTTGTCCTAATAATTCAGCTAAACGGTCTGCTGCTGGTTTTAATGATTTACTTGCTTTGTCAGCTTCTTCTTTCACTTTACCTAAGTGAGAGAATAATACAACTTTTGCTTTGTTATCGATTAAATATTTAATTGTATCTAACGCTGCTACAATACGGTTATCGTTTGTAATAACGCCATCTTTCATCGGAACGTTAAAGTCAACACGTACTAAAACCGTTTTGCCTTGAACTTGTAAATCCTCAACTGTTCTTTTTGCCATTCAGTTACCCTCCTAAGGTTGTCAAATATTATTAATACTAAAAAACGCGAGGAAGCGTCATGCCTCCCCGCTGTATTGGATAGACGCTCTTTTTATAAGACGCTATGCTAATCCGGTTCAAGCTCACAGAAAAGTCCACAACATTGCCAAAAGCTGCACGCTTCATCATGTCTGTTATCTGCATAACTTGTGATTCTTTTCTAATCGCAAGCTCTCACACTTAATATTATAATTTAGCGAAGTATTCTAAAGTACGAACTAATTGAGCAGTATATGACATTTCGTTGTCATACCAAGCAACAGTTTTAACTAATTGTTTGTCGCCAACTGTCATTACTTTTGTTTGAGTTGCATCGAATAATGAACCAAATGTGATACCTACGATATCTGAAGATACTAATGGATCTTCTGTATATCCATAAGATTCGTTAGAAGCTTCTTTCATTGCTGCATTTACTTCTTCAGGTGTTACATTTTTCTCTAACACAGTTACTAATTCAGTTAATGAACCTGTTGGAACTGGAACACGTTGTGCAGCACCATCTAATTTACCGTTTAATTCAGGGATTACTAAACCGATTGCTTTAGCAGCACCTGTTGTATTAGGTACGATGTTGGCAGCAGCAGCACGCGCACGACGTAAGTCACCTTTAGCGTGAGGTGCATCTAAAGTATTTTGGTCACCTGTGTAAGCGTGGATAGTTGTCATTAAACCTTCAACAACACCAAATTTATCTTGTAATACTTTTGCCATAGGAGCTAAACAGTTTGTAGTACATGAAGCACCAGAAATAACTGTTTCGTCACCTTTTAAGATGTCGTGGTTTACGTTGTAAACAACTGTTGGTACATCGTTACCACCAGGAGCTGAGATAACAACACGTTTAGCGCCACCTTTTAAGTGCAATTCAGCTTTTTCTTTTGAAGTGAAGAAACCAGTACATTCTAATACGATTTCTACTCCTAATTCACCCCAAGGTAATTCTTCAGGGTTACGGTTAGCTAATACTTTAACTTCTTGACCATTCACACGGAATGCACCATCTAATACTTCAACTTCACCATTGAAACGGCCTTGAGTTGTATCATATTTTAATAAGTGAGCTAATGTTTTAGCGTCTGTTAAATCATTAATCGCTACTACTTCGATTCCTTCTACTTCTTGAATACGACGGAATGCTAAACGACCAATACGTCCGAAACCATTAATACCTACTTTTACTGTCATAATTTGACTTCCTCCTTAAGGATATTTTATTTTAATGAGTCGCCTCATTTAAAATCATATTTGCGACGCCCTCGTCACAGATAAGCCATCCGTGATGTTGGACTAGTTGACAATAGCCTTTTACCGCTTCTGCTTTAGAAGCACCTGCTACTACTGTCAAGACTAAAGGAATTTGACACAGTTCTTCGATTTGAATACCGATTCTCGGCAATCGAAGCACTTCACTTCCCTCTTGATTGAAAAACACACCAAACACTTCACCTATTGCTTGTTTTTCACGTAATAATTGCTGTTGCTCATGCGTTAATTCGCGTCGTTCTGCCATCGTTTTAGCTGAACCAACACTTACTAGTAGACAATCTGCTTGTTTGCCCATCATTACCGCTTGGTTAATCGCCGGGTCATTCATCAGTGCTTTCGATGCTAATTCTTCCATTGTATCTGGGATAAATAGCGGCACATATTTCGCACCGGTTTTTTGAGCCATGAGGCCGCCTACCATATTCGATTGAATATTGAATCGACCACCAACACCTCCACGTGCTGGAACAAACACTAATTCTCTATCTTTAGATAGCATTTGTGTTAAGCCTTCTCCCACATGTGCTAATGTTTCGCCGCCGGTGACTGCAATGGTATTGCGCCCGTATTTTAAATACCGATTCAATACTTGTTCAACCGCTTGGCTCAAGTTAGCATACACATTCGCATCTTGCTCTACATCACCACTGACTACTAAACAACCATCCAATCCTAATCGCGATTGTAATTTAGCAGACAATTCATGTAAATGATTCGTATTCACCATCTTATCCGCAATGACGGCCGCTACTTCTTGTCCTTGAGATGTCAAGCGAATGCCCGAATGTCCCACATCCACTAAGTGTTGTTCCTTCATCAACTGAATAATCGTACGCAGTGAACGCTCAGATAAATTCACTTTTTCTGCTAATATCTTACGTCCAATCGCCTGATTGGTTAAATGCAACTGATACAAAATTGAACAACGAACTTGCAACATCTCATTTAAGTCTGGTGCAATTTCTTGCATTATAGAAAAAACATCCTGCATGGTGTTCCTCCTTTTGGGCAACATATGACCATGGTATGAAATCGATTAATTTTCATTTGTTTTCATAGCATGGGTCCTTTACCACATTAATACTATAACATTTATCTTCCTAATTTGCAAACGAAAGTCGCATCAGCTTTCTGAAAAATTTTCACTCGTCGTGGTCACTTATCGTCCAGAAGCGGCAAATATATTTAAATTTGGGCAAAATTCGCCCATTCGCCAACTACAAAAAAATGACCGAGTCATTCGACTCAGTCATTTACCATATTATTTAGCTAGCGATTGATTATTTTCCATAATATTATCGATTAATCCATACTCTTTGGCTTCTTGAGCACTCTTGTAATTATCACGATCTGTATCCCGGGCAATTACCTCAATCGGCTGTCCTGTACGTTCCGCTAATATCTCATTCAAACGTTCGCGTGTACGTAAAATGTGACGAGCAGCAATTTCGATTTCAGTCGCTTGACCTTGTGCGCCACCTAATGGTTGGTGAATCATAATTTCAGCATTCGGCAAGGCATGACGTTTACCTTTTTGACCAGCTGCTAATAAAAATGCACCCATCGAAGCTGCCATACCAATAACGATTGTTTGAACATCTGATTTAATAAAATTCATCGTATCGTAAATCGCCATCCCAGCTGTCACACTACCGCCAGGTGAGTTGATATAAAGATAAATATCCTTATCTGAGTCTTGCGCTTCTAAAAATAATAGTTGGGCAATTACACTGTTAGCGACATTATCATCAATCGGACCACTCAACATGATAATTCTATCTTTCAATAAACGTGAATAAATATCGTATGCGCGTTCACCGCGTGACGATTGTTCAATAACTGTTGGAATTAAATTCATTTTTTTGCTCCTTTATCTCGTTAAACAGTTTGTTGTATTAAAAACTGTTTATGTCTCTTTTTATACTAAAAAATACCTTTGATTTATTTAGTAATGTGCCATCATTATAACCTTTTAGTCAAAGAAGGTCAATCAAGATGCACTCCCTATATAAAATGTTTCACCTAATAATAGAGACAGTATATTTTTCTTAGTTCAACTCGCCTTTACACATTTATGCTGAGCATTCTCGTACGCTAGTAACTTAACCTGAGCAGTCGTCTTACTTATACCTTTCCTACCTTATCAACTAATTATAGAATACCAACTTTTTCTGGGGACTGGGGAGGGCTCCGACATCTTGTGGGTCGCCACAAGATGTCGGAGAGCCCTAATTGTTTTCCATTTGAAACGCCTTAATGTAACGGCTCGAAAGTCATCTTTACCTTCACAAAAAATTTTCTAAACAAACAATATTCATTGATTCTTTTAGTTTCATTTTAATCGTATCGAATATACTAACAATATCAAAAGTGATTAACCACTCATAATAAAACTCTCTCTCTCTCCAAAAAGTTAAATCGTTAATCACATAACAACACTAAAAAAGCATCCGCATTGTACGGATGCTTTTTTAGTCGCATTGAAAATTCGCTCGTTCCATTGCTCTAAAAAAAGCACACTCCAATCGGAGTGTGCTTTTTGCGTACAGTTGTCATTTAATTATATGAGATTATTGACCTAGATGGCCTTTTACTAAACTTTCGATTTTACCCATCTCAGTAGCGATATCATTACCATTGATTAAAATATTTTCTAAAGCAATTTTTAATTCTGAATAAACTTCACCCGCGCCAACATAAGCCGGTTGAGTCATACCGAAGTCCAACTCCTCAGATGCTGCTTTCATCAACGGATTTTCTTCAAGATATTTTGTCCATTCTTCCGATTCAGCTCCTTGTTTGGTTACAGGCAAATAGCCAGTCTCCGTTGCCCAGCGAGCTGTGTTTTTCAACAAGAATGAAATAAATTGAATCGCACCTTTTTGTTCAGCTTCAGATGCTGATGAGAAGACACCTAAATCATTTCCTGCAAAAATGGTTAGTTCTTTACCTCCACCAAATACAGGTACATGAGCGGTAGCTAATTCGATATTATTTTCTTTAACGCCAGGTAACACATAAGGTAACCCTGCAGATGAACCAATGTATAAAGCAGACTCACCTGAAGAGAATGGTCCACTCATGTAGCCATCTTCACCAGCCGTACGCGCAAGTCCTGATTCAATTAAGTCCTTAATAAATTGAATCGGCTCTAATGCTTCTTTAGATGTAAAGTCTACTTTCTTTAAATCTGGTGAAATCCACGCAGCACCATTTTGACGCGCCATTGTTTCGTACTCAGCCGCCACATCATTCTCAAATCCCATCGCTGGTTTGTCGATACCTGCTTCACGCAATTTTTCACCCAGTGCTTTAACCTCATCCCATGTTTTTGGAATTTCTGCACCTGCTTTGTCCAACATTGTTTTATTTACAAATAATAAACGAACTGATTTAGAAAATGGTAAAGCATAAATTTTATCTTCGAAGGTCACACCGGTCATAAAACCAGGGAAAATTCCTTCACGTAATTCATCAGTAAAACCATTTTCAGCAGTTAAAATATCGTTTAACGGCATTAATAAACCTTGATTCATGTAGTCAGGTGTATTGGAAGCTGTTAATTGCGCAATCGTTGGCAATTTACCTGACACGCCCGATGCCATGACACTTTGTTGTAACGAACTGTAATCACCTTGGTTTTGTTCAACTACTTCAACCGTATCTTGAGATTTATTAAACTCGTCAACTAATTGAGTAATCATTTCTTGGTGTTTGCCTTGCATCGCATGCCAGAAAGTCACCGTAGTTTTTTCTTGCGCTGACGCGGTTGGGACAAATGCACCAAATGCTGATGCGGTTAATAATGTCGCTGCTAACGTGCGTAATTTTTTCATTAAATTCTCTCCTCCTATAAATCGATTAGACAGTATCACGGTACCTCTAACCTTTCAAACCAGAACTGGCAATCCCTTGCATAATATATCTTTGCAACAATAAATAAATGACAACCATTGGAACAACCACTAATGTCGACGCCGCCATTAACAATTCAAATTGTGTTCCGGCTTCCGTCGTAAATGCTTGCAACCCTACCGGCAACGTACGCAATGCCTTGTCGTTTGTGACAATCAACGGCCACATAAACGAATTCCAACTACCGATGACTTTTAAAATCATCACTGCAATAATTGACGAACGCGATAGTGGCACCAACATTTCCCATAGAAAACGCCAGTCGCTCGCACCATCGGTTTTAGCCGCATAATACAGCTGGTCTGGTATCGATTGGAATGATTGTTTTAATGTAAAGACTGAAAATACACTTGCTAGCCATGGAATTATCAATGCCCAATACGTGTTAATCATCCCCCACCCAGATAAGGTTACAAAGTTGGGAATGGTCATCAACTCACCCGGCACCATCATGGTTCCTAACAAAATAATGAATAATAAGTCTTTACCCCAAAATTTTAGCTTAGCAAACGCAAACGCAGCTAAGATACTCGTTACTAATTCACCAGAAGTGGTCACTAAAGTAACAAACACACTGTTTAAGAAGTAACGAGCAAACGGTGCTACTTTCAACGCTTTTTGGTAGTTTGAAAACAACCAATTTTGCGGCAACCAAGTTGGTGGTATCGAAATCGCTTCACCTGATGATTTCAAACTCGTCGCTAACATCCAGTAAAACGGCAAAATCATAAAAATACCACCTAAAAACAGAACGGCGTATAACGCTAAATTTTTAACGATGCCTTTCATCTCAGCCACCTCTCTTTTCTAAGTAACGATTTCCCGCATTTTGCACTAAAGTAATACATAAGACAATTACAAACAAGATAATCCCAGTTGCAGCAGCCTCACCATATTTGAATTGAACATAGAATTTTTGGAATAAATAATAGACCAATGTCGTAGCAGAACCTGCAGGACCGGGACGTCCACTAAACAATGCGTACACTTCATCAAACACTTTAAAGCCACTAATGACTCCTAAGGTTGATAATAGGAACAAGGTCGGACGCAACAATGGAATTGTAATATTGGTAAAACGACGAAAGGCATTCGCACCATCAATTTTAGCTGCTTTATAGTAATTTTCATTGATATTACCTAACCCAACAAGTAGGAGCAAAATATTGAACCCTAATCCTTTCCATACCGCCATAATCATTACAGCCGGTAACGCATTATCTGGTGAATTCAACCAATTAATCGCATCAACACCAAACAATCCCAAAATATAGTTAAAGAATCCATAACGCGAGTGGTACAACCAACTCCATACAACCGATACTGCTACCGTACTCGTCACATACGGTAAAAAGTAGACTGTTCGAAAGAATCCTCTTAAAAATGGAATACTGTTTAACATCATCGCAATCAGTAACGAAATGAAAATCGTCGTCGGCACCACACCTATAACATAAATGACGGTATTACGTAGCGCTTCGTGAAAGTTTTTATCACTCAATACGGTTTTATAATTATCGAGGCCACGCGCTGATACTTCGCCGGTAAAAAGATTGAATTTGGTATAAAAACTCATCGCAATCGATTTGAAAATAGGATAGACAGTAAAAATCCCACTAATCGTTAGCATCGGCGCTAAATATAACAATGCCTGTAGTGAACTTTTTAGTGTTGGTTTTTTGTTCATGTTACACTACCTCAACACGCTTTTCTTGTTGGTTGAAGAACATTAAATCTTGTGGTTCAACCGTTAAGAAAATTTGCTCGCCGACGGGTAATTCTGCATCAATGTCAGATACGACAAATGTTTCGCCATTACACTCACAGTGAATCGTAATATCTTTACCTACTTGTTCAATGCGTTGCACTGTCGCACTAACTAAATGGTCCGCTAACGTACCGAGGCGGAAATGCTCGGAGCGAATACCTAGCGTTTCCCACTCATGGTTAAATAACCACGTATTCGGATTGAGGGACGGCGATTGTTTCGAAAAGGTATTAATCACTGGCGTCCCGATGAATTTAGCAACAAACAAATTATTAGGTTCACGGTACAATGTCACCGGATCGGTCATCTGTTGAATTTCACCTTGGTTCAGCACCATGACATTATCTGCGATACTCAACGCTTCTTCTTGGTCATGGGTGACAAATACAGTAGTAACGCCTGTCTCTTGCTGGATACGACGAATTTCTTCGCGCATTTCAATCCGTAATCGCGCGTCTAAGTTTGATAATGGCTCGTCCATCAGTAAAATTGACGGCGATTTCGCTAAGGCGCGACTAATCGCAACCCGTTGTTGTTGCCCACCCGATAATTGACGTGGATACTTGTCTAATTGATCATGAATTTGCGTTAAAGCAGCCATCTCTTTACCGATTTCCATCCGTTGTGCTTTCGGCATCTTTGCCATTTTTAAAGGAAACATAATGTTTTCTAACACAGTTAAATGCGGATAAAGCGCATAGTTTTGAAATACTAAACCTACTTGACGCTTCACAGGGTCTAACTTCGTAACATTTTTATCGTCAAAATAAATATTTCCTGATGTTGCATTTAACAAACCTGATATCAAATACAATGTTGTCGACTTCCCACAGCCACTTGGCCCTAAAAAGGAAATCAATTCGCCGCTCGGCAATGTAAAATTGATATTATCTAACACTTTCTTGTTTTCAAACTGCATCGTGACATTGTCAAACCTTACTTGCATCTCTCCACCTCATCCTCCAATGTGTTACTTTCTCCACTATGCCAGACTACATGATTGTAATCTTGATTAATTTGCTGCCATTTAGCTGCATCAAATGTCTCTAATGCTTTTACAAGCGCCGTCGCAATATCAATTTCAGAAATTGACTGAATCTTATCTTTCGTAAACATCGTATAATCACCGCCTCCAACCGCTCGGTATTGCGAGATGGCCAATGTGTACACATTATCCAACTCAATCGGCTGACCCGTACGCTCATCAACAATACTGACAATCCGTTCACCGTTCGTCTTGGTCATATCCACATAAGTCGTAAACCCAGAATACATATCATAATTATAATGTTTAGGCTTAGGGTCAATATAGGTCGGATTGACAATCATTTCGCCTACGTCGTTTAACTGAAAATACTCAAAATCAAAGGCCATCACCTCATAAATCTCTCGACCAGTCATCCTAACTGTCGCAATAAGATTATAATACGGATAAGCTTTTAGCAAAATTTCATTAGTTATATCTCCCTCAAACAAGGCAAAAAACTCATTCACTAGCGCCACACCACTAAATTCCGCACCCGTTACTGTTTTTTGCACCTGATTTAGCAATTCCACAAAGGGATGTCCCGCTACGCGGGCTTGGAAGATATCGGTGGTCGGTTGTATAATGGGCGCTTGACCCAACACCGTGTTCAACCATGCTTTACCGTGGGAATACTGCGGCTCTAATACCGGCACAAGCTGTGATGCCACCGGTACCATTGTTGTTTCATGCAAGAAGCCAACGGAATCTACCACTTGATGATTATCATCCACGGTCACTACAACTTCTGCCACCCATTCTCCTGCATGACCGGGTTGAATCGCCCATGTATGATTGACTTTTTGGTTAATATAACGATGTTGATGCCCTGTTAACAATACATCCATCTCTGGAATTTCTCGCAACATTTGCGCCCCTTGATTTTCACCTTTTAAGGCTTCCAATGGCTCAAAGGTATCTAAATCACGTTCAAAACCACCATGGTAGGCAACCACTAGCACATCCACGTGCGGACGCAACTGTTGACACCAATATTTTGTTGTTTCAAACGCATCATCAAAACGCAAGCCTTCATAATGCGCTGGCAATTCCCAATTCGGAATATAATGAGTCGTAACACCGATAATCCCTATCTTCACTCCATCACACTCAATCACTTCATAAGGCTTACCTATAAAAGGTTGATTCGTCTCCTCATCGATAATATTACTCACCAACACTTGCGCATTCAATTGCTCCAAAATACCATTGCGATAATCAGGGCCAAAATTGAATTCATGATTCCCAATAATTTGAAAATCATAGTCTAACGCATTCATGGCACGGGCAAAGCAATCCCCGTTCTTAGCCACTTGACTACAATACGTCGCAAACGAAGACCCTTGTATAAAATCACCTAAATCGATGGTAATTGTGGGATGTTGATTTTGCTGACGAATCGCTGTCAACACTTGCGCCGTGTTCAATAAATTGGCATCTGGATTGTTCGGACGATCTAACCAGTAACCATGTGTATCACTCGTCATCAAAAAACTAATTTTTTTCATGTTCAACTCCTAAAGAACTAGCTATCGTAGCCCATGTATATGTTTGATTGTATGCTGGTAACCAAGCTAATTGACCTTGCTCTTGTAACGCCTCCGCATACGTTTCCGGTTGAAAGGTATGCCATGGCACAATCACTTTTGGTCGAACCACCGCATTCATCAATAATAAATCTTGTGTTGAGGCATGACCTGTTGCCGCTGCAATCACAAAATTCCATCCAGCTGCCACAATCCGATTCACAAACGGTTCATAGCTCGGCATATACGTACCTAATGGCATACCATTTGAATGCAAGTACAATCCTGCTGGCAATGCAAACAAGGTCTCAATCGAGTCCTCTTCAACTTGAAGCATATATTTCCCCGGTGCTGCTTGAATCATTTCGATAGTGACATCGTCTTGACTCAACTCACGCACACGCATATCTGGTGTCAAATAATCTTGAATCATCTGGTAAAAACGGGCATTAAATACAAATTCGCGACCGAATTGATTCGCCACTTTGACAAGTTCAAGCATCCGACGGACATTTTGTGGATAGCCATTAAAGGCAACTAAGCGTCCATCATATTCCTGAATCATCCGTTTAATCGTTTCAATCAAATGCCATTCATTACGCGCACGAATAGCCGACGTTATTTCGGCAATACGCAAATCCGCTTCACTCGGTTCGCTATTTACATGACTAAACGTCGTTCCTTCCATCAATAATAAATCTGCTTCAAACGCTCGTGCTTTTTGCGCCCACACGAGCAACTTCTCAGGCTCAAAGCCAGTCAAACGCCAGTCGCCAGAATAAATCACCTTTGTATCCGGCGCTGTGACAAACACGCTCGCTGCACCCATCGTATCATGGTCAACAGGGACAAATTCAATCGAAAAAGGTCCGTGTTGAATCACTTCACCCGGTTGTACTCCCTGCCAATTAACATTATATGCCGGCAGTAATTCTGTCGCTTTCAGTTTCGCATAAAAATCAACCGATTCCTTCAACGCATAGACAGGTGTTTGCTCACTTAATTGTCCAAAAGATCCGATATGATCCAAATGTAAGTGGGATAAGCACATAATCGTTTTAATCGAACTCTCTTCCAACGACTCTAAAGGGTAAGTCGCTAGAGTTTCGTGTTCATACAAGCCATCTATCTTTGGCAAGAGCCCTTCACGCAATAATGCATGACCTTGTGCTTTCTGGGTTAAACGATCTATATCCGCACCGACTAAAGCACCAAAATCCATAATGATTCGATAATTACCATTTTGCAGGCTGACAATATTGCCACCAATTGTATGAAGACCACTCCAAAATCGTATGATTGTTTCTGTCAAATACACCACTCCTTCCTTTTTAGGATACTACAAATTGTGAAAAAAATCAGCATTTGCCGAGACATTTACAAAAATATTTTTAGGTTTAATACTGAATTATGGCGGAATAAGATTGGTAGCGTTTAACAATATTGATACAGGCTCGTTTGTGCAACAACTATTGTTTTGTACTGGGGTCAGGAGCGCGAAAAAAGGCTACAAGTATCTCATAGTAGATACTTGTAGCCTTTGATTATTTACACTTGTTTTGTACACTCGATATCGCACTACAGGATGCCGTCTTACTTAGATTTTCTAGGTATGCACTTCACAAGACGCTTGAAGCCCTTAGGAATTCAGCTTAGCAACCTTTGTTCCAGCAGCTTCTTACCTGTACAATTACATCATACCTGGCATACCGCCGCCCATTGGCATTTCTGACGTTTCTTTCGGTATATCTGCTACAACTGCTTCTGTTGTCAACAATAATGCCGCTACAGAGGCTGCATTTTGTAAAGCAGAACGGGTTACTTTTGTTGGGTCAACAATACCTGATTCAATCATGTTTTCAAATGTATCATTAGCCGCATTATAACCAACACCTTTTTGCGAACGGTGTAATTCATTAACAACAACAGAACCTTCTTTACCTGCATTTTCCGCAATTTGACGCACAGGTTCTTCCAAGGCACGCGCTACAATCGCCACACCTGTTGCTTCATCTCCAGTTGCTTCAATCGCTAACACTTTATCTTGAACATTCACTAATGCAGTACCACCACCGGCAACAATACCTTCTTCTACCGCTGCACGTGTAGCATTCAATGCATCTTCGATACGTAATTTACGTTCTTTTTGCTCAGTTTCAGTCGCCGCACCTACTTTAATCACCGCAACTCCACCTGATAATTTCGCTAAACGTTCTTGTAATTTTTCTTTATCAAAGCTTGACGTGGTCTCTTCTGCTTGCGCACGAATAACTGCAATACGATTAGCAATCGCTTGTTTATCACCTGCTCCTTCAACAATCGTTGTCGCATCTTTAGTAACCGTTACTTTACCTGCATGGCCTAAATGCGCAACTGTCGCATCTTTTAATTCATAGCCTAATTCTTCAGAAATTACCGTTGCACCCGTTAATATCGCAATATCTTCTAACATCGCTTTACGACGGTCACCAAATCCAGGTGCTTTAACAGCTACTACATTTAAAGTTCCACGTAATTTGTTCAAGACTAACGTTGGTAAGGCTTCGCCATCAACATCTTCAGCGATAATTAATAATGGACGTCCAGATTGCATTACTTCTTCCAGTAATGGTAAGACATCTTGGATATTGGTAATTTTACGATCTGTAATGAACACTAATGGCGCTTCTAAGTTCGCAACCATTTTTTCATTATCTGTCACCATGTATTGTGATAAATAACCACGGTCAAATTGCATACCTTCTACCACAGATAATTCTGTTTCAATTGATTTTGATTCTTCAATCGTAATCACGCCATCATTACCGACACGTTCCATCGCATCCGCAATTAAGGCACCAATTTCTGGGTCACCTGAAGAAACCGCTGCAACTTGCGCAATCGCTTCTTTTGATGAAACTGGTTGTGATAATGCCTGTAAAGCTTCAACTGCTACACGTGTAGCTAAATCAATCCCACGACGGATACCGACTGGATTGGCACCTGCCGTCACATTTTTCATACCTTCACGCGCAATCGCTTGTGTCAATACAGTTGCTGTAGTGGTACCATCACCTGCTACATCATTTGTTTTAGATGCTACTTCCATCACTAATTGCGCACCCATATTTTCAAAACGATCTTCTAATTCGATTTCACGCGCAATCGTTACTCCATCATTGGTAATTAATGGTGAACCAAAGGTTTTATCTAAGACAACATTGCGTCCTTTAGGTCCTAAGGTTGTTTTTACTGTATTTGCTAAAATATCCACACCACGTAACAAGGCTGCACGTGCATCTTCTGAAAATTTCAATTCTTTTGCCATTTTACAACTCTCCTTATATAGCTCCAACTCACTGAAATAACTCGACTTTAAAAACTTCCTCTGTGCGTGGCTCTCACGCTGACAATTTTCTCTAGTAGTTTATTTCAAAATACTCGTTGTCACACTTTGTATTATTTTAATTCATTCGGGTTAACTAAACACTCACTCCAAAGACTTCCTCTGCGTATTAAGCACCCGTTAGTATATTATATTCTGGTCGTTTAGACTACTCCGCATATGCTTTAAAGCGTCTTAGGACCTCATGGCCTTTACTCCGATGATTCGAGGCAAAACACCCTCGCTCATACTAGTTTCTATCCAATTACTGCTAATACTTCATCCAATTCAACAACTAAGTAATCTTTGCCTTCATGTTGAACTTTTGTGCCACCAAAATTGCTTACGACAACTGAATCGCCGACTTTTACGACATCTTCTTCCGTCACTAAATGCCCAACCGCAACAACGGTTCCTACTGAAGGATCTTCTTTTGCTGCACTAGCTAGTACCAAACCTCCCGCAGATACTTGTTCCACAGGATTTAAACTTAATAAAACACGTTTTCCTAAAGGTTTTAACATTCTTATTCCTCCAATTTTTAATATTTAGCACTCTGTCGCCCGGAGTGCTAATCCACTTATTATAATAGGTCATTTTTGGTCAAAATGCAAGTGGTTTAACTCGAATATTCAATTTGTAGAAAATCAGTTGTTTCCACTGAAAAATATATGACACACCCTCAGCTGCACAACAACAAAAGACCAAGCAGCCAATACACTACTTAGCCTCAATATTTGAATTAATGATAGGTAACACCTGGCGTCATACAGTCTTCTAAAATCGCAATGACTGCGGCTTTATCTAATGGCACATAACTCTTCGTTAAACGTGGTGCTACACGTTCTGCCATCTCATCAAAATGTTCCGTATCAATAGCCACTTCCGGCAAAGTCATCGGCATCTCTGCATCAACAAAGAATTGATAAGTCTTTTCAATCGCTTCTTTTGCCATCGCATATAAATCATCTTGATACGCGATTTTCCACACACGGTTAGCATACATCGCAAAGCGTTCAACTGTCGCATCATTTAAACAGTAGGCCATCCAACGTGGTGTTAAAATCGCCAAACCAACTGCATGGGTAATATCATAATAAGCCGATAACATATGTTCGATCGGATGACATGTCCACGCACCATTACGACCCATACGTGTTAAACCATTCAATGCCAATGTTGACGCCCACATCAAATTAGCGCGCGCTTCATAATTATCCGGCTCTTTTAACGCGATTGGTAAATAATGAATACACGCTTCTAAAATACCTTCTGCCATACGGTCTTGGACAAACACATCTGGTTCATGATTGAAATAAATCTCAAACGTATGACTCATAATATCCGCCGTACCTGCAGCTGTTTGATTATGCGGCACAGTAAATGTATACGTCGGGTCACAAATGGACGCATAAGGATACATCACGTAAGCGCCGGTCCCACTTTTGTCTTTTGTTTCAAAATTAGTAATTACCGCACCTGTGTTCATCTCTGTTCCGGTTGCTGATAATGTTAAAATATCAATTAACGGCAAAGCATCTTTAATCAGGCTGGAATCTTGCACCAAGTCCCATGCATCGCCATCATATTTGGCTGAAGCAGCAATTACTTTTGAACAGTCAATCGTCGACCCGCCACCAACCGCTAATACAACATCAATCTGATGCTCTTTACAAAGCGTAGCCCCTTGACGCACCGATTCAATTCTCGGATTTGGGTCAATCCCTGACAACTCATAAAGCTCACAATCTGATAATAATTCTTTTACTTTGTCATACAGACCATTGCGCTTAATACTACCACCACCATAGGTTAACAACACACGCTTACCAAATTTGGCAATTAAACCCGGCAATTGTTCAATTTGACCTTCACCAAAAAATACTTTTGTCGGAATATCATACGTAAAATTTTGCATTTATTGTCACTGCTCCTTAATCCGGCTCGTTCGGGTTGACTTGACTTCCACTTCGCAGAGCTCTTGATGCGCTTTTCGCGCTTCGGCGTCCTCTGCTCCAGTGGTTCAAGTCAGAACACCCGCTCTCGCACTTTGTTTTAATCCGGCTCGTTCGGGTTGACTTGACTTCCACTTCACAGAGCTCTTGATGCGCTTTTCGCGCTTCGGCGTCCTCTGCTCCAGTGGTTCAAGTCAGAACACCCGCTCTCGCACTTTGTTTTAATCCGGCTCGTTCGGGTTGACTTGACTTTCACTTCACAGAGCTCTTGATGCGCTTTTCGCGCTTCGGCGTCCTCTGCTCCAGTGGTTCAAGTCAGAACACCCGCTCTCGCACTTTGTTTGTTGCTTTTATTATAGCAACTGCTATTAACGATGTTAACTAATTACACTTTTTTAAGGCCTTATTTTAACAACATATTACAATTTTATGATAATTTTGACTATCGCATATATTTGTCTTGTAATCCAAATTTGTTTTTCTGTATAATATAGTTAATAGCAATTTTCACTGTTTAAAAATATTTTTTAAGGAAGAGGTGTTCAATATGTACATTTCAAATGTCAATTCAGCTTCAATCAAGCTGAATCAAATTCAATCGAACCATATTCAAGAATCGGAAATGCCAACCCTAGCATCCAGCGATTATTTAACACTGGTATATATTCATAAAGGGGCGGCCCATTATGAAACAAAACAAGGCGAGCTCATAGAATTGAAGAAGCGAGAAGTACTCATTCTAAATCCAGGTCATAGCATCACACTTACTCCGATACGGAAAATGGAAATCATTATCGTCCAATTATCAGGTATCGTCTTTACGTCATCTATCAAATTAGATACGTCCGATACATTTTTCCATATCAAACACACACCAAGCACATTTAAAGATTATCTCGATTTAGCATTAGCAGAAGCAGAAAAACAATCACGCGGTACTGATTTATTACTGAAAAAATTAGTTGAATGCTTATTGATTCAAATCTTGCGCAATCATGAACTGTCGATTAAAGATTCTAGCATGCAGTCAAAAAGCCATGAAATTGAGAAAATCCAAACATATATCCGCGACAATTACTCTGAGAAAATCACATTGGATTCACTTTCTGAAGTGGCAGACATTAACAAGTACTATTTAATCCGACTATTTAAACAATTTACCGGTCTATCACCTATTGACTATCTCATTCATGTACGATTGAAAGAGGCAGAAAGATTATTAGTCACTACGAATATGTCTGTTGCGACAATTTCTGACTTTGTTGGTTTCCATTCACCATCACATTTTTCAAAAACATTTAAAGAGTATAATCACATTACACCGACGAAATATCGTCATACCAATAGTAACACGCAGATGTAATGAATAAAATAAAGCAGACGAAGTATTCAATCGGCACTTCGTCTGCTTTGATGCATTACTAGAATTTAAAATTGTATGAGACATCCATAAAATGATTGTCTTCTTCACCTTCTGCCAAATCGCTATCGATGAAATATATGAGAGTCTGTAACTCTGTCGTTAAGTCAACATTTTGTACACGAACGGTACGCGGCACATCAAAACGTAATGGTGTAAAGTTCATAATGCCTTTAACTCCCACTGCCACTAGCCGCTCGACGACTTCAGACGCCGTCTCTTGCGGAACCGTCAGAATAACAATCTCAATAGCCTGCTCTTCAATTTGCTTTTCAAGCTCGTCCATCGAGTACACCGGTACTCCTGATAATACTTTACCAACTAAATCTTGGTTAATATCAAATGCTGCACCGATACGAACATTATTGTTTTTTCTAAAGTTATAGTTCAACAAGGCGTTACCTAAGTGTCCTACCCCAATTAAACCAATCGATGTTAAACGGTCCTGATTCAATGTCTTACTAAAGAAATCTAATAAATAATCAACATCATAACCATAACCACGCTTACCTAACGCGCCAAAATATGAAAAATCGCGACGAATAGTTGCACTATCGACCTTCACTGCTTCACTTAACTCGGTAGACGAAATACGTCTTTTACCCGCATTATGCAAAAAGCGAAGATAGCGATGATAAATTGGCAAACGACGTGCCGTAGCACGAGGAATTTCTTTGTGCATAATTTCTCCTACCTTTTCACTAAATAATTATTATATTCGTTTGTATTAAGATAATTATAGCAAAGTTTCACAAGCTATGCTACTATTTTTTGCAACTTTGTGTTTTTTGTCACATTTGGCAAGTTTATAAATTACGAAATTTGATAAACTGCTGTCCCCTTTATACTAGTAATGGTTGAGTGATCATTAAATGATAAACGTGACAACCGAGAAAATAAGAATTATTAATCAATACCCTATCGATTAGCAAACGATACGACGCGACCTTTTGAACTTGTAAAATATTCCTATCATCTATTTTTTCTGCGCAGAATCCTTGGTTTTTCAAGCATTCTGCGTCTTTTCCAACTAATTATTGACAATTTGCTCGCCTATCGCCTGACCCAATTCCTGCATTGCCCGTTGCTGTTGTGCCATTTCACCATTATTTGATATAACAGCAACTACATATGCCTTATTTTGATATCGGATAATGCCCGCATCCGCCAAAACACCATATTCTGCAAATATCCCTGTCTTATTATAGACCCTAACTCCTGCTGGCATTTTCGCAAATAATTTGTCACGGTCCTGCTGTGACTCAAGAATCTTCATCATTACCTGACTCGCCTTTTTCGACACCAAATTTCCTTGATACATCAGTGATAACAATTCGCCTACATCACTGACCATTGTCTCATTATCGATACCTTTTGCCAACGCCTGCATATCTAACATCTTACGTCTGAGATGCGTTCGCTTAAAGCCCAACTGGTGAATCTTCGTAGCCACTGCCTGCACGCCACCGAGCTGCTCAATGATAATGTTCGTGGCAGTATTATCGCTGGCGATAATCATCTCTTTCGCCAGCTCATACAGCGTATAGGAACTACCAATCGGCTGCTGCTGTATCACCCCCGTACCGCCCACAATATCTGTCTCTTTCAACTGATACACCGCTTCTAAATCAACGACCTCTTTTTCCACTTGGTCAAACAACACCGCTAAAATATATAGTTTGATGATGCTTGCAGACCGCGCTGACTGATTATTGTACAAAACAGGCACTGTCTTATCTGATATCTGTCTAAAATATAACTGATGGTCCCCTTGGAGCGAATTAAAATGAGTGTCAAACAGCGCAATCGCTTTTGCATTCACCGGTGAAGTGGCGTTAACTGTTGTCAACACACGAGTTCTTAAATGATTATCAACAGTAGCCTCATGACTATCACACACACCTAACAGCATGATAAGCACCAATATTATTCGCAACATACAGCCACCCTTTCAATATTTATCCTAATCCCATGTCTATAGCAACAAAGAAAGTACACACTTATTATAGCTGTTTTACCATTGAGTAACTAGTTAGAGCCAGTATTTTTAACTATATTAAAGTTGTTGTTTGGTTTATAATGGAGTGGAAGCTTAACGTGCAATTGCATTATTGCACAATAACAGGTAGTGGGTAAGCGAAGAATCTCTCCCTTTATGCATTAAGCTCGCTTAGAAATTCAAATAATCCATTTAGTATTATTTGAATCAAAATATCTCGGACTATTTATCAAAAACATTCAATCGATTGTATATAAGAATCCAATTATATCATTTAGGAGGCTAAAAATGAATACATTTAGTATTACAACAGAAAGTATTATTTCAACTCCAGAAAATCAATATCTAGATAGAAAAAGCGCTCGAAAACGACCACTGGAAATTCTAAAGCATTTAATTGCTTTTGCTAATGCAGATGGCGGATATCTTGTAATAGGTGTTGAAAACAATGGGGAAATTACTGGATTTCAAAAAAGCAAAGCTTTTCCGATAGAAGATTTTAAAAATATTGCTCGCTTAGAACTTAGAAATACTCCTATTTCTTATGATACCGAGGAACGCATTGTCATTAATAGTTCTGGGAATAAGGATATTATTTTAATTATTAAAGTTGATGTTGAATTAAATAGAGTAATTACAGCACCTAATGATGAAGTATACCTTAGACAAGGTGACCAGTCTGTTACTCTAAGTTATGAACAAAGAACTCAATTAATTTACGATAAAGGACAGCGGTATTTTGAAGACGAAATTGCTGTAGGCAGCTCTCTTGAAGATATTGATGAAAATATTATTACACATTACAAAGAAAAATTAGAGATACCACCAAGTACTTCAACCTATGACTTATTAAAAGCTAAACATTTTATTGTTAAAGATGAAATAACTAACGCTGGTATTCTTCTCTTTGGAAAAAATCCCAGTCAATTTTTGCCTCAAGCTAGGTTACGATTTATTAAGTATGATGGCAATGAGATGCTTCCTGGTTCACAGTTTAATGCAATCAAAGATATCACATTTGATGATGCGTTACCAATTCTTATCACAAAAGTTACTGACTATATTCGTACTCAATTGAGAGATTTTCAATACTTAGACAAGACTGATATGAAATTTAAAACAATGCCAGAATACCCTGAATTTGCGTGGTTTGAAGGAATTATAAACGCTGTAACACATCGAAATTATTCAATTCGAGGCAAATATATTCGTGTATTAATGTTTGATAACCGATTAGAAATACATAGCCCAGGATTATTACCTAATATTGTAACATTAAAAAATATACGCAATGAACAATTCTCTAGGAATCCTCGTATTGCCAGAACTTTAACGGAATTAAAATGGGTTAGGGAGATGAACGAAGGTGTAAAACGAATTTATAATGAAATGATAAACGCTTTTTTAAACGAACCTATTTACTCTGAACCCTCTAATAGTGTATTACTAACTTTAGAGAACAATATACTGAATCGACATGCCCGTTCAATCGACCAACTTCAAAAAAAAATCCATGAATTCGGGAAACTATCAACTGATGAACAAACGCTTATTAGCTATATGTTTAATACAAAATCAAAGTTAACAACTAGTTTAGCAGCAAATATTATCAATCGCAGTCCTTCGTTCACTCGAAAACTTCTAAAAAAATTGGCTACAGATGGCCTCCTAGAATGGCACGGAAGTAATATTAATGATAAAAATCAATATTATATTCTAAAATTCCCGGATAATAATACAAGTAAAAGCGAGTAAAAGCGAGTTGAAGCGAGTAAAAGCGAGTAAAAGCGAGTAAAAGCGAGTTGAAGCGAGTAAAAACGAGTAAAAACGAGTAAAAGCGAGTAAAAACGAGTAAAAGCGAGTAAAAGCGAGTTGAAGCGAGTAAAAGCGAGTTGAAGCGAGTAAAAGCGAGTAAAAACGAGTAAAAGCGAGTTGAAGCGAGTAAAAGCGAGTAAAAACGAGTAAAAACGAGTAAAAACGAGTTGAAGCGAGTAAAAACGAGTAAAAGCGAGTAAAAACGAGTAAAAACGAGTAAAAGCGAGTAAAAACGAGTAAAAGCGAGTAAAAGCGAGTTGAAGCGAGTAAAAGCGAGTAAAAGCGAGTAAAAGCGAGTAAAAACGAGTAAAAACGAGTAAAAGCGAGTAAAAACGAGTAAAAACGAGTAAAAGCGAGTAAAAGCGAGTTGAAGCGAGTTGAAGCGAGTTGAAGCGAGTTGAAGCGAGTTGAAGCGAGTAAAAGCGAGTAAAGATGAAACTCTCCCTTCCCTTATCAGCCACAAGACACAGAACTTGAAAAACAAACAAATAAATTACACAGAAGTCTTCAAATTGGATATTCAAACCATATCTAATGAATATTTCGATTTTATTCATAGAAACGCTAAATTAATCAAAGTATCTCAATCGGAAACAGAAATCATCACCTCATATGTGGACTCAACGGGTGAAGGCATTTCTTTCAGTGTAAAATGCGACGGAAAATTCTATCCCATTACTGATGACGGTCTTACAATATGGGACTTGGAAACAAAAAGCATTGACTTAAATAAAAGCAAAAGACGAGATTTGTTTCAATCTCAACTATCATTCAATGGCTTTTCTCTCAGTGATAAAGTCGACAACATTCTGGTACCAGGTAAATTGAGATACATAATAGAATACCCAACCGACTGAAAATGATTCAGTCGGTTTTACGGATTCTTCGAAAAATGCCGCACATTTTACAACGTTATAAATGTACAAAAATAAACCGCTACTATACTTCTTAAATAATATACAACAACACAATAAAAAGAGTAGATGAAAGTTGGCACCTACTCTTATTGCTATACATCCTATAATCTGAAAATAATCACATTGTTACGATCTCCCGAAAATAAATCCACTTAATTGAATCATCTTCTCACTTACTACACTTCAGACAACTCATTCTGCGATCAAAATCTATGGTAATCCCACAAGAATTTTATCCAGCTGAGAAATATTGATTATTTTTAAACAATTAGCTTACTTATGGCTTAAGTGTAGTAATTGGAATTACATAAACTCCATCTTTTCTTTTATATGCAAAAGGTGCTTTGACACACAAGACTGCCATAAATGAAGGCTTAGACATATATTGAGTATCAATTTTAGATGCTAATTCTTTTAAAGTTTTAACCCCTTCTTCAATCAATTTGTCCCCACCGAGTTTGATTTCAATCAACCCATAGGAACCATTTCTTAAATGAACGACTGCATCACATTCTAATCCGTACTTATCTCTATAATGATAAACTGTTCCATCTAAATAATCTGTGTAAATTCTCAAGTCACGAATACACAAATTTTCAAATAAAAACCCCATGGTGTTCAAATCATCTAACAAGTCCTCAGGACCTATACCTCCTGAATTCCCGAAGTAATTAAACCACAGACAATAAATATCACGAAAAACTTGATAAAATCAAAGTTTTTCGTGATATTTTTGTCGACTTACATTGGCACAACTGATATAATTTAGTTATACCAATATATATACATTAAGGAGCTTAATCATGACACTTGTACGTATGAAAAACAAAAAAACTGGAATAACTTATGTTTATGAATCAACCTCTTATTATGATAAAGAAAAGAAACAATCTCGCCCTAAAAGAAAACTCATTGGAAAAATAGATCCTGAAACAGGGGAAATTGTCCCAACGACACCACGAACAGCCCCTAAGAAAAAGCGTCAAACTGACACAAACACTTACCGACAAAAGCATTATGGAGTACGCTCGCTTTTTCAACAAATAGCTAATAAATTACAATTATTTAAAGGCTTAGAAGCTATCTTTGGAGAGAAAGGGAAAGATATTTTCGAGTTAGCTTGTTACCTCATCTCAGCACCCAATAATTCAATGATGTACTATTCTGATTGGGCAGAAAGCAACTATACTTATCGACAACCATTAACGTCTCAAGATATTTCACGCGTATTCCAGTCAATTACACATGATGATGTGCAACGATTCTTTAATTGGATGGTAAAAACACACGGAGAAAATGAGTATTGGGCCTATGATACGACAAGTATCTCCAGCTACTCAGAAAAACTAAAAGATGTACAATATGGATACAATAAAGAAGATGATCGGTTAGCCCAATTGAATTTAGGGTTATTATATGGACAAAAGAGCCGCTTACCTTTTGCATACCGTGAACTACCAGGAAATATTACAGATGTAAAAACAGTCAATTGGTTATTAGATGAGTTAGAAGATATTGATGCAACGAAAGTGAATGTCGTAATGGACAGAGGATTCAACTCAGCTAAAAATATTCAAGGACTATTAGAGAGTGGACAGAGCTTTATTTTGGGGGCTAAAACAAGTGTTGGATACATCAAACAGTTAATTGAATCTCATGCAGGAAAAACACATTCTGTCATGAATTATTACCAAGCACAACGTGTGTATGCATATTCCCATAAAGTAACCGATGTGTTTAAGGCATCACCTACCAGTTATTATCCGGTGACCGTTCATTTGTATTACGATGAAGAAAGAGCGCTCAGCATGAATGAAAAATTTAATGATCGTTTGTTACGAGTGTTAAGAGATTGGAAGAAAGGACAAATAAAAGAAAGCGATCAAGCATTCAAGAAGTGTTATTTTAAAGTAGAAAATGGAGAAAAAGTAATCGACGAAGAAGCGGTAAATAACCATCGACAAAAATTTGGTTGGTTTGGACTCCTAACCGATCAAGAATTAACCAGTAAAGAGGCATTGGATATTTACCGTAACAAAGATTTGATTGAAAAAGCATTTAATGATATTAAAGATCGATTGAATATGAGACGGGTTCATGTATCAAGCGAAAGAAGTTTGAGAGGGAAATTATTTACGCAATACATCGCCTTGATTGTATTATCCTACATTAAGAAACAAATGGATGAGCATCAAATGTATAAAGATTACACCTTGCATGGTTTGTTAATGAAATTAGACTTAATCTACTGCTTTATCAATGATAAGAATGAGCTTTCTATTAGTGAGGTGACAACGATGCAAGAAGAATTGTATGAGTTGATGGGTGTAAGAAAACCAAGGTCATGAGGTGACCTTGGTATAATAGGTTCGGGAATGCAGGATACCTAAGGCTGCAGCTGCAATGGATGGATCTGAAAAGTATCGAGTATCTGTTGTACGTATGGAGGTTTTATACCTTAAGTTAGGAGTCCATGCAGGTGAATCTTCAATAACAAATATTTTTCTTAAGGCCTCCAGATATGAGTACAAAGTAACTTGATTAAATGTATCCGATTGATTTGATAACAAATCTTTTCTAATCGTTTCTAGCGAACTTTGCGTTCCTACATGTCGAGCATAAGACTTAAGTAACCTTTTTGCATTTTCCTTGTCCCTTTTCACAGAATCAACTCTGCTTATATCAGTAGAAACAACAGCGTCATAGTAGTCAACCGCCTGAAATAAAGCTGGTTTTCTGTCTAAACCAATTGCCTTAGGCCAGCCACCTCTACATATTAGAAAAGCAATTTCCTCTAGAGTTGTTTCATCAATGGACGAAATATCTTTCCCTTCAAATAACTCCTTAAGCGATACATGACCCGTTGAATCTTTTGATTCATATAAGCTCATAGGCCGCATTAAAAGTCTAGATATTCTTCCAGTACCAGTATGCATAAAATCATTAAATTCTTCAGGGACTGCCGAACCTGTCAATATAAACTGACCAAATACATCTCGATTATCAACCTCATAACGCACTGCATTCCATAGATTAGGTGCTATTGGCCATTCATCAATAAGTCTTGGCGTTTGACCCTCTAATAAAGTATTAGGAGAAAATTCTGCCATTTGCTGATATTGCTTAGCCATATCAGGCTTATCCATCGAGATAAAACTTTTTGCAAATTTTTTTGCTGTTGTTGTTTTACCGTACCATTTAGGCCCTTCGATTAATACTGCTCCTTTAGCATTTAGTCTATCTTCTAACAATTCATCTGTGATTGATTCTAAGTAAATATTTTTTCATTTTCCCCTCCACAAAAACAATCTTTAACAGTACTATATCACAAATTAAAGCATTTGGCTGCTTTTTGTTAAAGTGTTTGGCGGATTTTCATTAAAGCGTTTGGCTTATTTCTATTAAAGTGTTTGGCGTTTTTTTGTTATAGCATTTGGCTGCTCCCTATCTAAATACACTACCACTTACGATTCCTTTAACATTAAGCAGTGCGTACATTTTACGTCGTTGCTCTTTACAAACTTACAAAATATACCCTATCTTTTCGTTGTGCATCAGACACTCTCACATTCTAACATCATCCTTTTAGTTTGCAGCCGACATCGATATCAGTCACAAATATTCGAGATCCGCTTCAACAATAAAAAAGCACCGACAGTTTCCCATCAGTGCTTCTGTAAAACCATAACGTTTTTTTATTCCAGTTCAATATCCGAAGCATAAATATACGAAATTATTTCCCCAGGTAGAGTCGAGGAATATCCTGTTTCTTTATGCGAATAATTAGAAATTTCAACAGAACCAAAATTAGCAAACTTTTTATAAACTCGGTCAAGAACAGCTATTTCATCATCTGTTAAAACCCCATCGTCTGTAGCTACATTTGGCAACACTTTATGTTTTTCATATTTTCCATCATATTCAATTTCAATATGCGCTATATTATCCTCGGCTAATTTTCCTAACAACACATCAAATTTTTCTGGAACTGGACCATAAGGTAAATGAACATACTTCAATCCTGATATCGACACGCTATTTTCCTTATAGAAAATCATATCTGAATAATTCAACAACTTCATTAATTTTGTCTTTAATAGCACTGTGGATTTACTAGAGAAAAACAAAACCATTGCAGCAAATTTTTCATAATCAAATTCCTTAAAGCCATTCTCAATTGATGGCTCGCTAGACATATACATATCAAAAAATTTATCAGCAACTGCTTTTCCTCTTTCATAAACCAGTTTATCAACTACCTCAATTAATCTAGCACTTTGCTTTTCACCAAGAGCATTTTCATTATTTTTCAAATAATCTTTCATATTCTCTGGATTTCTCAAAAAAAGCAATAAACTATTATGCGCCTTATCTTGAATCGAGCCATTCTCATATCGATGAATTGTCTTATCTCCCCAATTCAGGAGTTTCGCAAAGGCTCTTTGACTCAATCCATATAACTCTCTAATTTCTTTTATTTCTGATGGAAGAAGCAACTTATGTCTTTTTCTATACTCATTATACGCGTTAATTAAAGTCGCGTTATCTAATTCTTCACAATAAAATTCCTCTTCGCACTCAGAGCACATAAGTACTTGAGCAGAAATCTCAATCTCTTCTCCGAGAACTTTATATACTTCATGCTTTGAAATTACTTTTGTTTCTACTTCTCTTCCACATTCTTGACAATATTTTTTCATCGAAGTCACCTCCTGATTCTGGTGCCAACTCGCTGAAATGACATCCACTTCAAAAGTCCCCTGCGTGCGATACTCGCACTACGGTGCCTTTCTCCAGTGGTTCATTTCAAAGCGCTCGTTGTCACACTATGATTAAACAAAATCGTCTTCATGAAATCCAATACATTTCAGGATATGCACTCCATTATGCTGTGTGATTTTTAACTTTACATAAAATTGAATTCCATCAATTTGCTTCTTAAATTCCCAAATATCTCCAGGTCTATTAATGTCTAAATCTTGTTTAGGCCCCTAATAATAATCACCGACTACAAGAGATAATATTTCCTCCTTTGCATCTATAATAGAAAGACCATGCGAAGCTAAAGCTTGCATATTCTTCCTTCTCGGCACAAAGTCATATTTTCCTTCAGAAACCAAACTCTTTGCTGCAGTTAGAAAAGCTTGTATATCCGCTACATTTGCTTTAGCACACACTTAGTCACCTCCATTAAGTTAATTATATGATACTTCATTATCTTTATCTCGTCAATAAAAACGCGGTCATATAACCGCGTTTTTATAAAAAAGCACCGACAGTTTCCCGTCAGCGCTTCTGTAAAATACCAATTCTACACTACATTACTTTTCTTTTTTAAACCGTGGTGCAATTAACAATGCTCCTGCCACTATAGCTAATACCGCAGTTATTAAGCCTACAATTGAAGTTTTTTCACCTGTATTTGGTAAAGCAGGTTTTTTCGTAGGTTTTGCGATTGCTTTTTTATCGGCTTCTTTCTTGTCATCTGGTTTTTTATCTGCCGGTTTTTCAGCAATCATTTTTCTTACTTTAGCCGCTACTTTTTCTAATTCTGTTCTGTCTTTAGCAAAACTTACTTCTTCAGCTAATTTACCTTTTTGTTCAGCCGTTAAGTTAGAGTTATCAATTAGTTTCAATAATTCATCGCGTAACGCTGCATCGGATTTCATACCTGGTTTTGGTTTTTCACTTGGTGCTTGCATCGCTTTAAATTCAGCTGCTACTTTGTCCAAGTCTTCTTGTGTTTCTGCCATAGTTGCTTTTTCAGCTAACTTACCTTTTTGTTCAGCTGTTAAATTAGACGCATCAATTGCTTTAAGGAGTTCTGTACGTTTAGCTGAGTCCGCTTTAGCTTTTGGTGTGTCTTTTGGTGCCATCATCGCTTTGAGTTTAGCTGCCACTTTCTCTAAAGCTTCTGGGGTTTCTGCCATATTCGCTTCTTCTGCTAATTTTCCTTTTTCCTCTTCTTTCAAATTAGACGCATCAATTGCTTTGAGGAGTTCTGTACGTTTAGCTGAGTCAACCATTGCTTTAGTTGTTTCTTTAGGCATTTGCGTTGTGGTATCTTTTGGCACCATCATTGCTTTAAGCTTAGCTGCCACTTTCTCTAAAGCTTCTGGGGTTTCTGCCATATTCGCTTCTTCTGCTAATTTTCCTTTTTCTTCTTCTTTCAAATCAGCTGCATCAATCGCTTTTAACAGTTCTGTACGTTTAGCTGGTTCTACCGTTTTTGCTGCTGATGTTTCTGCTGGAGCTTGTGTTGTCTCAGCTGGAGCTGCCGTTGTTTCTGTTGGCGCTGCGGTTGTTTCTTTAGGTTCAGTCAACTCTTTGAACTTTTTAGCAACCTTGTCCAAATCTTCTTGGGTTTCAGCCATACTTACTTCCACCGCTAAATCTTCTTTTTGCTTATCTGTTAATTTAGATTTATCGATTAATTTTAGTAATTCTTTACGTTTTGTTTCATCTACTTTTACTTTTTGTTTCTCACCTGTATTTGTTCCGCTTAACATTTGTGTAGATGTTCCTGGCATTTCAGAAGTTTTTGCTTCTTCGGCAGAAACTGATGCTACAACCAATTGTGACGCACACAATGTTGCGACGAGTAATGATTTTTTCATAACGATTACCTCCGATAAATTTTATATAAAATGCCATCTGACATCCTACCTCTACAGTACAGCAAATATTAAGAAATGTCAACGATTTCATAAAATTTTCTTTAAATGTTCAATTTTTATTAACAGAATCGTCAATTTTCTGACACAATGAAATAAAAATGCCTCAAGCAAAGCTCTATCACGAGGAATAGTTACTCTCATCATTTGTAGTAAGACTTCTTGATTCATTATTCCCTCCCATATTAAAAAGGCTGAGAATGTTTCTCAGCTCTTTGTGTTAATCTAGGACCAAGGCTCGTTGGTCTTGTTCTTGTGAAATACCTTCCATTACAGTTACCACATAGTGTTGTAAGAAATGACTTTTCTGGTCTAGTAAGTCTTTTTACAAGGCAAGGTGAACCAGATCACCAAAATAATCCTGACTGGAAATGACCACGTCCTGTTGAATCATGGTCTGTAAGGTTTCAAGGCTAAGTGGTGAATAATCGTCACTGTCCACAAACTCATACTGTGTCAAAGTGTCTGAAAGACTGTTTGAGGACATCAGGTCCATAATAAAACTAGAGCCTTCCCCTGTTCGGTACAGTTTTTTCCAAAATGTCAGTCATATCTGCCTGTACTTCATCTTGATAACTATCAACTTTAACTCGTAGCTCATCATTAATCAAGGACAGGTCATCTTCATCCATATAATCTTGGTATACTTGATTGAGGATTGTTCTATCAGAAATACTTAATTCCAAAGAGAGAAAAGCTTTGATAAACTCTTGGTAATCGACCGTTCGTTGAATGGTGGTGTCAACTGATGTTGTAACTTCATCAGCATGTGCAACCGTCCTCCCCAAGCAACAACATCGGTTACCATGGTTCCAAGGGCAACCAAACATAAAGTACGATATTTTTTACTCTTACGAAAGACGTGTTTCTCGCCTTTTTCCTAATTGACAAGAAAGTGATGATTACATGTTTTGGTCATAAATAGTCCTTCTTTTCTTTTTTCTATAGCAACAAACTGTCACTCTTTCCTCATCATAAAAAAGAAGGCTTGATTTTGTTATCACAATAAATTGAGGGAAAAGAAAATGTTGCTTTTACACTACAAATATCGTAAAATTGTAGTGTAAAAGCAACGTCGAAAGGAGTAAGCATGTCAAAAAAAGAGATACTACTTGAATTTATAAAAAACCACAATGGTATTATCACCTATAAAGATTGTAAAGCACTAAATATTCCAACAATATATTTGACAAGACTAGAAAAAGAAGGGATTATATACCGCGTCGAAAAAGGAATTTTCCTAACCCAGAATGGAGACTACGACGAATACTACTTCTTTCAGTACCGATATCCCAAGGCTGTTTTCTCTTATATCTCAGCACTTTACCTGCAACAATTTACAGATGAAATTCCTCAATATTTTGACGTAACCATTCCTAGAGGCTACCGTTTTAATACTCCTCCAGCTAATCTGAACATTCATTCCGTTTCTAAGGAATATAGTGAACTAGGAATTACTCTTGTAAAAACCCCTATGGGAAACGAGGTAAGAGTGTATGATTTCGAACGTATTATTTGTGATTTTGTGATTCATCGAGAAAAAATAGATACTGAGCTTTTTGTCAAAACACTTCAACATTACGGAAACTATCCTAAAAAAAATCTTACAAAACTCTATGAATATGCGTCAAAAATGAACACCTTGGACAAGGTCAAACAAACTCTGGAGGTCCTAGTATGAATAAAGCTAAGCTAACAGCACTCTGTCATAAAATATCAAAGAATACTGGATTAACCTTTAATTCCGTGATGACCTATTACTTTCTAGAAGTGATTTTGAAAAAATTAAGTCAGAGTACCTATTCAAATCACTATATCTTCAAAGGAGGATTCCTACTGTCAAATGTTATTGGAGTTGAATCTCGTAGCACGGTTGATATTGATTTTTTGTTCCATCAAATAACACTCTCAGAAGATACTGTAAAGCAGCAACTCAAGGAAATTTTAGCAGATTCAGACGAAGGGATAGCTTTTGTGATTCAATCAATCACGGCTATTAAAGAAAGTGATGACTATGGTGGCTATCGAGCAACAATTTTGTGCCAACTTGAGAATATTAAACAAGTTATCCATTTGGATATTGCGACAGGTGATGTTGTAACTCCTCAGCCGATTACATACGACTATAAAGCTATTTTTGATGAAGACAATTTTCCAATCATTGCTTATACAATTGAAACAATTCTAGCAGAGAAACTTCAAACCATCTATTCACGTAACTTCTTGAACAGTAGAAGCAAAGATTTTTACGATGTTTATATTCTTTCAAAACTGAAGAAAGAAGACATTGACTTCATTCAGTTGAAAAATGCCTGTCAGAGAACATTTTCATATCGCGAAACAGAACTCGATTTTGTAAAGATTATTAAACTACTCGAGAGGTTCAAATCTGACCCTATTCAGAATAAACAATGGCAAAATTATTCGAAAAAATAAAGCTATACAAAGGAGATTTCCCTTGCAGATGTTCTTGATGAGATGATTCGTATCATAACAGTTCTCATTCCTATAAATTCTGATTAATAGTGACCAAAAAATAAAAAGATATGCTAACATTCTTTTTCTGAGGGATGGGGAGGGCTCCGACAGCTTGTGGGGACCTCTATCCCCCAATTTGTGTCGGAGAAAATTGTTTTTTTGCCTACAAGCCTCTTAAAATATAAAGCATGAAACGTTCGTCTTTTATATTTTTAGGAGGTTTTTTATGAATACTTATCAAGAACTCATTGCCCGTTTTTTTTAATTTACCAAGTTATCGAATTCAATCCATCGATTCTAGCCCCAATGGAGTGATTCGCTGTATCCTTTTGGATAATATTAAACATTGTCCATTCTGCTTTCACTCATCCTTCCATAGTAAGGGTTATTACCCTAAAACATATACCGTCCTACTTCAACACCATCAACAATTACAAATCGAAGCGAAAATCAAACGTTATAAATATTTACGATGCAATAAATCTTTCTCTGATTCCCTTAATCTCACACCAAATCATTCTAGAATTTCTTATGCGACGATTGAAGGTATCATGAATGCTCTTAAAAAGCGTAACGAAACGTTTGCTTCTGTAGCTTCTAATTTTAACCTTTCTGAAACAACAGTCAGACGCTATTTTGATAAATATTACCATCCACCTAAAGTTTATCTACCAACGGTTCTTTGTCTCGATGAAGTATTTATCCCTTCACTAGACATTCAATCAAAGTATCTGACTGTTATGTATGACTTCGAGAATAAGAAACTCGTTGAAGTTTTACCTAGACGATGGGAAAATTACCTACTCAACTACTTTGCTCAGATTCCTTTAGAACATCGTAATAGAGTGGAATATGTCTGCATTGATATGTACAAAAACTATAAAATTGTCGCTCAACAATACCTTAAAAAAGCTACCATTTGCGTTGACTCCTTCCATGTCATCAAAAACTTAAACGATAGCTTAGATAGAATCAGAGTAAGAATAATGCGTCAATTTCATTCTGATTCTACTGAATATTACCTGCATTCCCGAACCTATTATACCAAGGTCACCTCATGACCTTGGTTTTCTTACACCCATCAACTCATACAATTCTTCTTGCATCGTTGTCACCTCACTAATAGAAAGCTCATTCTTATCATTGATAAAGCAGTAGATTAAGTCTAATTTCATTAACAAACCATGCAAGGTGTAATCTTTATACATTTGATGCTCATCCATTTGTTTCTTAATGTAGGATAATACAATCAAGGCGATGTATTGCGTAAATAATTTCCCTCTCAAACTTCTTTCGCTTGATACATGAACCCGTCTCATATTCAATCGATCTTTAATATCATTAAATGCTTTTTCAATCAAATCTTTGTTACGGTAAATATCCAATGCCTCTTTACTGGTTAATTCTTGATCGGTTAGGAGTCCAAACCAACCAAATTTTTGTCGATGGTTATTTACCGCTTCTTCGTCGATTACTTTTTCTCCATTTTCTACTTTAAAATAACACTTCTTGAATGCTTGATCGCTTTCTTTTATTTGTCCTTTCTTCCAATCTCTTAACACTCGTAACAAACGATCATTAAATTTTTCATTCATGCTGAGCGCTCTTTCTTCATCGTAATACAAATGAACGGTCACCGGATAATAACTGGTAGGTGATGCCTTAAACACATCGGTTACTTTATGGGAATATGCATACACACGTTGTGCTTGGTAATAATTCATGACAGAATGTGTTTTTCCTGCATGAGATTCAATTAACTGTTTGATGTATCCAACACTTGTTTTAGCCCCCAAAATAAAGCTCTGTCCACTCTCTAATAGTCCTTGAATATTTTTAGCTGAGTTGAATCCTCTGTCCATTACGACATTCACTTTCGTTGCATCAATATCTTCTAACTCATCTAATAACCAATTGACTGTTTTTACATCTGTAATATTTCCTGGTAGTTCACGGTATGCAAAAGGTAAGCGGCTCTTTTGTCCATATAATAACCCTAAATTCAATTGGGCTAACCGATCATCTTCTTTATTGTATCCATATTGTACATCTTTTAGTTTTTCTGAGTAGCTGGAGATACTTGTCGTATCATAGGCCCAATACTCATTTTCTCCGTGTGTTTTTACCATCCAATTAAAGAATCGTTGCACATCATCATGTGTAATTGACTGGAATACGCGTGAAATATCTTGAGACGTTAATGGTTGTCGATAAGTATAGTTGCTTTCTGCCCAATCAGAATAGTACATCATTGAATTATTGGGTGCTGAGATGAGGTAACAAGCTAACTCGAAAATATCTTTCCCTTTCTCTCCAAAGATAGCTTCTAAGCCTTTAAATAATTGTAATTTATTAGCTATTTGTTGAAAAAGCGAGCGTACTCCATAATGCTTTTGTCGGTAAGTGTTTGTGTCAGTTTGACGCTTTTTCTTAGGGGCTGTTCGTGGTGTCGTTGGGACAATTTCCCCTGTTTCAGGATCTATTTTTCCAATGAGTTTTCTTTTAGGGCGAGATTGTTTCTTTTCTTTATCATAATAAGAGGTTGATTCATAAACATAAGTTATTCCAGTTTTTTTGTTTTTCATACGTACAAGTGTCATGATTAAGCTCCTTAATGTATATATATTGGTATAACTAAATTATATCAGTTGTGCCAATGTAAGTCGACAAAAATATCACGAAAAACTTTGATTTTATCAAGTTTTTCGTGATATTTATTGTCTGTGGTTTAATTACTTCGGGAATTCAGGATATTATCTACTAAAACAATGAAAATGTCTACTTTTCGAACGTAAATGCGAACGTTTCATAAGAAAAACAGGATCTTGTGGGTCCCCACAAGATGTCGGAAAGACAATAAAAAAAAGCACTGACGGTTATCCCATCAGTACTTTTTGAAATTCTAATCTAGATTAAATTAGTTTTCTTTTTTGAAACGTGGAGCCACTAATACAGCACCTGCAACTACAGATAACGTAGCTAATGCTAATGCGCCTAAAGTAGTAGTTTCACCAGTGTTTGGTAAAGTAGCTTTTTTAGCAGCTGCTTCTTTAGTAGCTTTTTCAGCTGGTTTTGCAGCTACTTTTTTGTCATCTGCTTTTTTAGCAGCTGGTTTTGCTGCAACCATTTTTCTTACTTTTTCAGCAACTTTATCTAATTCTGCTCTATCTTTAGCGAAGCTTACTTCTTCTGCTAATTTACCTTTTTGTTCATCAGTTAAGTTAGAACCATCAATTAATTTTAATAATTCATCACGTAATTCTGCATCAGATTTTTTAGCATCAGGTTTTACTTCTGCTGGTTTTACCATTTTTCTTACTTTTTCAGCAACTTTATCTAATTCTTTTCTATCTTTAGCAAAGCTTACTTCTTCTGCTAATTTACCTTTTTGTTCAGGAGTTAATTCAGAACCATCGATTAATTTTAATAATTCATCACGTAACTCTGCATCAGATTTCATTTCTGCTTTTGGTGCAGTCATTTTTTTGAATTCAGCTGCTACTTTTTCTAAATCTTCTTGTGTTTCTGCTTTATCAGCTTTTAGTGCTAATTCTTCTTTTTGTTCGTCAGTTAATTTAGAAGCATCAATTGCTTTTAATAAGTCAACACGTTTAGCTGAATCAGCTTTAGCTTTTGGAGTTTCTTTTGGAGTTGTCATTTCTTTTAATTCTGCAACTACTTTATTTAAATCTTCTTCTGTTACAGCAGCATCAACTTTTTGAGCTAATTTACCTTTTTGTTCGTCAGTTAATTTAGAAGCATCAATTGCTTTTAATAAGTCAACACGTTTAGCTGAGTCTACTGGTTTCACAACTGGTTTTTCTTCTTTTGGAGTCTCTTTTGGCGCTGCCATTTCTTTAATTTTTGCAACAACTTTATCTAAATCCGCTTGAGTTTCAGCCATATCAGCTTCTACTGCTAATGAACCTTTTTGTTCATCTGTTAATTCAGCTTTTTCGATTAAAGCTAATACTTCCATACGTTTAGCTGAATCCAATTTTGGTGCTTCAGCTGGTTTTTCTTGTGGTGCTGCCATTTCTGTATTAGCGTTTTGATTTTCGTTTGGTATTGCTTCTTCAGCAGAAACTTGTGCTGCTACTAATTGAGAAGCGAATAATGTTGCAACTAATAATGATTTTTTCATAATTATTTTCCCTCCAGAATGTTTTTTTAATGTCTTTCAACATCTTGTCATAATAATAACCCAATCCTAAACAAAAGTCAACTATTTCTTAAACTTTTCTTAAACAATTAGGAATATATTTTTAAAGCGCTTCAAAACCCTTTGTATCAACGTTTTGATAGAAATCATAATAAGTTTCATTTGTTTCACTTTTATTACAGGTTAGTACATTTTGATTAAAACGCTGTAATATCGCCGTTTTTCGCCTTATTTATCAAGCTAAAACAATCTTTCTCAATTGTTTCATCACAGCTCCTCTTTACGTTGCTTTCGTCGATTGAGTCAATTATTACGTTCGTATTGAAAATTTTCTTAATTAGTAGCGTATAAGATTTAATTCCATCTATCGCAAACTACTCCTATATTATACTAGATGTTTGTGATAGATGGAAGTAGAATTGTTAGTTTCCTTCTATATATTTATCTCCCCACCCAATCCCTAAACTGCGCTTCATCTGCATAGACAAAGTGTTCGGGTGTCACTTCACGTTTTTCGACCACACCGGTCGGTTCTTGATGAACATAAGGTACTCGCTGACGGGTGCTTTCACTGATTGGGTCCGGTTGCGGGACAGCTGATAAGAGCGATTTAGTATATGGATGGATTGGATTGCGATAGATTTCGGCTGCTGGGCCGATTTCTAGTATTTTTCCTGCATACATCACCGCGATTCGGTCACTAATATATTTGACCATCGATAAATCGTGTGCGATGAATAAATAAGTTAATTGACGTTCTTTTTGTAATTTCTTCAATAAGTTAACGACTTGCGCTTGAATGGATACGTCTAAGGCTGATATTGGTTCATCAGCAATAATGAATTTCGGTCTTAATGCCAAGGCACGAGCAATCCCAATCCGTTGGCGCTGACCACCAGAGAACTCATGTGCGTATCGGTTGGCGTGCTCACGGTTTAAGCCTACAGCTTCTAGTAAAATGCCAATATGTTCATGGCGCTCGGCTTTATTTTTATACAGCCCGTGAATATCGAAGCCCTCGCCAATAATTTCACCGGCAGTCATCCGAGGGTTTAGTGACGCATAAGGGTCTTGAAAAATCATCTGTAAGTTCGACGCTAATGTTTTTCGTTGTGCGGGTGTTTGCTGTCCACTGATGACTTGTCCATCAAACACTATGTCGCCATCCGTAATGTCATATAAACCAATAATAGAGCGTCCCGTGGTTGACTTACCGCAACCAGATTCCCCTACTAGACCGAGTGTTTCGCCCTCGTACACATCAAAACTAATCCCATCGACGGCTTTAATCGGATGACTAGGCGAACCAAAGTATTGCTTAAAGTTTTTAACTTCTAATAATTTCTTCTTAGTCAATGCCTATTCCTCCCTGTTGTAAGTAACGATTGATACGGTTTTGAATAACTTCCGGTACTGGAATTTGCGGCGCACCAGGTGCCATCAGCCATGATTTGACATAATGTTCATCATTGACTTTAAACATTGGCGGCTCTTTTTCATAATCAATTTTCATCGCATAACGGTTTCGTGGCGCAAAGGCATCGCCTATTGGCGGATTAATTAAGTTAGGTGGAGCGCCAGGAATCGTATAGAGTTCTTCCTCTTCATCATTATCCAAATCAGGCATCGAGCCTAATAATCCCCATGTATATGGATGTTTAGGATTATAGAAGATTTCATTGACTGTACCATATTCAACAATTTGTCCAGCGTACATGACTGCAACTTTATCCGCGATATTGGCTACGACTCCTAAGTCATGGGTGATAAAGATTATGGAATTATTATTTTTTTGTTGGATTTCTTTCATTAACTCCAGTATTTGCGCCTGAATCGTCACGTCCAATGCCGTTGTCGGCTCATCGGCGATTAATAATTGCGGTTCAGCAGCTAAGGCAATCGCAATCACCACCCGTTGGCGCATTCCACCTGAAAACTCATGCGGATATTGCTCATAACGACGCTCGGCGAAGGGTATCCCCACTTCAGATAATAATTCAATCGCTCGTTGTTTCGCTGCTTCTTTGGATACGGCTTTTTTGTGGCGCAAGATAACTTCGGCAATTTGTTTACCGACTTTCATCGTCGGATTCAATGCCGTCATCGGGTCTTGGAAAATCATCGCAATATTATTGCCGCGGATATTCGTCATTTCTTTCTCACTTAACTGCAGTAAATCTTGCCCTTTAAATAAGATTTGCCCACTGTCATATTGCCCTGGTGGTTGTGGTATCAGGCGCATCAACGCATTACAGGCAACTGATTTTCCCGAGCCAGACTCACCTACGATTGCCAAGGTTTCACCTTCTGCTAATGAAAAGTTAACACCACGCACCGCTTGTACACGACCGGCAAAGGTTTTAAAACTAATACGTAAATCTTTTACTTCTACTAATGGCTGTGTCATCTCCTGCCACCTCTACTTTCTCAATTTAGGGTCGAGGGCATCACGCAATCCGTCACCCACTGCGTTAAACGCAAAAATAGTAATCGAAATCAATAATGCCGGGAAAATTAAGCGCCAAGGTGCAGTCATAATCGCTTCATTACCTTCCGATGCCATCGTTCCCCAACTCGCCATCGGCGGTGTGACACCCAGTCCTAAGTAACTTAAGAAAGACTCGGTAAAGATTGCTGACGGAATTGATAAGGTCATCGTCACGATAATGGCACCCATCGCATTCGGGATTAAGTGTTTTAAGATTAAGTGCCAGATATTAGCACCTAACGTACGTGCCGCAAGGACATATTCTTGATTTTTAATCGATAAGACTTCCCCTCGCACGATACGTGCCATACGCACCCAACCGGTAATTGATAGGGCGATAATCATCGGCAATAAGCCTTTATCCAAGACGACTAATAATAAAATCACAATTAATAAGTAAGGAATAGCTGTTAATATATCAGCAATCCGCATCATCACATTATCAACACGTCCACCGACCACGCCGGCGATACTGCCCCATAACACGCCAATTACTAAGTCAATCAAGGCTGCTGCTAACCCGATAAAGAGTGAGATTCGTGCACCTACCCAGACACGAACAAAAATATCACGACCTAAGTTATCTGTTCCAAACCAATTGGTCGCATTCGGTGCGGCATTGTAACTATTCGTTTGCTCGCTAAAACTAAAAGGCGACACCATTGGTACGAAGATAGCCATTAAGGTAACAATCGCTAACACGATAAGCCCAAAAATCGCTAACTTATTACGGCGAAACGTATGGAGCACCTCCCCCCAAAACGAAACCGTCTTATCACTTAATACATCGGTTTGATTTTCTCGAATACCGACAATCTCAAACTCTGAAGCTTGAATCATTACTTCTTCAGCCATCGATTATTCAGCTCCTTCCAATTTGATACGTGGGTCAACGAGTACATAAATAATATCAACAATGAGTACTGCAAATAATAATAAAATAGCATAGAACACCGTAGTTCCCATAATCATTGTATAATCGCGGTTATTAATACTCGTGACAAAATGTTTCCCTAAGCCGGGAATCGCAAAAATATTTTCTACAATAAAACTGCCGGTAATCACACCCGCAGTTAACGGGCCTAAGTAAGTGATAACTGGCAATAACGCATTACGTAGTGAATGCTTAAAGACAATCGTCCACTTCGTCAATCCTTTGGCACGGGCCAACTTCACGTATTCGGACGTATTTTGTTCTAACATACTCGAGCGCATCATCTTAGCCACATTCCCCATATACCCCAGCGCAATCGCAAAGGACGGCATAATAGTATATGCAAAACCTTTCCACCCACTAATCGGGAACCAGTTAAGCTTCAACCCTAAAAAGTATTGCATCAGCCCCGCTAAAATAAATGACGGCACTGAAATCCCTAAAACTGCAATAATCGTTGAAAGATAATCTCCTAACTTGTTATGATACATTGCCGAGATTACGCCCAATAAAACACCGAGTCCGACCGCTAAAAAGAGCGATTGCGCCCCAAGCGCTAATGAAATCGGAAACGATTTAAAAATCATATCATTGGTTGAGCGCCCTTTGTATTTCATCGACTCACCAAAATCAAATTTTAGGATATTCAATAAATAGTCTTTATATTGTACATACCATGGGTTTTCCAATCCATATGTTTCATTCAATTGTTTTTCAATCGCTGGTGGCAAGGCGCGCTCACTGGCAAATGGATTTCCTGGTGCAATCCGCATCAAGATAAACGTTAATGTAATAATGAAAAATAAAGCTATCGCAATATAAAGCAATCGTTTTAAGATATACTTTCTCATAATTTTTTCCTCCTTAAACTAAATCCTTGGGCAGTCATCCTGCCGCACACTTATATAGGCAAAGACTTTCCTATAATGGTCGAAAGTCATTGTTCAAAATTGTTTCCCGCACGTCACAGGAAAGTGTTTGCCCGCAGTCATACTTGCACAAGCATTAATAAACCAACGAAATGGGAGTGGAATCAAAGCTTTTGCTTTGTGCCCACCCCATCGCTCTATGCTTTTTTCGCTGTATTCAATCTTTTCTCAAGTGCTGCGTACAATTATTCAACAACAACTGATTTTAATGGCACATTACCTAAACCATCTGCTCCCATATTTTTAATGTTATCTTTTTTCACTGATAAGTTTGTATAGTAGTAAAGTGGAATCACTGGCATTTCGTCGATAATCAACGCTTCGGCTTGTTTTAACAATTCCGTACGTTTTGCTGCATCTGTTTCTGATTCAGCATTTTTGATTAATTTCGCATATTCTTCGTTACTCCAACCAGTATCATTGTTACCATTGTCTGCTGAATCATACATACCTAAAAATGATGACGCATCGTTGTAGTCAGCAATCCAACCTAGACGTCCAATTTGATAATCTTTCACATTAATTTTATCTAGGTATACTTGCCATTCAGAGTTATCGATATTAACATTGATTCCTAAGTTTTTCGCCCAACCCTCTTGGATATATTGCGCAATCGCTGAGTGCGCTTCAGAGGTGTTAATTGAAATACTTACAGTCAACTCGCTTGCATCTTTCATACCGAGTTCTTTTAATCCTTTAGCTAAGTATTCTTTAGCTTTTTCAAAATCAGCATCTTTAAAGTAACCACGGTCTTTTTCAAACCCGGCAATCGTTGATGGTACATATCCTAGCGCTGGTTGTTGCTCACCTTTGGTGATGTTCGTCACTAAACCTTTACGGTCAATCGCAAGCGCTAAGGCTTTACGGATATTCGCATTTCCTAATACTTTATCGGTTGTATTTATCTTATACCAGTAAATGGCTGCGTAATCCGCTACATTTAAGCGTCCATCCGCTTTATAAGAGTCAATCGCATCTAATGATACGGTTTGATACGGTGAACCTAAGTAATCAATGTCACCATTTTGGAACATCGCATTCGCTGTTGCTTCAGATTCCACCATTTGTACATTCACTGTTTCTAACGATACATTTTTAGCATCCCAATAATTAGGGTTTTTGGATAAGACATAATCACTTGAGTGATTCCACTCAGACAATACAAATGGTCCATTTACGACATAACCGTCTCCTGCTTCCATTGCCCAGTTTTCATCGCCTTTAACCGTTTTTTGGTGTACTGGCATAAATGTATAGTGCGCAATTAATTCTAAGAAATAGGCAACCGGTGCAGTTAATTTTACTTCTAATGTTTTGTCATCGATTGCTTTAACCCCTACTTCTTCTACTTTGCCTTTACCTGTATTGTATGCTTGTGCCCCTTCAATAATGTATAATAGGCTTGAGTATTCAGAAGCTGTTTCTGGGTTTAATACACGTTTCCAAGCGTATTCAAAGTCTCCAGCTGTCACTGGCTCGCCATTGGACCATTTTGAATCACGTAATTTGAATGTGTAAACTAATCCATCTTCACTAACATCCCATGATTCGGCAACACCAGGTACAGCTTTATTGTCTTTTAATGTAGTTAAACCTTCAAAAACATTTTTAATAATTGCACCGGATGAACTATCAGATGCTAAAGCCGGATCGATAGTCGGTGGTTCAGACGTTGTGACTAGGTTTAAGACTTGTTTTGCTTGTGCGCTCACTGCCGTAGTAAAAAACGGACTAAATGTTGATAACGATAAAAGCGCCGCTCCCATCATTGCTGCTTTTTTAAAAAATTTTCTCATTTGGGTTCTCCTCCAATTTGTTATATCATTAAAACGCCATGTGTATTATTAAAAACAAATGATGCTTCAAATCTTTTCTGTATCATACCGCTAATTCTAATATAAATCAAGTGTTTTTCTCACTTTTATTTAATTTATTTCATCGTAAATTATTATTCAGGTATTCCATTTGTAAAATAGCGTGTATTTAACTCGTTACATCAACAAAAAATAAGCACTACAGCCAGCAGCTGTAATGCTTATTTAAACTGAGTTTTAGCCCAATGAACGCGACACGTGTCGACGTTGCACCAACCAGTAACCTGAGATAACGACTACATATAATAGTGTTTTCCATACTGACATCGGTACACTTCGGATAATGTTTATAATTTTTAGAATGGTCACTACATTATATTGCAAGAGATAATGATATAGAACAGCAGCTGCTCCCGTCATCAATGGCAAGCCAAGGAAAAGGCCTCCTAATGCGACGAAAATACCTACATTTCGTGGAAACTTATCAAAAATAAGCGCAACTAAACTTGCACTGATTAAAACTAAAAAGTTGCGGCTAAAAACAGAGAATAATCTTGCAAAACTCACTCCATAACGAACTTGCATTAATTTAAACGGTCCAATGATAATTTCTGTGGCGAATTGCCCGATAATAAATGAAATCACTAAGAAAATGAGCGCGGCTATTGCGCCAAATAATAAATAGATCACTGCGTGTTGTCGTCTTGTCATACCGAGTAAATTACTGAAACGAAAATACTTTACAACTTCTGTTAGACCAAAACCAACTAGCATGAAATTCCACCAGCTTGAAATGTCTAACTGAAACTCTCCACCTGACATTCCACCGATTGGCAGCATGATGAGATAAACAAGGTAAATAAAACCTAAAAATACGAATGTTGCTGATAATGTGATTTTCAATAACCGTTTTAGTAAATAATAAATGGATTGGATAACCATGATAATTCCTCCTCGTAATATATGGTGATGGAAGCGTGCATTTGCGCTCGCACTATGTCAGATTACGGCTCGCTTGGGTTGACTTGACTCCACTTCACAAAATGCTTGTAGTGCTGACGCACTCCTTCACTTTTTGCTCCAGTGGTTCAAGTCAGAACACCCGCGCTCGCACAATGTTAGATTACGGCTCGCTTGGGTTGACTTGACTCCACTTCACAAAATGCTTGTAGTGCTGACGCACTCCTTCACTTTTTGCTCCAGTGGTTCATTTCGAAGCGCTCCTTGTCGCACTATGTTTTATTCCGGCTCGTTCTGACTGCCTCGACATCCACTTCAGAAGTCTGCTCTGTGCGCTACTCGCACGCCGCCGACTTCCTCCAGTGGTTCGAGGCAAATCGTCCTCTCTCGCACTATGTTTTAGTTCATTGTTGTGTGGATGAAGTAGTCTTGTAGTCCTAGTGGGTGGACTTCAACGCCTTCTGGTAATGTTTCAGGTACTTCACCGAGTACGGATACGGAACGTAATTGTCCTAATTCGTCAACATTGAGTACGGACAACTCGCTGAGTAATGGATCGATTTGAGTCGCTGTCCCTGTTAAGACATAACCGGCATTGAGTACTTCTTCCAATTCTGCTTGTTGTTTTACCATTCCACGGTCAATGATAACTACCGCTTCAAGTAAATAGGCAACTTCTTCAATCATATGGGTTGAAATGACAAAGGTACGCGGCTTACGTTCATAGGATTCGATTAATTTTTTATTAAATAATTTACGATGATGAGCATCTAGTCCTAATACCGGCTCATCTAAAAAGATATATTGCGACGGCATACATAAAGCGATAATTAGCTTAGCGATACTCCGATAACCTGTTGATAATGATTTGAACCGTTTTTTAGGATTTAATTCAAATGCCTCAAATAACGATTCCGCAAATTCATAATCAAAGTCTGGATGAAATTTTTGGATAACTTCCATCAACTGTGTCACACGCATCCAGCTATCAAACCATGTCTCATCATTGGACAAAAAGATTTCTTTTCTAGCGGCTTCATTGGTATAGATAGACTCACCATCTAATGTGACCGCACCACTTGTCTTATTGATACGATGGGCGATAATATTCAGCAATGTACTTTTCCCAGCACCATTACGCCCAAGTAGTCCGTAGATTTTCCCCGGTAAAAATTCGCATTTAACATCAATTAATGCTGCATGACGAAAGTAATTTTTATTAACTTTTTCTATTTTCAAGCTCATCATTCATACCCCTTTTCAATTAATTTCACTAATGACTGCGCGGTAATTCCCAGTCGTTTCGCCTCTTTAATAAATGTTGGCAACTCGCACTCAACGAATTGTTGTTGACGCTTTTGTAGTAATATTTCCTGTGCGCCTTGCGTGACAAATGTTCCTAATCCACGCCGTTTTTCTAAAATCCCCTTATCAACCAATAAATTCATTCCCTTTAAGACGGTTGCTGGATTAATTTGATAACTGGTCGAGACTTCAGTTGTCGATGGAATCTGTTCACCTTCTGGGAAACTCCCATTTAAGATGGCATGTTCAATTTGTTCGGCGACTTGTTGAAACAATGGAACATTCCCTTGAAAATCAAACTGCATTTGCTCACCTCCATACATTATAATTATCTACTTAATCAGTTAGTTACTTGCATAACTAACTATACAATTAATAAGGCGCCTTGTCAATAAGTAAATGTAATTTTTTTACTACTCACACGTGTAAGATGTGCAGCACACAAAAACCCTGAGAATTTAAATTTCTCAGGGCTTTCACCGTATTCATTTTACTATAAATCCAGTCCCGGCACTGCATTAAAATCTAGCGGCGCAAATTGGTTCGCCAAATATAGTTGGTGAGCAACCGCACCAATCATCGCAGCATTATCACCACACAATGAGAGTGGTGGTATCAATACTTCAATATCTTTCAAGCGCTCACTCAACGCTTGACGCAATCCGCTATTAGCTGCCACACCCCCTGCTAAAACAAATTGTTTTACATCAGGGTGGGCTTGGATGGCACGCGCTGTTTTTTCAACTAACACTTCAATCACAGCTGTTTGGAAGCTGGTTGCTAAATCCTCTGGCACAATAGTTTCTCCACGTTGATGGGCATTATGCACTAAGTTCATCACCGCACTTTTCATGCCACTAAAACTAAAATCATAATTATCTTCATGCAACATCGCTCGTGGAATTGGATACGTATCCGTGCCCTCTTGTGCCATTTTATCTAAGTATTTTCCTGCTGGATATGGCAAATTCAAAAGCCGTCCCACTTTATCGTAAGCTTCACCGACAGCATCGTCTTGTGTTTCGCCAATCACTTCAAAATCAATGTGGTCATGCATATAGACCAGTTCTGTATGACCGCCACTAGCGATAAGAGCTAATAATGGAAAGTATAATGGTGCTTGCAATTGTGTCGCATAAATATGCCCCGCCAAATGATTGACAGCAATCAATGGTTTTTGATGCACAAATGCTAATGTTTTCGCTGCTGTAATCCCAATGAGTAAAGCACCCACTAAGCCAGGCCCTTGTGTGACCGCAATCGCATCTATCTCGTCCATCGTCACTCCTGCTTGTTGTAGGGCTAACTCGTACACTTGGCTAATTTGTTCAACATGATGACGACTTGCTACTTCTGGAACAACGCCTCCAAAACGCATATGGCTTTTAATTTGTGAGGCGACCACATTACTTAATAATTGTTGACCATCTTTGATGACCGCAACACTGGTCTCATCACAACTGGATTCAAAAGCTAATATTAGTGATGTTTCACTCATCCGTTATCCTACTTTCTTTTGATAAATTAAGGCATCTTCAACGGGATGCTGGTAATAATTGTTGCGGCGACCTAACAATTCAAAGCCACTAGCTTCATACAAACGAATCGCCGCTTGATTATTAGCACGAACTTCTAAAAAAAGATGTTTTACTTGTCGATAAGCTAATTGTGTCAACACAAAATTGATTAAAGCATGCGCTAAACCTTGTTGACGATAATCCGGTTGAATATAGACATGATTGATAGACGCTTCATCCAGTACATGATGCAAGCCAACATAACCAAGCACCATTTCCTTATCTACTAAGCAATAGTATTCACTGTATTCATTTGCAAAATCCGCCTCGCTTTGTTCCACACTCCAGCCAAATGTCTGGTTAAAAGCCAGCAGTTGTTCTTTTAGCGGCGATATCAGCTGTCTACCTTTTATCGGAACGACTTGATACTCCATTTTGTCACATCCTTCATGCAAATTGTTTCATTTGTCGATTACGCCAACTCATAATAAGGGCGGTCTCATGATTATTAAAATAGTAATTTTCTCGCCGGTCAATCACTGTAAAGCCTAATGACTGATAGAGGTGCTGGGCAGCTTGATTACTTTCTCGCACTTCTAGTGTCACGCATTCGATATTTCGCTGGATGACGAGCGCTTGCCACTGTTGTACCATTTGTTTGCCTAAACCTTTTCCTTGATAATCAGGCAGTACCATCACATGGCTAATATGAGCGTTACGGTGTCGCATCCGACCACTGATGAGTGCGACGATGCGTTGTTGGTGCTCAACAACGATATAGACGGCATATGGATTATGTAACCAATCATGTACAAAATCATGGTGCTGCCAGGCGAGATAACCGTCGTAGCAGGCTGTCTCCAGTTGTTCAAATGACTGAATATCTTCCCCCGCCGCAAAGCGCATAACCATTTCATCAGCTAATGCGCTAGGTGCCATTGCTAGCTCTTCCATCAAAAATGGCGCTTTATCTAGTGTTGGCGGCGCTGGAATCAGCCAGTGGCGCCACTTATTGAACTGTTGTTTGAACCATTTCATCATCACTTAACTGTTCCTTTTTCTCTGACCATTCGCGTTCAGCTAATGTCACTTGTGTATAATTAGGTGCTAATACGTGTACATCTGATACCGGCTCTTGCATCAAGTTAAAGGCGCGATTCGTTTGTGGATAGGCCATTTGGACGATTATATCAACCTGTGGTAATTGGTGAGATAATATTTCTACAAATGATTCAATCAATTCGCCAACTAAATATATTGTTTGGTATTGTGCTAAAGTATCAAGATGGTCAGCTACCCATGTTTGCCAATCTTGGTGGCAATCTGGTTCTACTGCTACTAAAGTATCTTGGTTGCGGTGATAATAACCAATGTAAGCCGATAATCGTCTGGCATCCATCAATGGGATAATGGCTGCATTTTCATTTGGTTGCGTGACGCTTGCTGCCATCATCGCTAAGCTAGAAACGGCATAGAGCGGCAGTTTCTTACTGATAGCCCACATTTTAGCGGCAGTGACACCGATACGTAACCCGGTATACGAGCCCGGTCCCATTCCGACAACCAATCCGTCGATGGAGTCAAGCGGTATTTGGTGTTGGGATAGTAATTGTTGAATTCGTGGAATCAGTACGGTTCCATGTTGTAAATTCGTTTGTTCATTCACACTGGCTAAGACAGTAGTATCATCTGCTACTGCTACACTCAGCCAACTTGACGAGGTGTCGATTGCTAGTAAACGCATCTTATCACTCCTTTGTAATATATATGGCAGCACGCTCGCGCAATGTGGATTACGGCTCGCTTGGGTTGACTTGACGTCCACTTCAGAAGTCCGCTCTGTGCGATACTTGCACGCCGCCGACTTCCTCCAGTGGTTCGAGGCAGAACGTCCTCTCTCGCGCAATGTTGATTACGGCTCGCTTGGGTTGACTTGACGTCCACTTCACAAAATGCTTGTAGTGCTGACGCACTCCTTCGCTTTTTGCTCCAGTGGTTCAAGTCAGAACACCCGCGCTCGCACAATGGTGTTTCTTTGGTTTTTATTTTTACGGTTTCTATCATATCACACTATATGGGGCTTTTCACTTGTTTTATCGGATGAAAAAACAGGTGCTTTGTTCATAAGCACCTGTGGTCTACTGATAGGGTTATTTTTTCGTTGCAACTAGACGGAACCAATGTGTCGGGGTACCGGCACTGGCAGTCCAACCATTAATTGGTGTGGTTGCAATACCATTTGAGGCATAGTTACTGTGGATAATTTCCTTATTGCTGAGTGCGACTCCGGTATGCCCATTGGCACCGGCAGATGCACCACGATGTCCTGAGATGAAAATATCTCCAGCTTGGACACTGCTAGCATCAATCGCTTTTAATAATGAACCTTCTAATCCAAACAATGACTCTGTATTACCTAAGGCTGTGCCTTTTGGTAAATATCCTGCCGCAATCAGTGCACTATAAACTGCACTTGAACAGTCGTAACTTGTCGGGCCATTACGGTGTTCCATAGAGTAAGTTGTTTTACCTTCACGCTCTTTGAACCAATTGATGAGCGACTCAATATTGGCATCACTAGCTGCCGTAGCAGAGGTATCTGTTGCTTGGATATCTGCAGCGGCTGTTTTTTGCGTATCTTGCGCACGTGTAGTTGTGGTTGTATCTGTATATGGACTACGTACAACAAGCGCTGTACCGATTGCTAATGGCGCATTTTCACTCAAGTTATTCCATGTCCGCAATTGGTTTTCTGTCACACCATAACGTTTGGCGATAGCCGTCAAATAATCACCACGTTGAATTTTGTGGGTGGTACTTGTACTTGACAATGGTGTTGTTGCAGACGCTGACGGTGTTGTAGTTGTCGACGCAACAGTTGTTGTCATGCGCGGATTACGGGTATGCAATTGGCGATTAGCAAAAATAAGGTCGCCACTCAAATTATTCCACTCACGTAATTGTGATAGCGTAATGTTGTGACGGCGTGCAATTGACCATAGTGTATCACCTTTGTTAATAGTATAATTCGGTTGCGCAATGGTTGTCATTGTTGTCGGTTTTGCAATTGCTGCTGGTGCAGTGGTTGTGGTCGAATGGGTTTGTCTACGCAGCGTGGTCGATTGGTTATTGGTCACTTGGTTATTGGTCACTTGGCGTTGACGTTTGTCATCGTTATCCGCTGAAATCATCGTACTTTGGGCTGCTGCAACATCCGCATCCACTAATTTTGGTGCGCTCGGCGCTAATACAGGCGCTGTGGTGGTCGCTTTTGGGGTTACAAGCGCCGGTTTAACGGATGGGCGCACTGCAGGTGCTGGTGAAACGGTCGTTTGCGTTGTTTCGTTCATTGGCGCTACATTTTCGCTAGTATCTTCCATCGGGAATGACGCTAAATCTTCGGTCACTTCACGTGGTGGTGTCGCTTCTACATCATTGCTATCAGCAGGTGTTTGCGTCTCCACTGCTGGCGCTTTGTAGGCTTCTGGTTGAGCGTCAACTTGTTCTGCGTCTGAAGTTGGGGTTGCAACTCCGGATTCATCAGCAGTTGTCTCTTCTGAGTTCGCTGGTGCTACCTCGTCGGTAATGGCTTCATCTGTTGATTCAGCGGATGCCTCAGCGTTGATTACTGGCTCAATAGGTGTTTCTTCAGCGACTGATTCCCCCGTTGATTCAGCAGTTACTTCTGGCGTTACTTCCGTTGCTGTTGTATCGGAGGTAAATGCTGTATCTTCCTCAGGTGCAGCTGTTAAATCCGATACTGGTTCAGTAGCCGCTGTTTCTGCCGGTTCTGCGCTTGCTTCGGATACGGCAGATGTGTTTACTTCTTCCGAAGATTTTGCTTGCGTATTTTCAGCGGGCGTTACAACTGATTCAGCAGGTTCTTCGTTTGTTGATGGTGCTTGCGTTGTAGCAGCCGCTGTTTCTGCTGTTGCCGACTCCGCAGTCGGAGTGAATGACTCATTTTGTATTTCTGCTTCATTTTCGGTTGTCGCTGGCTCGTCTGTCGCAGCCACTTCTTCATTAGCTGATTCATCCGGTTCGGCTTCTAATGATTCTGGTACTGAGGCATCTGTTGCGGACGCTTCTGGCATTTCTGGAGATGGTGCTTCAGCTTCTTCTGTTCCTGTTATTTCCGTTGTCGATTCTTCACCCACCGTTTCAGCAGTGTCTGGTTCTGGCGTCACCCATTCTGCAACCGTATCTGATTCTTCAGCGGCTGAAGCGGTATCTGCTTGTATGTTATCCGCCATTTCTGGCGCTTGGGACGTATTTTCAGCTGTATCGGCAACTAATGATTGATAGTCCTTAGCTTCATTCTCCAATGACGCATCATTAATTTCTTGCGCTGCGGCTTGGGTTAACTCGTGCCCAAATAACGAAGCGACTGCAATCACTGATGCAGATACGGTAATCCATCTACCTTTTCGTTTGCGTTGTGTAACTTTATTCATTATATTGTCCTCCTTCGGTTCGCTTGGGTTGCCTTGACGTCCACTTCACAAAATGTTTGTAGTGCTGACGCACTCCTTCGCTTTTTGCTCCAGTGGTTCAAGTCAGAACACCCGCGCTCGCACTATGTTAGATTACGGCTCCAAGTCGCTGAAATGACTCCACTTCGCATAGCTCTTGAAGCGCCCTGGCGCTTCTTCGAACTCTGCTCCAGTGGTTCATTTCAAAGCGCTCCTTGTCGCACTATGTTTGTTTAACATCGTAGTGCTGTTAAGTGGTTTATCTCACCTTTTGTTAACACATCTTAACACTTCAATGTGTCAGTTCAATGTTTTTCGGTTACATTCCCCTTACAATACGCGTGCGATTACTCGTCTTTGTTACAGCTAATAATGGCTATCAATTCACGTCCTTATCTACTTTCTACCGTTAGACAGCCTGAATTATTTGAAATATCGTTAATGTTTTTTAAGCTAGTGACACATCTTGTTAATATCACTCACTCAGTTCGTAATATTTATTAAAAGATTTACTAATCTTCAAAGCTACTCTAGTAAACAACGCATGAATCTCTTACAACAACACTTTACTGACAAATACCTATCCATCTCCAGGCATACTCGCCTCACAGCACAAAAAAACAGCTGTACTTGTTTCATTCAACAAGTACAGCTACTTCACTTATGGAGAAGATGCGGGTGGTGTCATCCGTTCGACTACCTGTCCTTTAATCGCATCGACTAACATGGACCCTGTTTGACCATCAGAACGTTGATAAACTACATTCCATACCGGCAGATAAATATTAATTTCATCCCACTCTTTGTATTTTGTATAACTTAGCGTGATATGAATAATGGTCGAATTTGACGGTAAATTGGTTTGAATCCGTGCATCAAGGACATCCACTGCATCACGCGCACTAATTAAGCGATGCGGTTTAGCTTTATCCAACACCGCAAAACCGGTTTGGTATGTTTGCGTATACGAGGCAATATTATAATTTTCGTCTAGCTGCAAACGAATTTCTGCTGAGCCGTCTACAATCGGAATATTATCGATGGCTGTCATCCAAAAAATAATCGTTCGCGTCGCTGGCAAATACCAATATTGTGTATATTGTGAACCTTTAATAAATAATTGTTCATTGACTAAATATTTATTATGGATAAATTTTGCTACTTCTGTTGGCAATGTTGTCATTTGCTCAGTGACTTTCCCTTCTAAATCTAAAGGCTTTTTAAACGTTGCCGACAAATTACCATGGTCTCCCAATGTTATATCCAAAGCATCTTGCGATAAATCTTGTGCGTGCGTGCGCAAATATTGCGTATCTTCCGTCTTCACCAAGACACCTTCGACCGCTGTTTCGTCTAATGGCGAGTTCAAGACAATCCCACGCGCGGATAAACGTTGTTCTAAACTAGATTGTTGATAATCACTTTGTCGCACAACTGTCTCTTGAATCTCTTGAAAAATACGAACACCTAAGTACACATCAAATATTAAGAAAAAGAGAATGAGCATCATTTGAATTCGTTTAAAGTCCATCTCGATCCCCCTGTTCTTTCACCGCTTGGCGCGTCTTCCAATCCGTTTGCCGTTCGGCTTTCAGCGCACCATTTTGTATTTGAGACAGTGAGTAGTAGACATTATTTTTCTCTAAAAACCATTTTGGCACGAAATTCACCTTTTGGAAATTCGCCATATCCGGTTGCCATTCGTAACCAATCACTACATTCGTGAAATCAGATATATCAAAACCAGCCATATTTAACTCATACAACAATTCGCTCGCGCTCATCAATTCGGTATCGCGACTTTGGTCGTGGATATGTGACTCCAAAAAGAGGGTCGGCATCGTCAAGCGTGTAATTGAAGTCGTACCGCTACTCCCACTACGAAACGTTACACGACTACTCGCATAGGGTGTCGTATTGGAGGGTGAAAATACTGGATACCCCGACAAATACCGTTGGAATACAGCGGTTGAATGATTCGATTGCGAATTGTAGCGCAGTCCCTGTGTCCAATATTCAAACTGTCGGACTTGTGCATAACTTTGTTCGATTTGTTGCGCCAAATTTTTAGCTTCATATTGCGTATTGTTTTTATAATTAATCGCCAAAATTTGTATCACTGGACTTAATTGTATTTCAATATTCGCATTGCGGTATGTAATACTATTACTATCCGACTCTTCACTGACAACTACCGAGCGCCAAGTTCGATTATTACCAAACAGCGACGAAACAATACTATTTTCCGGTACAATATTGAGCGTATAGACTTGAGTTGGAACCGTTAAACGTTGTGTCGGCAAGTAGACATGATTGCCATTGGACAAATTATAACGCTCTGCTTTAACCCATTGACTACGTACTTTATTGGCTTCTTCTAAAAAGTTGCCGCCTGTCGTCCCATCTGGTAATTTTGCTTCCATATATTGTCGCTTCATCGCATTGACTAAATAGATTTTACCGGAACCATCTGTTGGAATAATTATCCGATTAAAGGTAAAGTCTGTCTCATCTGTTTCATCTTTAATAAAATGGTCCAATAAATTAAATGGCAAATCTGTCGTAAATTCTAATTCAATCCGCTTTTGCGAAATCATCTTTAAGTAGTCTTCTTCACTCGGTGTATTCACTTCACCTGTTAATGTTGCACGGCGCTGACTCAATAGAGTCGCCATACTACGTAATGCCGTATCGTGATTAAGTAGATAAGCTTGCTCCGCTTGTGAGACAATCACATTTGTCGGATACAACACTTCCTGTAAGCGCTGGTTGGCTGCTTGATAATAATTGGAAATCGATGTCTCATTATCATTTTGAATATTTACTTGCGCTGTTTTTTGCGCCGGTCTAAAAAACGACCAAATACTGACATTATTAAAAATAAGCAGATAACTGAGAAATAGACTGATGGCGATAACAATGGTTAAAATTACAGTACTAATCGATAATCTTTTCACTATTAATCCCACCCCTCATCTTCATCTAATTCTAAGTCAAAGTTGGCATATGGTAATTCGACAAAGAAGGTACTACCATTGTTCTCTTCACTCTCCGCCCAAATACGGCCACCATGCAGCTCTACTACTTCTTTTGAAATAGCCAGACCTAAACCAGTTCCACCTTGGTCACGTGAGCGCGCTTTATCCACCCGGTAAAAGCGTTCAAAGAGATGCGGAATATCTTTTTGCGGAATACCTAGTCCCTCATCTTTAATGCTGAGCACCACGACATTTTCTGTCTCTTCAATTTTGACAACAACTTCACCACCATCAGGTGAATACTTAATAGCATTGTTCATAATATTGTCGATCACTTGCGTCATTCTGTCTTGGTCGATTTCTAAATAAATTTCCCGATTAGTAAACTCACGGCGAATCGTATATTTTTTATCACTTTCACCATTAGCTAGCGTAAATTCAAACCGGTCAATAATATGCGCAACAATCCGTTTAAAGTCAATCAATTCCATTTGAGGCTTAATTTGACCACCATCAATTTTGGATAAATCCAATAAATTACCAATCATACGAATCATCCGGTTAGCTTCGGATTGAATCACATCTAAAAATTGTGGTGCAATCTGGTCATCTTTCCAGGCACCATCAATCAAGGCTTCACTGTAACTTTTTACGCTAGTCAATGGCGTCCGCAATTCGTGTGATACGTTCGATACGAATTCACGGCGTTCTTGTTCGGTCTTTTCTTGTTCGGTGACGTCGGTTAATACGCACACCAATCCGGTAACAAATCCAGTATCTCGGCGGATAATCGCTATTTCACCTTTTAGTATTGTGCCATCGGGTCGCTCAATCATCACTTCGTTATCACCAACGAGCAAATCTTTAATCGAATACTGATTCGCAATGCCTAATAAAGATAAAATCGAAATCCCCAGTGCGTCTTTTTGCTTTAAATTCAATAATTCGACCGCACGCTCATTAACCAATAGGACATTTCCCCGTCGGTCGGTCCCGATTACACCATCGGTCATGTGACGTAATATCCCGTCCAAACGTTGACGCTCAGCCTCAATTGATTCTTGACTGTCCTTAACCTTTACCGCCAATTCATTGACTGTAAATGCCAAGTCCCCTAATTCATCTTGACCATATACACTCGCTGGATAATTGTACACACCATCTGAAATGCGCATCGCCTGACGCCGAATTTCTGCAATTGGATGCGTCAATGCTTGTGATAACAAGAGTGCAATAACAAAGGCAACAATGATTGCGATAACGGCTGATTGAAGAAAGACAAGCATGACTGAATTGGTTTGGCTATAAATCGGGTTCATGCTAGCTTCAATTAATACAATCCCTAAAAATTGCGTATTATCTTGCGACATAATCGGTCGGATTAAAATATACATCCGGTTATTGCGTGCATAATCATGTACCTCCTGCGCATACGCTTGACGCGTTGTAGCAACAGACAAGGCATTTTCGTTTTCAATCCGATGACCAATCGTATTCACCAAACCACTTTGGTTGGTTGCGAGCACATAACCTTGTGTGTTTAAGATATGAATACGTGTGGCTTCTTCGGTTGTAAATGTCGCCAAAATTTGACTTAATTGAGCCTCTATATTTGAAGCCGACTGACTGGTGTCAGTCGGCTCTAAAATAGGTCGAACATTATTAATTAAAAAACTGGATTGTGTATTCCACGTTTCCTTAAATGAGGTCACCGATTGCGATTGCAGCTGATCGATAAAGAACACACCAATAAATTGAAATGCAATCAACAAAATAAAGATGAACAACATCGGAATTTTAATATGTATCGACTGAAAAAATGAAAACTGTCTCTTCATCGAATTAAGCATCCTGTTCCGGTGTCTTTAAGAAGTAGCCGACACCACGACGTGTAACAATATAGGTCGGATGACTCGGTGCGTCTTCAATTTTTTCACGTAGACGACGAACAGTCACGTCAACCGTACGAACATCACCAAAATAATCGTAGCCCCAAACGGTCTCAAGTAGATGCTCACGTGTCATCACTTGACCGGTATGTTTTGCTAAATAATGCAATAATTCAAATTCACGGTGCGTTAATTCAATTTCAACGCCGCGTTTTGAGATAATATAGGCATCTTGATGAATCGTTAATTCACCGATAACAATTTCATTCGAGTTATTTTGTTCATCTTGCGTATCACGATTACCATTACGACGCAAGTTCGCTTTCACACGCGCAATCAATTCACGGTTTGAGAATGGTTTAGTCACATAATCATCGGCACCTAACTCAAGACCTAATACTTTATCAATTTCAGAGTCTTTAGCCGTTAACATAATAATCGGCACTGAACTAGTTTTTCGTATTTCACGGCAAACTTCTAAACCATCAATTTTAGGTAACATTAAATCAAGTAATACCAAATCAGGGTTGACTTCACTAAATTTATCGAGGCCCGCTTGCCCATCGTAGGCTGTTTCTACATCATAGCCTTCATTTTGTAAATTAAAGGCAATAATATCCGAAATCGCTTTTTCATCATCAACTACGAGAATCTTTTTCATTGCAATTCCTCCTTGCGTTATCTGTTGAGTGGTTCAAACATCATCGTCTTGCCACTATTTTCCATTTAACTATATCATCTATGTTTAAAGCTATTAGAAACAAATTGTAATCCTATCCATTTGTCCTAATCATCTCTATTATACCGATTTCAGCGCATTAGTCAAAATTTATTGGATGAAATCCGTGATAAGCCTCACAATTTGTCAAGTAATGGTATGCTGAACTCAACTTTTCTATGAAAAATGACACCAGACAGCGCTCAATCAAAATCAAGACACTGTCTGGCAACTAATCCTTTAAATTTTCACATCATTGATGCCGGCCGCTTAGAAAATAATCACCGGTGTTCCGACTTCTACAATTGAGAATAACACAGCCATCACTTCTGGCGGTGTATTGATACATCCTTGAGAGCCAGCATATAAGTAGGCGTCGCCTCCAAAATTGGATTGCCAACTCGCATCATGAATCCCTTGACCCGTTGTATCAAATGGCATCCAATAAGCAACCGGCTGGCGATAGTCTGTACCTGTTTGAACACGTGTACCAACTAATGTCGCATTACGCTCCTTATTCCAAATCGCATAAGCACCTGGAATGGTTTCAGAAGAGCCTGCCATCCCGGTTACAATCGCTGTGGACAAAACTTGTTCGTAGTCTTTGTAAACATACATCATTTGGTTTTGCATATCTACTTCTACATAAGTCCCACCGATGTCGTCGCCTTCTTTACCATAGCCGGTACCGACAATGGCAGGTTCACGTTTGACATCTTTACCTGCTTCTAAGTCTTTTGCTAATTGAGCGGCTTCTGATTCACTATCAATGGACCAGCCTAATGTACCGGGTTGCACGGTGACCGTTCCTTGTAATGTACTAGAGAATTGACGCGTCTTATTGTAAGTTGCATACTTTTCATTCAATGTTTTAACATACGCTTGCGCCGCTTCTTTATCGGCAACGATATTGTTCTTGCCATCAAAATGAATCCATTTTAAAATCTCTTCTTTAGGCACGGTGACTTCATCACCTGAAATTTGTAAAGTAATCTTCGTGCTCGCAAATTTTTCAATTTTTTCCATGGTTGAAGTAATTTTTTCATCATTTGCTTTAAGCTTTGGTTCTAAATAAGCAGTATTGACTTCAATGGACTCCTCACCATTTTGAATTCCTTTAACAATCATTGCTTTTACTTTCTCTAAATCCAATTGATTACCTGACTCCGCTTCTTCGACATAATAGCCACGTGCATCTGAGTACTGAATTGATGCATCTTTGGCTGCTTTTCGTTCCGCATTATTGATACCTAATTTTTGTAAGCCGGCTGTTAAATCTTCATCGGCAATTTTTACTTTATTTAACAACAAATTATCATATTCTTTTGATGCAAAAAATCCTTTAATCCATAGTGTTGGATCTTGTGATTGATAGGCAGCCGTTAACACTTCTTTAGCGTTTACTTTGCCTTTTAATTCTTCTAATGTCAACGTACCTAATTCTTTACCATTTTCAGTCACTTTGATTTTCGCTGTACTCAAATCTGCCTTAATCTTTTTCAGCGCTTCATCCAGTGTTAAATTACTAATATCAATGGCTCCAAATTTTGTATTAGCTTGAAACTTTTCGGCGTAATAACCGATACCGACACTATACCCAACTCCCAATAATAATAAAGTGACAAAACTAATTAATAGTGTCTTTTTCACTTTATCACTCCTTCCCAATCTTTCATGCGTCGTCAATTATAGCAAATTAATCCCCCAAATGCGACACCCTTACTTACACTAAAAGAGTATCACAGAATTATGAATAATCTTTGAATAATATGTGTAATGTCATGCTCAACATTTGTGAATTTTAGCCAATTAAACGATTGATAATCGCCGCAACACCGGCTTCGTTGTTCGTACTGGTTGTGTAGCGCGTCAAGGCTTTTATCTCATCAGAGGCGTTACCCATGGCAACTGAATGATGTGCCCACTTTAGCATTTCGATATCATTTTGCTCATCGCCAATTGCCATTACGTCAGTAACATCAATACCGAGTGATTGCGATAACTGTTTTAATGCGGTCGCCTTATTCGTATTCGGTGATAGAAACTCGATAATGACTGGTTGACTGCGTACCACACTGAATTGCTCACGCAATGTATCGCTGATGCCGTTAGCCCACTCATCCAATACCTCTTTGGGTCCGAGCACCATCATTTTTAAGATATTATCCAGCTGTAAAAAATCTGCTCGAGAGATAGGGGTAATCGCTGTTTGTAAGGTTTGTGAGTCCTTTATCACACTCTCACTCGGTATCTCGTCTTCGATTAAAAATAAATGGTCTCTATCAAACGCTACAATCTGAATATCAGCACTGCGTGTATCAAAGAAAAAGTCCATAAGTGCTTCACGGCTAGCAGCTGGCTGATATGTCGTTGCTACCAATGAATAATCAGGCAGACGATGTGTCGCTGCACCATTTTGTAAAATGATATAGTCGTCATCTTGTTCTAAGCCAATCGCCTCAATAAACCGGCGCGCACCTGGTAATGTCCGACCGGTACAGATGACAACTTTCACACCTTGTTGGGCTACACGGTGTACGGCTTCAACGTTTTCAGCGAGCACTTCTTTGGTATCCGTTAAAAATGTTCCATCTAAATCAATTGCTAATAATTTAATCATATCACTATCCCTTTCTAGTTCACTCACACAGCCATTACCTCGCCTTTATAGAGTGCGTTTTCTAGTACGTAAAGGCACCTTTGTAATCTATTTATGGCTGTTTCTACTTGCGTCGCTTTTGATTATAACAAAAAACACCGCCTGTTCCAACGGGGATAAGCGAGATAAGTGCTTAGCGTAAATCTGTAGAAGTATCTAAATATGGGAACACCACAAAACACGCCTTGAGCTAAAAATCGGCTCACTACCAGGTAAATTAGTGAGTCATTTGGGCTTGTCTAATGGACTTGGAATAATGGGGAGTATTTGAAGCCCGCCTAATTGCTTGATGTCAAAAGTTTATCACCAACAATGTAGAAAAGCCTCTAAAAAAGCTGTTATATCAGGCTTTGCTAGAGGTTTTTGTCACTGAAAAGGTGTTGTGTATGCATATATTTCTTCAATACACACAACGCCTTTTGTCCAGTTAATGCTTAAATATTTGTTCTGCTTCTTGAACACGATAAAAGCCTTGAACTAAAGGGGTTGCTTCGATACTATTGAATACTTCTACTATTTTTCGCGGACTCATTTTCCACTGAATTGACTATTGCAGTAAACACATGAATGCTCAGGCAACAAAACAGATTAACAAATGTCCCTCGATATAACTTGGCTTTCGTATATAAACTGGGCGACTTTCAAACACTGTCTTTGTCACACGAAAACCATCCTCTGTCTCGACTAGCTCTTAATAAATAGGCCTCAATCATTTCAGCGTCTTCGTTATCAATTTCGCTCGCCACTAAGATGTTAACTCCAGCGAAAAATTAGCTAATAACTGAAACCGAAAGTCTTCTCAGCTAATCATTAATTTATCCTGAATTCCCGAACACATAAACAGGATAATCACAATTAATGTTGATTTATCAATGTTTTTAGCTGGTTAAATACAATTTTTATATAGTTATGCGTTGTCTCCGACGTAACGATGAAATCATTTTTCGCTTTCTTTTAAACGTTGAAATATCAACGATTTTTCGAAAACAAACTAATTATTTTCTGTGAAATCGTTATGTATCCGGGAATTCAGGATTTATCGCCATTTTTCAACTTTCATTCATTAATCGGATGGCATCACTAAAAAAGCAAGCTGCCTAAACAACTTGCCTCCTTGTCATTAAATTTACACCTTGGCTTCGTGACAAAAATCAATCACTTCATCATAGAACGCTTGATTCGTCTCATCTAAATGATGGGTCACGCTAATCGTTAAGCGGTCATCAAAAGCATGAATTGTTTTTTCAATCTCGTGTGCTGTGGTACGGTCCAAATTAGCTGTCACTTCGTCTAACAACATGATTGGCTTGGCACTTAACAATGCACGAGCAATGCCAATCCGTTGTGCTTGCCCGCCGGAAATACTGTGATGCGCATCACCGATAAGTGTCGCATCGCCTTGTGGCCACGAAGCAAACACACTGTCTAACCCAGCGCGTGCAACGACTGCTTGATAATGTTCCGGAGAAATATCTGTATTGCCTAACAAAATATTTTCTTTGGCTGACAAATTAAAAATATAGGTACTCTGCGGCACATAGGCAATTAAGTCTTTGACAGAGCGTTCTGTCAATTCTTTTACTTCTTGGTGATTCAACTGAAGATGTCCTTCATACTGGTGAATATTTTTAGATAATAAGCCTAAAAATACTGACTTACCGATACCTGACGGACCAACAATGGCATAATGACGTTTACCCACGAGTGAAAGATTCGGTAATTGAACCATTCTACCATCATCAAACGTAACCAATAAATCTCGTGACTGAATGGTTATCGCGTTTGTGTCACCTAATTGCGCAACTTGTCCTGTCGGTTGTCCTTTTAGTTGAGCAATCATCGCTTCGATTTTGTCTAATGTTCCAAATCCTGATTGGAACTGGCTGATGTACACGGTTAAGGCACTGAGTGGTCCAAAAATCATGCCCGCCAAATTACCGGTACTCAAAATCGCACCCGCTGGTACTAATTGTTTTAATGCCAATAATCCAGTAAAGACAATCATCCCGATTTGGGCAAACATCGATAACATCATTGAGACAGCTGACACAATGGCCGCCAACTTACCATCAGCAATCTTCACTGCTTTGACATCATCAATCGGTGCTGTCAATTGCTCTCTTAACAGTTGCTTGGCGTCATAATCATTTAAAATCGAGAAACCTGCGAGCCAATGACTCATCTTAACGAGTAAAGTACTATTACTATCTGCCACTTTTTGCGCCATTTCTTGCATCCGCTTTTGAAATAAACCAGGAATGGTAAACATTAATGTTGCTAAAACAAATGAGATGATAACTAAAGATATGTGCAGGTAAGTCAAACCAATAATACTCGCTACTAAATTTGAAACATTCGATACAATTTTGAAAAACGAAGACAAACTACGTGTAGAGATAATATCTAATTCCGTCACCATACTTGCTGCGTAATTTTCAGACTTGTCCTTATGAAATGTTTGAAACTCAGACTGCTCAAAAGCCTTCAAACTTGCTCGGCGAATATCGGCTACGACCGATTCATTCAAGATGGCAACATTCGCATTATATAAATAAGTCGTAATAATACCTAATCCAAAGAATGCGGTTGACAGCACACTTGCTCGAACAAAAGCCGCTTGATCTAATTGGACAATAGCATTTAAGATATTTGCAACCGTTAAAGCTGCTAGTACCATCGCTACAGAATCTGTCACCGCCAGTAAAGTCGTCCACAACAACCTTAATTTATACGGAGATAACCATTTCCATAATTTTTTGACATTTCTCATTTTCTCTCATCCTCTCTAACAAATACATAATGCCCGAAAGCCCAAATCCTACATCAGCACCCACACGGTGAAAGGTAGGCGACAATAAATATAATTCGTCCTTAACCGACACGACTCGCATTATACAGTCCTTTATACTTGAAACGAGTGCATCTAAGTACTGTTCACCGCCAAAAGTCTCATATAACGCAAGCGCCACCAACCCAAAACCGGCACTCCCATATAACAACGAGCCTCCTTGACAAGGTTGATAGATATTTTCAGCCATTTGTTGTAGTACATCGTCAAACACATGACTGTCAAACCGGTTGCGAAATGCAATCAATGTCATGATTAAGCCTAAATGTCCATTATACAAATATGGTGAAATAATCGAACTGTTTTTGCGAATTCTTAATCCAATTTTCTGTTTGTCGATAACCAGTCCCTGCGCGATGACTGCTGTTAACACTTGCGTCACATAGGTCTCATCCGGTGCAATCGTAGCAGAGTTCAGTAAATAATAGAGATAGCCGAGCACACCATCATTCAAGCACATCCGATAGGAGTTTGTACGCATTTCTTGTTGCCAAAACTGTGCTAAATCATTTCGGTACCGATTTTCGATGTGACTGTAAATTGATTGGTAGCTCATACGATAAAGTTGAGACGCTAATAAGGCGACTGCAGCATCACCGTCAAAAATCCCTTTAAATTCCGGCGGATGGGTTACCGATTGTCTACTAAGTTGTCCCTCGTATCGTGCAATCCAATCCTTATCTTGACGCCGATATAAATACATTAACGTTGATAGGTAGTCACATAAATTGCCTTGCAAACCCTGTTCTAAATCGGCTGTCGACGGTTGAATATCCAGTAAGTCATAGATACCTAAGCGACCATTGACATAATTCATGCTGGTCTTATTCGACAAACACACTGGAAACTCATCTAACTTACTTACTGATTGCTTGATATCCTGATAAAATTCGTTGATGCTAATTGACTGATTGGGTGTATAAGTGAAAACTTCGTCACCCGATTTTGATTGAATCATTGTGAGCAAGTCAGACACGCTTTTATCCTCGCTTGAAAATAAATACTTCACCAATTCAACAATGAAGACTGGCAGGTGACTATCCGCTGCTTCTTTATAAAAGATTGTCAAACTCGGTTGCTGCAATAAACTTATCGTGAAATTACTTTTCGTAAACAAGCTCATCACCACATACGCTAATTGCATCCAATCACGCATAAAGGCTTTTTGTTGGAACAAGCGGTGGTCGTAAAAGCCATTACTAAAAAAGGCTAGCTGCGTGCCCTCACTTTCAAAATACGATTGTTCGACATCAATAAAGTAAATTGTTGTGCCGTCGATTAATATATTTTCCTGCGACAAATCACCGATAACAACACCCAATGCGTGTAATTCTGCTACAGCCTGAACTAGAGTAGTCAATATTGTTTTTACTTGCGGTATTTTCTCTAATACTTTTTGATAATTGTCTTCGCGCCATCTAGAGATAGGAAGCCCAGGTTTTGCTTCCTCAACAAGGTAATAATTGTCCTCTTCTTCAAATGCTGTTATAAATCCTGGCGTTGTCGTCACCTGGTGGTCAGCTAAATACTTCAGCATTTGCGCTTCATTTTGCTTTAAATCAATTTGTGATACGTCACTGATTTTATTCGTATACGCTCGGGCCTCTTTTAAGATAACTGCTTGGTTTTTGTACTCTGCTCGGTACACGCCACCCGAAAACTTTAATTGAATTGCGGATGTCACGGTGACTTCTTTACCAATCATCTGCGCTTCAACCACTTCTTTAGGAAACGGGTCAACGACAAATGGCGGCAATTCAAAGTACGGCACTCGCTTATCAACATACATCTTACCGTCAGGGTCTATCAAATAATCATTTTTACTTCCTTGAATAATACCATAACGATAATGCAATACCTTGTTTTCTAAAGAGTAGCGTCGGTCTGACATAATTTTCGGACCATCAAATGCGATTAAGCGTTCATGTAACGCTGGCATTATCGCTACAAATTGGGCTTCATTTTCAGGATAGATGGTGATAAACTTACCACCTGAACTTCGCTCAGCTAATGAGGATAATAATTGCTTTAGCAACTTAAGATTGCACAAATATTTAAAGACAATCTGTTCAGTACGACAATAATCATACACCGTCTCCAAGACATCTTGATAATTATCTACGGTACACGACACATGAATCTTAAAGCCTTGTCTAGGTAAAACCACGGTAGGTTGTTCCACATAACACCATTCATTATGTTGATACAAGCGACTATTTGTCTCATCTAAGAGTTTAATATCGCGCTCCACAGTGTCATTCATCGCTCGTACATCGTCACGTAATATATGATATTTCATCTTTTCACATTCAGTCTTCTTTGAATTTTTCGCAAATTAAAGTAAATACGTCTCGGTCTGTTTGGTCATCCCATTTAGAAATTTGGCATTGCTTAGCGGTCGATACACAAACTGCTGTCCATGTCTTTTTCTCTTCACTATTATTTTCTGTCTCTTCTTCAAGTTGTTGGAGTTTATCTACTTCACTCACGTTAATCCCCCTCGCTTCTATTCAATGATGTAAATAACGCTTAAAAACATCTTACCATATTTTTATCTGTTTTCAAGGGGATTTTTATCTTTTTTTAATTTTGTAGCATCAGATGAAAATTTTACTAAACAAGGTTGACAATTAGCAAAAAACATTAGAATTAAATTAAGAGGCACTCCATAAAGTGATAAAAAGGAAAGGAGGATAATTTCTTTAAGAACACGAACTAGTACATAATCTATGATGTCATAAATACAACAGCCCATAATCATTGAAGCGGAAGCAAAAAATCGGAGGGAAAATAATATGAGAAAAACAGTTATCCAACTCATCGTCGTATTGTTTCTAAGCCTAAGCGTTGGTGTAATCGCACACGCAGAAGAATCAGTGGCAGATTATTATGGCACTTATACACTCAAAGGCGAATCCCAAGTCCAAGGCATTATACTCGAGGAAAATTATTTTGAGATGGTACTCAATCTATCAAAAGATACTTCCAACGATAAGTATCATGAAACCATACTTTCGGTCGCTATTCAGATGACATCTAACGCTCAGCGCGTCGGTAAAATTGATACGCAAGCCGATACGTCAAAAGAATCAGCGCCCGAGGCAATATGGCAGATGTCTTTTGCCAATAAACCACTCGGTAATTATCCTTTAGTTGCGCTAAGTTCTCGAGCGCCGCACTATGAACTTGTTGATGGAACACTGTTCATTTCAGTAGACGGTACTCAATTATTCAAGCTGAAATTAGCAGAAAATAATCACCTCGTCGACGCATTTAATCATTCATTCGAACGAGTAAGTGAGTAAACGATATTTAAAAAGCCTATGATTAGCAGTAATGCATCATAGGCTTGTTTATTTTCTCTAACGCAATGTCAGCGCCACTACGCTACATCACTTTCTTTGCGCACCATCAATATACCATCTCCTAGTGGTACCAGGCATGAACGATGCGATTTATCTTGTAGGACAGTATCGAGCAATTCATTAAGTTTGCGATGGATTTTACGCACCCGTTTTGGACGCTCGCTCTCCTCGTCTAAAATCGTACCCCCTTGAAAAATATCATCGATTATCAATACGCCACCCATTTTCAATAATCGCATACACTCAGGGTAAAAATCAATGTATTTTGCTTTGGCGCTATCCATAAAAATCAAATCATACGGTCCTTCTAATGTCGGCAATACATCCACAGCATCTCCTTCAATCAAAGTCACCCGGTCAGATAAGCCCATCTTAACAAAATTTTCTTTTGCTCGCTCATACATTAACGCATAGCGGTCAATCGTCGTTAAGTGACCATCCGCTTGTAAATGCTGCGCCATTAAGCTGGCTGAAAAACCAATCGCTGTACCAATTTCTAATATTTGTTTCGGTTCAATCGTCGCACAGAAAAAGTCAATGAACTTAGCTGTTTCGTGCGGAATCACCGGAATACCTCGCTCATTGGCATACGCTTCAATCTCACCAAGCATCCCGTCAAAGGATAACTGCGCCTTTCTCATATACGCTACTAATTCTTGCATCACTATCGGGCGATGCATCATTTCATTCAACATACTACTAATTCCTTTTTCTTTTATTCAATTTAGACAGACCACATTATTCGGCCGTTGCGACATCCGCAAACACTAATGGAAAATGTTCGGCAAACGTATGAACATCCAATTCAACCGACACGCCTACTTTTCCGGCGCTAAAAATCAATCGCTGCGTCTCTTGAGCTGACGCATCAAAGACCGTCTGAAACTGTTTTTTCATGCCGATTGGAGAGCAACCTCCATGTACGTAGCCTGTTAACGGCAGTAATTCTTTTTCTTTAATCATCTCAATAGATTTTTCGCCCACTGCTTTCGCCGCTTTTTTCAAATCTAGCGAGCGGTCAATGGGAATCACAAAGACATAATGCGCTTTTGACTTTCCTACGGTCACCAACGTCTTATAAATCGGGCTGCCATTGGGTGATTTGCCATTCAATTGTTGATGTTCCTGATAGACGATGCCAGCGGTTTCCAGCCACCGCATCACATTTGTTTTCGTCTGTTTTGCCATCTTACACACTCTTTCTCGTCGTGCGCTTAGTTGTTACTTTCTTGGTCGGAGAGACCGCTTCTAAAAAGGCTTCTAATTGAGTAAAGGCCGCTTCATTTGTTTCGGTACGATGCAATAATTCGATAACTTGTTGCGTATAATTAAAGACATCCTCACCCATTAAATTACGTAAGCGCCAAATTTGTTCGAGTTTTTCTTTCGGCATTAATAATTCTTCTTTACGCGTACCGGAACGTAAAATATCTACCGCTGGGAATAATCGTCGTTCTGCCCATTGACGTGATAAATGTAACTCCATATTACCCGTTCCTTTAAACTCTTCATAGATAACATCATCCATACGGCTTCCGGTATCAACTAAGGCGGTGGCTAAAATCGTCAACGAGCCGCCATTTTCAACATTACGCGCCGCACCAAAGAAACGTTTTGGTAAGTAAAAGGCTGCAGGGTCAACACCACCACTTAATGTACGACCACTCGGCTTCACGACCAAGTTATAGGCACGCGCCAAACGGGTCATACTATCCATTAAAATAATTACATCCCGACCATCTTCCACCAGACGCATCGCGCGTTCTAATACAAGTTCTGTAATACGAACATGGTTTTCAGGACGCTGGTCAAAGGTTGAATACACCACTTCGCCGTCTACACTGCGCTCGATATCGGTCACTTCTTCTGGCCGCTCATCAATTAACAGCACCAACAACTCGGTATCGGGATAATTTGTCTTTATTCCATTGGCTAATTCTTTTAAAACCGTTGTCTTACCGGCTTTAGGCGGCGACACGATAATCCCTCGCTGACCAAAACCAATCGGAGCAATTAAATCTATCATCCGGTTGGCTGTTTTTTTCGCATCATACTCCAACTTGATTTGACGGTCTGGATAAATCGCCGTCAAACTCGGAAAATGGTCACGATTTTTTGCTTCTTCAGGGTCTTTACCATTGACTGAACTGACTTGCATTAAGCCTGAATAACGCTCACTCGCCTTGGGCGGTCGCGCAGGACCAGCTACTTTATCGCCATTTCTTAACTCGAATCGGCGAATTTGTGAGCTGGAAATATAGATATCTTCATGACTCGGTGAGAAGTTAATCGGTCTTAAAAAGCCAAAACCTTCATTAGAAATAATGTCCAATACTCCTTCTACATAGTAAAAGCCTTGTTTTTCTTCCTGCGTACGCATCACGGCTAATGCTAATTCTTTTTTACTTAATTGACTAAAGTTAGGAATTTCTAATTCTCTAGCGTAGGCATATAATTGTTTAACCTCACTGTTCATTAAGGTTTCTAATGAGAATGCATCTGACATACTATCACTCGCTTTCTTTTCTCTACAAAATGGTTGGACAATTCGATGAAAGGTGTTGTTAATACCTCTCTCCCCATTTTGCCCAACCGAATCGACTTATTAATCTTCAATCATTTCAATATCTGCGCCAACTTCTTGCAGTTTCCCAACAATATTGGTATATCCACGTAAAATATTGTCCACACCAGTAATCACCGTTTCACCTTCAGCAATCAATCCTGCAATCACTAAACAAGCTCCGGCACGTAAATCACTGGCTTTAACGTGCGTTCCTGTCAATTGACTTGGTCCTTCCATACGAATCATATCGCCATCCACACGAATATTAGCCCCCATACGATTCAATTCCGGGATATGCTTAACGCGTTGTGGATAAATCGTATCAATAATCGTTCCATGACCTTGAGCAATCACCATCAACGGTGTCATCGGCTGTTGTAAATCTGTCGCAAAACCAGGATATGGCAATGTTTTAATACTGACCATTTTTAATTTTTCTACTGGATGAACATAAATACTGTCCTCCATAATTTCCATCTTAACACCCATTTCAATAAGTTTTGAGATAAAACTTTCTAAATGTTCGTAGATAACATTATTGATACGGACACCATCCCCCATTGCAACAGCAGCAGTAATATAGGTTCCTGCTTCAATGCGGTCAGGAATAATCGTATGTGTCACACCATTTAATTCTTCCACGCCATCGATACGAATTTCACTGGTACCGGCACCACGAATTTTCGCACCCATTTTATTTAATAAAGTAACCACATCAATAATTTCTGGCTCGCGCGCTGCATTTTCAATAATCGTACGGCCTTTCGCACGCACAGACGCTAAAATCGCATTGATGGTTGCACCAACGGATACCACATCCATATAAATACGTGTACCTTCTAAACCATTCGGCGTTGTTAGCGTGACTACACCGTACTCATCGTTGACTTGAGCACCTAATGAACGGAAAGCTTTAATATGTTGGTCAATCGGACGCGGCCCTAAGAAACAACCACCCGGTAAGCCAATAACACCTTCACCAAAACGTGTTAATGTCGCGCCCATAAAATAATAAGATGCACGTAAACTTTGAATCTTACCTGTTGGCATTGGAATAGAAATGATTTCACTCGGATCAATTCTCAATACATTGTTTTCAAAATGTGTTTTAACATTGAAGTCGCCTAAAATATCAATTAATGAGTGAACATCTTGAATATCCGGCACACCTTCTAATACAACTTCTGAATTCGCCATGATGGCCGCTGGAATTAATGCCACCACACTATTTTTCGCACCATTGATTGTGATTTCTCCCTTTAACGGTTTACCTCCACGAATCACTAATTTTTTCATTGTTTGTCTCCTAACTGAATTCATTCATTTATCTGTGTATCTAAATATTGATTTAACGTATTATTCAACCCTTTAATACTATATAATTGTTTGTCATCGGTCATCCCTGCCACATTAAATAACTGTATTAATAACTGATGCACTTGTTGTGGCGAATAGCCGATACGTGCTTGAAAAAAAGCTTCATCCACATAGACAACTTCATGTGCTACGAGATTGCGTAAATACTTTTCAATTTGACGGATAGTTGCAGTTAATTCAATGATTTGGGAGTTTTTAGAATAGGTTTCGATAAGTTTGATAAGATGACTTGAACTGACATAATGGTCATAGTTGAAATAATCGCCATAATATTTTTGCCATGCACGACGGATTAGATTATCATCGGCTTCAATTTTTCCTTTGGACCATTGGATACCGCGATAAAGTTTATCGCCTTGTTCCGTTTCTTTTTCTACTGGCTCCATATATTGGGATAACGTTGGCAAAAAGTCATGCTCAATAAGCACTCTGAGCACATCAACCAGTAATGGCGTTAAGCCACGTAAATAATCACTATATTCACGGCGTATTAATTTTATCGTCATTGCTTGTAAATAGCAATAAGATTTTTGTTTTGATAATGAATCGGCTACGAAAGCATCCGTGCCGATACGTTTTGATAACTCATTTACTTTTGGTATATTCACCATCATGATGGCTTGTGCTAATTCTAAGCACAACATAAAACGCGAATCCAGCGACAATTTTTCCTGCTGAATGTCGCGGCTAATCGCCACATAATCGTGATACTGCAGCAATTTTTTCAATTGCGCATACTGTATTGGGGACAATGTTTGTTCCACAAAAGCACTCCTCTCATGTATCCCCATCATTTTACCATATTTTTAAACACTTGAACACATTTCAAACTGCAGAATTAACATTGTTCGAGCATGTAGGCGCCTACCTAGAGAAAAAACTTCGCCGGTGTACTGACGCATGCATGGGGGCGCTCAAAAGGAAAATGGTATCGCACAGAGGATACTTGTCAAGTAGAGGCTAAGGCTACTCAAGCGAACTAGAAGAAAACATAGTGCGAGAGAGGGCGTTCTGCCCTGAGCCACTGGAGAACACGGTGTGAGAGAGGGTGCCCTGACTCAGACCACTGGAGCAGAGGTCGTAGAAGTGCATAAGCACTACAAAAGCTATGCGAAGTGGACGCTGAGTCAACCCGAACGAGCCAGATTAGAAAGGCACCGAAGTGCGAGTAGCTAACGCAGGGGCCTTTTGAAGTGGTTGTCAAGGCTGCCCGAACGAGCCAGAATAAAATATAGTGTGACCACAGATAATTTCACAGTAAGCGTCCAATAACCAAGTATATTGAAAATCCCCCAATCGATATGAAATAATTTTCAGTAGATTGGGGGATTAAAATGTCTTATTTTGCTTCAGAAACTCTAAACAATTTCTGAATATTTTCATTCCATGGCAAATAAGCCTCCAGAACCCCATTTTTTTCGAATAAGGGTTCATTCGGTAATTGCTCTAATAAATAGGCCATATAGCGCTCAGTGTTTAAGTGATGTCGCTTAGCTGTCTCAAGAATTGTCATGATGATCGCATTGGATTTCGCGCCCTCAAAACTTTTCGAAAACAACCAATTCTTTCTCCCCATGACGAGAGCCTTAATCGCTCGTTCTGCCAGATTGTTCGACAACACTAGTCGCCCATCCTCTAACACCGTGCGAAAGTCCACTTCATGATTTAAAGCATAATCGATGGCTTTTTGAAGCTTTGATCCCTTAAGTGGACGTTGGTTGCGGCACCAATTAAAGAATTCATCCATCACAGGTAACATTTTCTCTTGACGCTGTTGACAACGTTCTTCAGGCGATAGGTCAGCCCATTTATCTTCTAAATGAAAGAGTCGATCACAGTAATCTAATCCCACTTTAGCTAGACCTTTAACACCCTTTTTAGGGTTTGCCTCGAAAAACTTACGTCTTACATGCGCCCAACAGCCTACGCTTTTCACGTATGGAAGTTGTTGATAACCTTGATACATATCGCAATGTAAATAGCCTTTATAATCACCTAATAGCTCCTTTATAACGTGGGCACCGCGACTTGGGTCATGGTGGTAGAAGGTGATTCCTTGCGGATGATCTTTTTCAGACAGTAAGACCCAATAATACGTTTTTTCTGTCTTACTATCTAGCACACGAAAAGGTGTTTCATCCGCATGTAAGATGGGTTGTTGCACCAAAAGATCCATTAATAGTGTATAAAGAAAACTTAAATAATATTGGCACACGAGTATCTGCCAATTGGTTATTTCTTTACGGGTAATGGGTAAGTCCATATTTTGCCAATCCTCTTCTTGGCGATAGTTCGGCACTTTTAAAGTATATTTTTGATGGATCGTATGCGCAATGACCGAAGCGGACCCAAAACTATGCTCAATCGGCGCTTTAGGTACTGGTGCTTTGACAATCACATCTGTTGCTTGTTGTTGACTACAATGCGTGCATTTGTAAGCATGTTGAATATGATTGTAACATTTTAATTGCGCAGGGATAAATACTGTTTCTCTGCGGTAACAAGATGTCCCAATTTCAGTTAACTGACTTTGACAAGCCTCGCATACACAGGCATCTCCTTCGAGTTCGTGATGAATATCCACGGATTCTAGTTGGTCTAATACCGCTTGACGTTTTCCTTTTGTTTTAGGCTTTCTTCTTTTATAAGTAATAGTTTCTTCCTCTTTTTCTTCTTGAGGAAGTGCTGCATCATTGTCTTTATCGAGATCAAATAATGATAATTGTTCACCGGATTCATCAACTGCGACAGCTGTTTTTTCAGAAGATCTTCCAAAGATGAATTGTTTTAAACTTTGTAATTGTTCACGTAATAGAGTCAACTCATTTTCATAAGCTAGACGACTTGCTTCTTTCTCCGCTTTTAACGCTTCATTCTCAGCAATCAATGCTTCTTTGTCCGCTTTTAACGCTTCTTTCTCCGCTTTTAATGCTTCATTTTCAGCAATCAACGCTTCTTTGTCCGCTTTTAATGCTTCATTTTCAGCAATCAACGCTTCTTTGTCCGCTTTTAATGCTTCATTTTCAGCGCTAAATGATTCGGCTATTTCTAATAAAAACGCGATTGATAGTTGGTCATTGCTCATGAATAGGACTCCTTTCTTTCGTGATATGTCTATTATAAACAAGCACCCAGCGGAATTCAATAAAAATCTCGCTGGGTAGCTGTATTAATTTTAGGATAAATGGAAAAACCATTCATGAGCCATTCAATTTGTTGATTTGAAAGTTGTTCCACTTGGTCAACGGTATTCGGCCATTGAAGCCGACCATTACCGAAACGTTTATATAATAACCAGAATCCTTGTCCATCCCAATAAAGAGCTTTAAAACGATCTTTTTTGGTTCCGCAGAACAAGAAGACGGAACCTGAAAAGGGGTCTAACGCTAACTGTTCTTTCACGATGATGGCAAGTGAATCAATCCCTTGACGCATATCTGTTTTTCCGCATACCAGATAGACTTGTCCTAAATCAGTGAGATTCAATGCCATAAGTAAGTACCTTGTCTAATAGTTGACTCATAACCTCAAAATTTAATGAATCGTAAAAAGTTATTTCTATCTGTTGGATACGAATCTTTAGTTGTGGTTTATTTTTCCGATTATCATACTTGTTATGTTGAATAGGGTGCGGATTATGTTTGATTGGAACAATTGTTTGTTTTGTCATTGAGTTTCCTCCTAATTAGTGATACCGCTAGTATAAGAGGTTATTTAGTCGGTGAATAGATACCTGAGTTTTGGACGCTTACATTTCACATGAATCATCTCAAAAAAACAGCCCTAATAGGGTCAATCATAACCAACTATTAGAGCCATTTTTACTTATTTTCGGATTATCGTTTTTAAACGTGTGATACCAGATACTATCACAAATATCACCACAAAACATAACGTAATCGATGCACCTGGTGGCGTATCAAAACGATATGACATCGTCAATCCTAAAAAAATACCCACTAAATTTATGAGTATACCAATAATAATCGTTTTGGTGAAACTATTGGATATTTTAATCGCAGTCGCTGACGGGATAACGATTAAGGCTGATACCAATAAGCTACCAACAATCGGCATCATAATACTAATTGCGACACCGGTCACTACTGAAAATATGATTGACATCAACTTAACCGGCAAGCCAGCCGTTTTCGCCGTGGCTTCATCGAAAGTTAATACATATAACGGACGTCTAAATACAATGTATAACCCCAACATTAATACGGCTAATATTATTAACAGTCGAACTTCTTGATTCGTGATTAAAATAATCGAGCCGAATAAATATTGCTCAATACGAAAATTCACGGCATTGGTATTCAAACTCACTAAAACTAAAGCTACCGCCATTCCAGTCGCTGTCATTAAAGCAACTGAAATTTCTGAAAAATCTCGGTACACCATCCGCAAATATTCGATAATTATTGACGAAAGAACCACCACAAACAAAGTCGTATAGGTTGGACTGACTTTTAACATCATCCCCAACGCAACACCCGCTAAAGAAATATGCGCTAATGTATCCGCCAAGAGCGATTGACGTCGTAATATTAATAAGAGTCCTAAAATCGGTGTGATGATAGAAATAGCGCCACCGGCTAAGAATGCCCTTTGGATGAAGTCATACTGAAACATCTCCACGGCGAACCCTCCTCTCTGACCAAACGAATTTCACGATGATAATAACCCTCTATCTCTGTATCGGCATGTGTCACCATCAAAATCGCTTTCCCATGATATTCACAGCTATGTTTTAATAAATCGTAAAATGAACGTCTAGATTCTACATCCATCCCTGTCGTCGGTTCATCTAATACAAAAAAGTCCGGGTCCGTCGCAAAGACACGGGCAAGATTAATCCGTTGTTTTTGTCCCCCGGATAATTCTCCAATTTTTTTATGCATTAAATGCGCCATGCCAACTGCACTTAAAGCCCGATTAACATGCTCCTTATCATGCTCATCCAGTGCTTTAAACCAACGATTTTTACTATATCGCCCAGACTCAACTAATGTTTTAACAGTCGATGGAAATCCGGCATTAAAGGCTGTTACATTTTGCGGCACATAGCCAACGGATAATTTTTTGCCTGCAGCATTGGTTTGCGCCATTTCAATGGTACCAGTTGCTGGTTTTAGTAAACCTAAAATGTTTTTTATTAAGGTTGATTTGGCCGCGCCGTTTTCACCTGTTAAAATGACAAACTCTCCGGCATCCACATGAAAATTAACATTATTTAATACTTTTTCACGGTCATAGTAGAAGGATAAATCCTTCACTGTTAATAATCGCATGCTGTTTTGCTCCTTATTCCAGCTCCAACTCGCTGAAATGACTCCACTTCAAAAGCCGCCTCTGTGCGCTTCTCGCACGCCGTTGGCTTTCTCCAGTGGTTCATTTCAAATCGCTCGTTGTCGCACTATGTTATTCCAAATGATGGTAATCGTTACTTTTACAAAATACAATGATACGTATTATAATATCCAAAGTCAAGGAAAGGCTCTTGTTTTCCAGATAAAAAAACACACTTAGTCAAACTAAATGTGTTTTCGGGTTTTAATAAATTATTCTGCGGCTTCTGTTGTTTCTTCTTCTGCTGTTTCAGATTCTGATTCGGTCATGGTTTCTGTTTCTTCTTCCATTTCAGACTCAGTTTCTGTTTCACTATCAGTATCTGATTCTGATTCTGTAGTAGTTTCCATTTGTGGTTTTTCAACTTCAGCTGCTAATGCTTCTTCTGGTACATCAATGGTTTGTTTAACACCATGTTCAGAGAATTTCATATCGACAGTCACTTCAATTGTTTCCGGAATTTCCATAGCATTTTCTTTATTATCCGTTTGTGGGATAACATCTTTTGTATTTACTTTGAGTTTTAAATGCATTGCAGTTAATACTTTGGTTTTTTTATCATAATGCGATTCGGCAACAGGATTCCATGATAAGAATTTCGCTATGTTTTCTTTGCTGTATAAACTTTCAATTTGTTCACGTTGTTTATCATCAATTTTTTCGCCTGTTTGCATTTCTACTTGTTTAACTGCATCTGCAGCAAGTTTTTTGAAATCAACAATTTTAGATAAATCTTCCCAAAATTCGTCCGCATTGATATCTTTTTTCAAGGTAACGATGTATTCAGTATCTGTTTCAGTGACATCAGTATATTTCGCATTTAACTCCGCAGTTTGTCCACTGAGTTCATTGTATTGCTTCATTTGCATTTCATATTGTTTTTTCACTTCTTCAATTTGAGTTGCAATATCCACAGCATGCCATTTTGTTTCTGCTGATTCCGATGTTGGGTCTGGTGCATTTACATACGCAATGTTATCTTTTAAGAATCCACTAAATTCTAATTTTTTCCCTTGCAAGAATAATGAGGTAACAGTACCATTGAATGCTGCTGTTAATGGGTCCGCATTAAAACGTCCCTCGTATTTAATCACACCAAAATCTGCTGATTGTCCATCAGACATTGCTGAAACTTTAACAGTTCCGTCAAATTTTAACGCAGAGTAGCTTTGGTTAGCTTTAATCAGTTCAGTGAAGAATGCTTTATCATACGTTTCTTGTGCCGAAACCGTACTTAATGCAGGTCCACCCACCAATAATGTTGTTGCAGTTAAGGCGACTAATTTTTTCTTCCAATTTTTCATTTTGTACAACTCCTCCTGTAATTTTTGATTACACTTCCATTATATCACATTTTTAGCAAAACGCTGTGTCAGAAGCCTCACGCTTATATGATTAAATTGAGTAAACATTCGTGTTTATATTGCCAATTATTACTCGATAATAATCATTTTATCTCGATAATCCTGCCATTTAGCCGTTTTAATCGTAGTTTCGTCCAAACCACGCGAACTGACTTTATCAAATAATATTTTTACTGTTTGAAATAGTAATTTAAAGTCAAATGCCAACGAGTAATTTTTTATATATAACAAATCAAAGTTGAGCTTGTTATTAAAATCCGTACTGTACTTGCCGTAAACTTGCGCATATCCTGTAATACCGGCGCGCACGTGATGTCGTAACGCATAATACGGGTTTTGCTCTTGAAATTGACTGACGAAAAATGGTCGCTCTGGCCTTGGTCCTACCAATGACATATCCCCCACTAAGACATTGAATAATTGGGGTAATTCATCTATCCGCAAACTACGAATGACTTTACCGACACGAGTCACCCGATTGTCAACCGCTGCAGCTAATACAGGTCCAGTATCTTTTTCCGCTGTCGCTCCCATTGATCGGAATTTTAATATATTAAATGGGCGATGCCCTAACGTTACCCGTTCTTGCTTGTAAAAGACCGGTCCGGGTGAATCTAATTTTATAGCAATCATCGTCACAAGCATAATCGGCGCCGTAATGATAATTAACACCAACGCTACAATAATATCGACAAGACGCTTAATTAATGCATCCTCAGCTGAAATCTTAAAGGGTGACACTTCGATAATACTTTCATCTTCAAAGCTCATAATATTGGGGTTAACCATCATTAAGTTTTCAAACTCAGTACTGATAAACAGCTTCGTATTTTTCTTCATTAAGAACTCATAGATTTTCAGGCGTTCATTTTCTTCAATATACCCAGTTAAATAAACAATATCGACTGCTTCCGCCCATTTTTGCACATTACGATAGTAATTACTCAAAATCACATGAGTAACTCTATGACGTTTATTGCCCATACAGTCAAAATTACGTACCGCTTCCAGCACACGCTCCGGCTGTCCGACGACCAGTATTTTCTTTTGACCCCTCAAACGATGATATAGCCAATAAACACTCATATTATAGCAGAACATTAATATTGTCCCTATCAGCACATTCCACAACACTACCGAGCGGGCAAACATATCCCAATTCGCAGCATGAGTTAATGCCATGATATATACTGATAATACAATTTGACTCAGTAATGTAAAGTATAATAAATCTGTCTTGGATTTATTGTAAAAAATATAGGTTCCAAACAATAAATTTATCACTATAAAACCTAAAATAATCCATAACCAACTTTGATGCAATGCAACAATGTTTTTATCGGGAATCACACCCGAAAATTTCACTACAAATGATAGATACACGCTCACTAAAGCCACAATTGACCCAAATGTAACGGCACCGAGTTTCAGTAGTGTATTCCACTCATATCGATTATTCACATTCATTTCCTCTCTTAACATTAATCTTTCATTTTTGATACTTTACCAAACTTCAGTGACACCACTGACTGAAGTACTAAAACATTCTTACGTTATAATATTCATATTATAGCGATTATTCCCGCGTTTGGCTAGCATGGGTAACGAAGATACGCAGTTTAACCGAATATTTGCAGTATTTGCGTTCAAATTGCTTGGTGTTGTTTTACACTACTTATTTTTATCTTACGGCTATCGTTGACGAGAGACAATGCGACTTTAGCATGATTTTTGAGAAATTATTAGACTATCAACAGCTCATTACGCAATTCCTAAACATAAACGTATTCGCGTTTGATTGCTTTATGGATGGACTGCCATCAGCAATTTTTTGAGCACTCCTTTTTCTGCTGCGCCGATAACCTATGAGGACCTACAAAATGTCAAAACACAAAAAATAAGAGAGTCAACAGTTCAACTCTCTTATTTTAGTGTCATTCGCTTTTTATATTGTCGCTCTATAAATCTAAAACGACTCCACTTCAGACGTGATTTCGATGCAAAATCTCAAAGTCCAGTGCATCCTATCAAATCGCTCATTGTCGCACTTTTTATCACTCTGCTAGTTCTTCTAGGACTTCTTTCATTGGGACATAGGCTTTGGTATCCTCATCGTATAAATTAAAGGCAGTTTCAATGGTGTGGTCCTTATCGACTTGGACGTGGACGCCACGAATACGGCCGTTTTCGACGTGACTTGTTGTCATCACATAATCATTGGCACGAACGGTGACTCGCTCATTATCGTCTGGCACATAACCAATTTCATAAATAATCGCACCCGCAATCGTATCGACTTCTTCATCACTTAAAGATTCTTCAAAGTAATTATTGAATTTTTCAACTGACAAACCACCATTAATATAGTAATTTTCTTCATCAATTTTACGAATGTCACCTGAACTTGCGATGTCTGACTCATCTTCAATATCACCGACGATTTCCTCAAGTAAGTCTTCTAAGGTAACTATCCCTTCAACTCCACCATATTCATCACGTAAAATAGCTAAATGGGTTTGCTCGCGTTTAAACTCAACCAATAAATCATCAATATAAATTGTTGATGGCACAAACAATGGTTCCGTGGCAATTGCTCTAAAATCAATATTATCGAATCCATGTTCACTCGCTGCCTTAATCACATTTTTCATGTGGATAACACCAATGACATTATCTTTTTCCGCTTCATACAAAGGAATACGTGAAAAAGGGCTATTTAATAGCTCGTCTAAAATGTCTTGATAATCATCTTCAATATCAACCATTTCCGTATCGGTTCGCGGCACCATTACCTCACGAGCCAATTTCGAATCAAGTGATAAAACACCCTCTAACATGGTTAACTCAGCTTCATCAATCGTTCCTTCTAAACTACTTTCTGCCAAGATGGCTTTCATCTCTTCACGCGTAAATTTCTCTTCTCGCTCCGAAAAATCAATTGGCGTCACTTTACGTAACAAGCCAGTTGAAGCAGATAATAAGGATACGAACGGTTTAAATACCACTTGTATCGTTTGGATGGTTCCTGCTGTCCAAAGGGTAATTTTTTCAGGCATTTGGAGTGCAATTTGTTTTGGAAACAACTCACCGAATACGAGTGTAATATAAGATAAAATCATCGTCACGATAAAAATCGCTACTGACTCCGCACCCAGAAATGCCGGTAGCCAATTTTTAAAGTAGCGCGCAAAACTTGTCGCCGCTTGAGCTGATGATAAGAATCCTGCTAATGTAATCGCAACTTGAATTGTCGCTAAAAAATCCTCCGAATTATCCAATAGACGTAAAACTTTGACCGCTTTTTTATTACCTTCTTCAGCTAATGACGCAATACGTTTGCGATTGACTGATACAAAAGCCATTTCACTAGCGGCAAAAAAAGCATTGACAGCAGTTAACACAATAATAATCAATAGTTGATTAAATAACGAATTCCCCGAGGGGTCCATGGTTTGTACACTCCTTTTATTCTGGTTCGTTCGGCTTGTCTTGACGTCCACTTCGAAAAACTCTTGGAGCGCTTGACGCTCTCCTGCGTTTTTTTCTCCAGTGGTTCAAGCCAGAACAGCCTCTCTCACTTTATGGTTTATTTAAAACTCTTACTTGAGTCGTTTATTTTTTTTGCAATGCAGTATGTTATAAGACGAGCCATTCACTATAAATCTTCTCAATATAGATGATATCATAGTATATTTTCTAGTAAAAAGCAACTTTTCTAGCATCAATGTATTCGCGCTTCGGACTTTTTCTAAGGAAATTCTCATAGAAAAGCATCAAAACTATATAAGAAATCACGTCTTTTCTCGCAATTTTTACGGAAAAAGCTTGTTTTGTTATTGATTTTTCTCTTCATTTCCTAAAAATAGGTAAACTCCCCTTGTTTTTTAAAAACCGTTTTTTTAGGCAACCAACTGCTTAGGTGGTCTGTGATTTGATTAGTTATTTTTGAACACGCGAACCGATACTTGCGTGAGTAACGACATCTGAACATAAAGTGCCATTATTGGGGAGTTTAGGTTATACAGGAATCCCCTCTCTTTTTTAGTCGTAAAATTTAAAAATATATAAAAATCACCAGTCGGTCCTTGATAAATCAAGATTCTCTCTGGCGATTTTTATTTTCAACGCACTCTTATCCACTGGTTTATTTGTGTTTATAAGACAACGAAAATGATTTTACCGCCATTCTCATACTTGTTAATTAGTAGGCCCGCGCTAACCAAACAGTATGTTTGGCTGGTTTTCCAGTAACGATACACGTTGCTTTGTCCTCTACTTGAGCGGCAAATGGTATGTTACGTGTCGTAAATCCAGTTTCTTCTTTAATCTTCGCTTCACTTTCTTTTGTACCATCCCAACCTGCTAAAATCCATCCTGGTACTTCACCTGCTTGACGTTTTTCCTCAATATGTGCTTTCAATTCATCCAATGTTTCAATGTTTGTATAAATATTTTCTTGATTCATTTGACGCGCTTTTTCTAATAAACGTTCTTGCATGGTTTGTAACTCTGCTTGAATACTTGTTGTAAAGTTATCAAGAGATACTGCTACTTTTTCTTGTGCATCACGCGCTTTTAACATCGCTTGATTATTTTCCAAATCACGTGGTCCAACCTCTATGCGCACTGGTACACCACGTAATTCCCATTCATTGAATTTGAAACCAGGGCGATTATCCGTATCATCAATTTTCGTACGAATACCAGCTTGAACCAACTCAGCGTTTAAAGCCGTTATTTTCTCCATAATCGCAGGTTGTTTTTGCCAAGGTCCTACAGGAATAAAGACCACTTGTGTTGGCGCTACTGCTGGTGGCAATACTAGCCCTTGGTCATCACTATGCGTCATAATCATCGAACCAATTAAACGTGTGGATGTTCCCCAAGAAGTAGTATACGCATGCACATGCTCATTATCCGTATTTAAAAACTTAATATCAAACGCTTGCGCAAACCGTGTTCCCATATAATGAGAGGTTCCGGCTTGAACCGCTTTACCATCTTGCATCATTGCTTCAATTGAAAATGTTTGTTCAGCACCGGCAAAGCGTTCTGACGGTGTTTTTTCACCCATAAAGACTGGAATGGCTAATGTACCCTCTACCACTTCACGATAAATATTCAACATACGCATCGTACGATTAACCGCTTCTTCTGCTGTTGCGTGAGCAGTATGGCCCTCTTGCCATAAAAATTCTGATGTCCGTAAAAACGGCATTGTTCTCTTTTCCCAACGGAACACATTGGCCCATTGATTAATTTCCATCGGTAAATCACGATAAGACTGAATCCAATTGCTGAATGCATCGCCAATAATCGTCTCTGACGTTGGACGCAATGCTAGTCGTTCTTCTAATTGTTCGCCTGCCGCTTCAGTTACCCATGGTAATTCTGGACTAAAACCTTCTACGTGGTCTTTCTCTTTTTGGAAAAACGATTCCGGAATCAACATTGGAAAGTACGCATTACGCACACCCTCTGCTTTAAAACGCGTGTCCATCGCTTTTTGAATATGTTCCCAAATTTCATAACCATCTGGTTTAAAAATCATACAGCCACGAACAGGTGAATAATCCATTAAATTTGCTTGTTGAATGGTTTGTAAATACCATTTTGAAAAATCTTCTCGACGTGTTACCATTTTTCTTTCGCTCCTTTTTTGCTTCGGGAAAAATGCCATTTCCCGCACTATGTTATATTTGGGCTCGCTTGGATTGACTTGACTTCCACTTCGCATAGCTCTTGAAGTGCTTATGCACTTCTACGACCTCTGCTCCAGTGGTCTGAGTCAGAGCACCCTCTCTCACACCGTGTTTTCCAGTGGTTCAAGGCAGAACGCCCTCTCTCGCACTATGTTAAAAATAGCTGTTCTTCATCCTTAGAAATTAAGGACGAAGAACAGCTACTCCGCGGTACCACCTTATTTGTTTATCCTTATAGATAAACCAACTTATGACTGATAAGGGTGTCCGCCCAACTGATTACCTTATAGTAGGTTCATCTAACCATCCATCCGTTGTTTCCAGCCTCAGACAACGTTCTCTAGCGATGTACATGAAAGATTACTAATCTATATCTGTCACTATTATAGCGACTCTATTTTTAAAACACAAGCCTAAGTTGATATTTAAAGACCTTCGTATCAATACGCTCATTGTCACACCGTGTTTAGTTACCGTTCGACAATTTTATCTTGGGTATCATTTAATTTATATTTGGTTAGCATTCCTAATTTATTAACCGGCCACATGACGACGTCCGCCTCACCGATAATATAATCCATTGGAATTAATCCAAAACTACGTCCATCTAATGAATTTTGTCGATTATCTCCCATTACAAAGACGTACCCTTCGGGAATTTTTGCTTTACCGGTAATTGATTCTAAATTAAAGTCTTCCGTAAAGTTCCCTGAATACTCTGCTTGTTTTTGTGCTAAGTACGGCTCGTCCATTGCTTTACCATTCAATATTAATTTATTATCTTTTACTTCAACAGTGTCACCTGGCAAACCAATGACACGCTTCACATATAATTTTTCTTCCGGATTTGACGGTGCTTTTAAAATCACCACATCAAAACGGTCAATATTAGCCAATTTCCACATAAATAATCGTTCACCGTGTTGTAAAGTATAATCCATTGAATGTCCATCCACTTTAAATGGCTGAACAATCGTTTTTTGAATCCCCCATACGACCGCAAAGACCACTAAAAAGGTAATAATGGTACTAATGATTTCCCGAATAATTGCTCGTGCTTTCATCTAATAATCACTCCGATTCTGGCTCTAATGCATTAAACTGACACAAACTTCATGAACTCTCTCCATACGCCATCCAAACGGTGAAGACTTCTTATAAAGCTTTATTTCAGCTTACTCATTGTCACACTATATTTTCTAGTACTTTAACGACTTTCCTATGGTATTACAGCCGTTACATTATCCAATGCAATCACCAGCAAAAATATCCTTATGACCTAGTCGCTTTTTATCCCTTTTTATTCTACCGGTTCACTTTTCAAATTGCAATGATTACTGAAGCTCTATAGCGAAAAAACAACGTTGCGATGCCACCATGTCCTCTGTTACTGTATTTCCAAGCTAAATACTCACATCTGCACGCATTTAATAAAATACAGATGCCTGAAACCACCGACATCCACTCGACCATTAACGCTCGACAATAGCATCTTGAGCATCATTTAACTTATATTTAGTTAGAACCCCCCATTTATCCAATGGCCATATCACACCATCTGCTTCACCGACTATATCTTCAATCGATGTTAGACCAAAACTGCGTCCATCTACTGAATTCCGTCGATTATCCCCCATTACAAAGACATAGCCTTCGGGAATTTTTGCTTTACCGGTAATTGATTCTAAGTTAAAGTCTTCCGTAAAGTTTCCTGGATACTCTGCTTGTTTTTGCGCTAAGTACGGCTCGTCCATTGCTTTACCATTCAATATTAATTGATTATCTTTTACTTCAACGGTATCGCCCGGCAAACCAATAACACGCTTCACATATAATTCTTTTGAATTGAATGGCGCTTTTAAAACGACAACATCAAAACGGTCAATCTTCGCTAATTTCCACATAAATAATCGTTCATCATGTTGTAAAGTATAATCCATTGAATGTCCATCCACTTTAAATGGCTGTACAATCGTTTTTTGAATCCCCCATACAACCGCAAAAATCACTACAAAAGTAATAATGGTACTAATAATTTCCCGGATAATGGTTTGCATATTCAATTATATTCCCCCTTTTCAACTTCAATCCGCTGATACAAAGTCTATGTTAAAGATTTTTTCTGCATCTTATCGCATGCCAACGCTTGTTTGTTCTGATTTACCCAGGCAGTTCTGACGGCTAATTCGCATAGCGCTTGAAGCGCCCGCAGACTACTAAGACGGCAACTCCAGCAATTCAAGGCTATAATCGCCTACACTTTGTGTTCCAGTAGTGCAAAGCAATGGTGCTTGCTTTTCGCGATTCACGTAAAGCACCTTAGTTCACACTCTGTTTTTCAGCGGTTCAAGACAAAGCACATAGGCTCACACCTTATGTTCCAGTGGTTCACGGCAATACACCTGAGCTCATCCTCTGTTTTCCAGCGATTCAAGCAAAACACCTGAGACTACACTCTGTTTTCCAATGACTCAAGACAAAACACCTGAGACTACATTCTGTGTATGGCTAATTCATTTCAACCTACTCTTTGTCGCACATGGTATAATTTTACTCATTCATCAATACACTTACATCCAACGTGATTGTCTCTGGCAGTGCTTCAACAACTTGTTGCCTTTCTGCTTGCGACAATTGCCATGCTAACGGTGTCATCGCAACTAACATTTGTTTGGCTTGTTTATCCATCCTCACATCATCGTGCACGCGGATGATGTGACTATTCGGATACGCCTTTTGAAATACATCAATCACTTGTGTATTATCATATATTTCCACGGGATTATCATGATACGGTTGTAACGCTTGCCGAATCTCAACAAGGTAATCTGCATTAGGAACCACTTTTAAGACTTTACCACCAGGCGCTAAAATACGATTGAACTCTTGATAATTTGCAGGCGAGAGTATTGATAATATAAGATTTACTTGACCATCAGCAATCGGCATATATGCCAAATCACTGACTAATGATAACAGTGACCCATTATACGTTGTCGAAAGTTGTATCCCATCTTTTGCTAAATCAACACCGATTGCTGTTAAATCATATTTAGCCGCTGCTGTTATCGCAGCTAAATGACTACCCTCACCACTTCCTGCATCTAAGATAACTGACGGTTGATACTGATTAACAAAATCAATCAACACCTCATGCAACGTCCGATAAAAACCTGTCTTTGTAATAACATAACGTCTTGCCTCAAAGAGTGCATGGTCATATTTTGTTGCGAGTAATTGTTTAGTTGTTAAATAATAATACCCTTGCTTTGCTCCATCAAAACGATGTCCATTATCACAATGGAGTGAATACGATTCGAAATGAAGTGGTGCATCACAATGGATACAACGCAACCACTGTTCAGCATGATGGTCTTGTAACCATAGTTGTGTTCGTTCTTTTTTTGATTGTTTCATACCTTTGACTCCATTCCTTCGTTTGAATACTTTCCCTTAATGGCGCATCATCTAGATACCACCTATCTTACAAACATTGTACCACATCAACTTTATGAAATTAAGTATCGCTTTCACACAAAGCAACTCGCGCAAAAAAATGTCGAGCTAGAACATAAAGGAAAATATCCTTGTCCTAACTCGACCTCATTTTCTTATCTTATTGAATACTGCCTGTCAACTACTCTAATCCACGAACACGGCGGATAACATCTGCAATTTTATGAACATAGTTATGCACCTTTTCATCTGTTGAAGCTTCTGCCATCACACGTAATAAAGGCTCTGTCCCGCTTGGACGGACTAAAATACGACCATCCCCATTCATCTCAGCTTCTACTTCTTCAATGACAGCTTTTACTTCAGGTTCATCCATTACTGTATGTTTATCACGCACGCGAATATTTACCAATAATTGTGGGAAAATTTCGACTTCAGACGCTAATTCAGATAATGATTTACCTGTTTCTTTCATTACAGATAATAATTGAATCGCTGACAATAAACCGTCGCCCGTTGTATTTAAGTTTAAGAAAACAATGTGTCCAGATTGTTCGCCACCTAAGGTATAGTTGCCACGACGCATTTCTTCTACAACATAACGGTCGCCTACAGCAGTTTTCAACGCAACCATGCCATTGGCTTCCACAGCTTTATGGAAACCAATATTACTCATAACAGTGGATACAATCGTATCTTCCGCCAAACGTCCTTTTGATTTTAAATGTTTACCGCAGATGAACATAATCTTGTCACCATCAACAATTTCGCCATTTTCATCCACTGCAATTAAGCGGTCGCCATCACCATCAAATGCTAGCCCAACCATTGCACCTTTTTCTTTTACAAATGCTTGTAATGCTTCTGGATGCGTAGACCCTACATGGTCATTGATATTAATACCATCTGGTCGGTCTCCCATCGTGTAAAAGTCTGTTTCTAAATCAGCAAATAATTGATTAATTAATGGACTTGTTGCCCCATTCGCTGCATCTAAACAAACAGTAATGCCTGATAAATCACTCGAAATAGTCGTTTGTAAATATTGAATATATTTGATAGCACCTTCATTAAATTCTTCGACAGTTCCTAAACCACTACTGCTTGGACGTGGCAACTCATCTACCGGTGCATCTAATAAGGCTTCGATTTCTAATTCTTGGTCATCTGATAATTTAAATCCATCCGCTCCGAAAAACTTAATGCCATTATCTTGCGCTGGATTATGCGACGCACTAATCATCACCCCTGCTACTGCACCTTGTGTGCGTGTTAAATAAGCCACTGCTGGAGTCGAAATCACACCTAACTGCATCACTTCAATTCCTACTGATAATAATCCTGCAATTAAGGCATTTTCAAGCATTTGTCCTGAAATACGTGTGTCACGACCAACCAAAACGCGCGGATGTTCAATTTCCGGTGCGTGTTGACGCAATACATGTCCTCCACAACGACCTAATTTAAATGCTAATTCTGGTGTTAACTCGGTATTGGCTACGCCTCGTACACCATCTGTTTCAAAATATTTACCCATTAGTTTCTCCTTATTCCGGTTCCAATGGGATGAAATGACGTCCACTTCAAAAGTTGCCTCTGTGCGCTTGAGCGCACGCCGTCATCTTTCTCCAGTGGTTCATTTCAAAACTCCCATTGTCACACTATGTTTTAATCTGGTTCGCTTGGGTTGGCTTGACGTCCACTTCACATCGCTCTTGAAGCGCCTTGGCGCTTCTACGACCTTTGCTCCAGTGGTTCAAGCCAGAACACCCGCGCTCACACCTTGTTTATTCCGGTTCCAATGGGATGAAATGACGTCCACTTCAAAAGTTGCCTCTGTGCGCTTGGGCGCACGCCATCATCTTTCTCCAGTGGTTCATTTCAAAACTCCCATTGTCACACTATATTCTTTTCATCATTAAATTTAATTTTCTGTTGTTTCTTCACTCGGTTCAGTCGCCGTTTCTTCTACTTCATCCGTCGTTTCTTCTGTCGTGGTAGTTGTTTCCTCATGACGATTCGCTGGCTCAACGGGTGTCATCGTCACCTTAACTGATACTGTCGTTGGATTTGTCACTCCACTGTTTTGGTCAATATATCCTGTTACTGTCCCGGATTCAGTCAAATCACTGACATCCACATAGACATCTAATGTCACGACTGATGGATTCGCTTCTTTTAGTGTCACAACCGATTCTCCAACAAACTCGTATTGGTAGGCAAACTCTGAGCGTTGTCCCATTGGAACCAAACGCAACGGTACAGTTTGAACTTTTTGTGTGACTTCAACCGCCGCTTCAACTTCTGGTTGCGAAACATTGACATCCAATAATTTCCCCTCTTTATCCAACACTTGTAATCGATAACGTTTGGTAAAGTTCGTGGTTTGAGGTGTTTGTGAACTAATCACCGCAACGACACGTGCAACTTTGGCCATCTCATTTTGGTCACCAGTCAATGTTACTTCTTGCGCTGACAATTTAACATTAGTAGCTTCATAGCCTTCAGCAATCGCATTGTTGGCAATTTCATACTCTATTGGATGTGCCTTCGTCTCTTTTGTTGAAATCGTTCCATAAAATAAATCTGGCGTCACCTTATATTCGACACTCTTCGGTAGACCATTCACAACAAAACGAATTGCTTTAACACCCGATTTTACACCCACAATTGATTCGGTGGTCACATTCAAATTCTCAGCCGATATTTGATTAATGATATTTTTAGGCCCGGTTAAGCGGACGGATACCGTTTCAGGCATTCCACTAACAAACGTTCCTTCTTCATGTTTACCCAGTGTAACTGGCACATTGGATATAGTAACACTTGACTCGACACTTGCCGAATTATTCGCTTGTTGACGTGTACGTGAGCTACCATTTTCATTAGCTACAGACACGAACAATAATATTGCGAAAAATAAAGAGACCGCACGCATTACCCAAATATTATCAAAAGGACTTTTTTTCATGAAGATTCCCCCTTTTGAGTCATACTAGAAAAGAAATCTTTTACTAATTGCATAAAGGATTTTTCTTCTTCTGGTGTTTCGGTGGCTAGATATTGATGCAATAACTCATTCAATTCCTGCGCAGTCACATCACGGTGTAGGTGATCACGCTTTACGAGCGAAATTGCCCCTGTTTCTTCGGAGACAATAACAGTTAGTGCATCCGTTACTTCACCCAAACCAATCGCCGCGCGGTGACGCGTACCTAATTCTTTAGGGATTAATGTACTTTCAGATAATGGCAAATAGCTGGATGCTGACGCAATGCGATAATCTGAAATAATCACTGCCCCATCATGTAGCGGTGTATTGGGAATAAAGATATTTATCAATAATTGATTACTGACATACGAATCCATCGCAATACCTGTTTTCACAAACTCTTCTAAGCTATCTTCCGCTTCAATCGAAATTAGCGCTCCAATTTTACGACGCGACATATATTGAACAGATTTTTCAATATCTGCAATCAATTTATCACTTGGATTTTGATTATTTTTGCGATTACGAAACATATTGCGCCCGAGATTTTCCAACGCTTTACGAATCTCTGGCTGAAATAAAATAATCGCTGCTACTACACCCCATGAAATAACCTGATTTAGCAACCAATCGATTGTTTGCAAACCAAGCATGGAACTTAATGCACGGGCAATGAAAATTAAGGCTACACCTTTTAAGATATTCATCACACGCGTACCACGGGCCCAAACTAAAATTTGGTTAATCAAAAACCACACGATGAGTATATCTAATACTTTAGCCAATGTTTGATCGCCCATATATTGGACTATCCAATCAATCAATGTTTCCCCTCCTTATTCTGGTTCCAAGTCATTGAAATGTCTCCACTTCACATAGTCCTTGAAGCGCCTCAGCGCTTCGGCGTACTCTGCTCCAGTGGTCCATTTCAAAGCACTCCTTGTCACACTATGGTTTATTCTGGTTCGTTCGGGTTGACTTGACATCCACTTCAAAAGATTCCTCTGTGCGCTTTCGCACACGCCGTCATCTTTCTCCAGTGGTTCAAGTCAGAGCACCCGTACTCTCACTATGGTTTATTCTGGTTCGTTCGGGCTGCCTCGACGTCCACTTCAAAAGATTCCTCTGTGCGCTTTCGCACACGCCGTCATCTTTCTCCAGTGGTTCGAGGCAAAACGCCCTCTCTCTCACTATGGTTTGTCTTTATCAATGAAAACAACAGAATAGTGCTGAGCATTGATTGCTCAGCTCCAACTTGTACATCCTATTATATCACAAACTTATTGACTCCGTCCGCAAATATCTACTGAAATATTTTGGTAGTATTTCATCTCTTAATATCAAAAAATCGCCGAATAGTCCTTCATATATCAAGAACTAATCTAGCGATAAAATAATTATTGTCGTTGGTGCGGATTGCGACGCAATGTAAAATAATCTGGCACTTCATCACGGCCTCCCTTTACAAATGGATGACAACGACAAATGCGTGCCATACCCATGACTCCACCTTTGATGGCACCATGCTTTTCTACTGCATCTAGCATATAATTTGAACACGATGGGTAATACCGACACGACGGTGGAAAGGCTGGTGAAATGTACTTTTGATACAAATGAACCGAGCCTTGAATTACTTTTTTCACATTAATGCCTTCTTTCTCTCTGCAACTCATTAGTGGATAAAACTTGCGATGTATTGAATAATCGCCGCCCACGCATAGGTAAAGACAAACAATGAAATTGGACGATATAAAATAACTAGGCGGAAGAATTTTTTAAATGTCATATTGGACATTCCTGAAAACATACAAAATAAATCATCTGGAAAGACAGGTAATATAAATCCGATAGCCAATAATTTTTCAAAGGCATGACTGTCATTCATCTTATGCACATACTCATCAAATTTTTCATCCGAAATAAATGCTTTAATTACATGTTCGCCATACCGACGTCCTAAGTAAAAGTTGATACTCGAGCCAATCAGCATACCAATACAATTAAACAAAAATCCCCATCCTGTACCAAATACTAAATTTCCAATCACATTTGTTAAACCAAAGGGAATCATCGGATAAATAATTTGAGAAATTTGCAAACAAATAAAGATAATCGGCGCCCAAGGACCAATTTTTAATAATAATACATAAAAGCCACCATTCGGCTTAAAATAACTTGATTTAGCGATAAAATACGAACCAACCAAGGCTAAGATAATACCGATAATTGTAGTCACTCGAATAATTAATCGCTTCTTTTTTAATGAAATACCTATTGTAAACACTCCTATTCTGGTTCGCTTGGGTTGACTTGACCTCCACTTCAAAAGCTGCCTCTGTGCGATGACTCGCACGCCGGTATTTTGAATGCCGGTTCGTTCGGGTTGGCTTGACGTCCACTTCAAAAGTCCCCTTTGTGCGTTGCTCGCACGCCGGTAACTTTCTCCAGTGATTCAAGCCAGAACACCCTCTCTCACACACTATGTATTCCAGTAGTTCAAGTCAGAACGCCCGCGCTCTCACTATGTTTATTTACATTTGACTGTTAGAACACTCATTCGTCTACTAAAAGCACATTTCTTTTTCATAATCAATTGTTAGCTTATCGTTACAGCATTTAGCTGGATAGTCGTTTGGTTTTGAGTTTCTTTTTTCATATCATTCTACTATAATAATAGTAATAGTTTACATTAAGGAGAATGCTTATGATTCATTATACACGTATTTCCTCGCTCGTTGAAGAGTTAAATCGACAAAAATTAACCGACCTCATCATTAGTAACCCGACAACTATCTTTTATTTGACAGGATATGAAAATTTACACCCCGGTGAACGCTTCTATGTTTTGCATATTTCAGCACATGGTAACTTAACATTACACCTCAACCGTCTATTCCCTGAACCTATCGCCTTACCGGATAATACAGCGGTTATTTATCATTATGATGGCGAACCCGCACTAAAACCACTTGCAGAATCAATGGCAACTAATGCGGCAATTGGTATCGACAAAGATTGGCCTAGCCGCTTTTTATTGGCATTAATGGCATTGAAACCTGACGCAACATTTGCTAACGGTAGTCCTATCAGCGATGGTTTACGCGGTATCAAATCAGCGGAAGAAATTGAAACGATGCTCGAAGCATCTCACCGCAACGACCAAGTGATGGCTAAAATTATTGAAAAAATCCCTAGTGGACTGCCCGAATCGACTCTAGTTGGTGAACTTGCAACTTTATATCGTCAACATGACTGTGATGGTTTTTCATTTGACCCGATTATTGCTTACGGCGCAAATGGCGCAGACCCTCACCACATCACCAATGATGATACACCTAAAATCGGTGACAGTGTCATTATCGATATCGGTAGCTTTTACGATGGCTACGCTAGCGATATGACCAGAACTGTCTTTTACGGTGAGCCATCTGACGAAGCAAGGACAGTATATCAAACTGTGTTAAAAGCAAACTTAAATGCAATTGCCCAAGTTAAACCTGGTGTCACTTTTGCCTCAATCGATAAAGCAGCCCGCGACGTCATTGAAGCTGCGGGTTATGGTCAATACTTTACACATCGTACTGGACATAGCATCGGGATTGAAGTCCATGAGCCCGGTGATGTTGGTCCATTTAATCAAGATACTGTCAAAGTAGGTAATGTCTTTTCCATTGAGCCAGGCATTTATTTACCTGGAAAATTGGGAGTGCGAATTGAAGACTTAGTTGTCGTTACCGAAGATGGCTGCCGCGTTCTCAACGAGGCACCAAAAGATTTACAGATTATCCAACCAAAATAACAAAATTTTGACGCATACTTAATGATAAGTATGCGTCTTTTTCCTATATGTTTTTCGTCACCTTTTCTAATAAAACGGTTGACAAAAACTCAATTACCTTATAATCTTAGCAGTATAACATAGTGCGAGAGAGGACGTTCTGACTCGAACCACTGGAGGAAGTCAGTGGCGTGCGAGTAGCGCACAGAACAGACTTCTGAAGTGGATGTCGAGGCAGTCCGAACGAGCCAGAATCCAACATCGTGCGACAAGGAGCGCTCTGAAATGAACCACTGGAGCAGAAGGCGCTGAAGCGCTCAGGCGCTTCAAGAGTTATGCGAAGTGGACGTCATTTCAGCGACTTGGAGCCGTAATCTAGCATAGTGCGAGAGAGGACGTTCTGACTCGAACCACTGGAGGAAGTCAGTGGCGTGCGAGTAGCGCACAGAACAGACTTCTGAAGTGGATGTCGAGGCAGTCCGAACGAGCCAGAATCCAACATCGTGCGACAAGGAGCGCTCTGAAATGAACCACTGGAGCAGAAGGCGCTGAAGCGCTCAGGCGCTTCAAGAGTTATGCGAAGTGGACGTCATTTCAGCGACTTGGAGCCGGAATCCAACATAGTGCGAGAGAGGACGTTCTGACTCGAACCACTGGAGGAAGTCAGTGGCGTGCGAGTAGCGCACAGAACAGACTTCTGAAGTGGATGTCGAGGCAGTCCGAACGAGCCAGAATCCAACATCGTGCGACAAGGAGCGCTTTAAAACGAACACCATTGCCGCTCATTAAATCCAAAAAGAGGAGTAACGACAATGTCACCTACTGTACAACAGGTCTTAACCTATTTACTTGAAGCCTTTCCGGATGCCGTATCCGGTCAGTACATTGCCGACCAATTACACGTTTCGCGTAATACTATCTGGAAAGCCATCAAAGAGTTGAAAAACCAAGGTTATGCTATCGAACAATTTCATAAACGCGGCTATGCGTTAATAGCCTTACCCAATACATTAAATCAAGCCCAACTAACGTATTCACTGCAAGCGATTTGGCCAGCATTACACGTTCAATTATATGACCAAGTATCTTCTACCAATGATTTAGCAAAAATTCATTTAGGGAAGCACCCAAATCAACCTGCCTTAATTATCGCAAAAGAACAAACTAAAGGACGCGGTCGTCATGGTCGCCAATTCCATTCATCCATTAAAGACGGATTATATTTATCGCTCGTGGTTAAGCCTAACACAAAAGTACTACAAGATATTCCACTCTACACCTTACTAAGCGCTAGTGCGATGGGACAAGCATTATCTGAATTTGTCAATCAACCGATGCAAATTAAATGGGTCAATGACCTCTTTTATAATTACCGTAAAGTCGGCGGGATATTATGCGAATCCATTATGGATATGGAGTCCGGACAAGTTAATGGAATTATTATCGGTATCGGCTTGAATCTAGCTGGTGACTTTAGTCAAGCAGATACCACCACGCAACAAGTTGCCGGCACCTTGTTTGGCGACACCTTGCCTGAACAATTTAATTATATCCAATTACTGGAACGCTTTTTACAATTATTTGTTGGCTACCATCAACACGTTGATGCGCGTGAGTATTTAGCTTATTATCAACAACATTTGCTCGGCATTAATCAGCGTATCCATTATCAGCAACTACAAACTAGTCACTACGGTACGATTAGAGGCATTAATGAATACGGACACTTAATCGTCGAAGATGATGCCGGCAATATTCATACATTAGTCGGTCAAGAAATACATTTTGACAGTAAACAATTTGCAAAAAAAATCGATTAAATGGCAAGGAGAAATTATCATGAAAACAAAAGAATTAACATTAACCGCACTATTACTCGCTTTACTTATCGTCTGCTCACAACTATCCATCCCAATGTGGCCAGTGCCTATTACCTTGCAGACACTCGTCGTATTACTCATTGGTATGCTCGCCACCCCAAAACAAGCCGCCATTATCACGATTAGTTATGTATTACTCGGTATTATCGGCCTACCTGTCTTTGCCGGCTTTAAATCCGGTCCGATGTTGCCAACATTAGGCTTTTCAATTAGCTTTATCCCGGCAACATTATTGATGAGTATCGGTCTTAAATCCACGTCTCGTCAAAATTACAAGACTTTATTTTTATACTGCCTCTTAGCGAGTCTCTTGATTTATGCAATCGGTGTGCCTTATTTAGGTTATTTCCTGAACTATGTCATGAACTTAGGCAAATCTGTTAGCGAAATTTTAGCGATTGGCCTCACACCATTTTTACTGGGTGACTTAATAAAAATTATCGTCGCAATATTAATTGCTCAACGTGTTTATCCATATTTACAACGCAAATTATAACCATTGATAGCACCTTGTATGACAAGGTGTTTTTTTGCGTCCATTTACGCTTTTGTGTTACACTATTTTCAAAGAAAAATTCGAAGGAGATATACTTATGCAAGCCATTAAATGTCCACATTGTGGCGAAACATTTCAAATTGATAAGACGCATTATGCTGCAATTGTGAGTCAAGTACGTACACAAGAATTTGATATGGAAATCCATCAACGCTTAACTCAGATTGAACAAGCCCATCAACAAGATATTGCCTTAAAAGAGGAACAGTTACACACACATTTTCAACAAGAACTTACTAAACAGCAACAAGCCTATAACGAATTAACTCATACCTTAGACTTAGAAAAGCAAAAAAATAGTCAAGCACTGGTGGCAACTACGCAAAAACTAGAGCAAGACTACGCCAAACAGTTGCACGACAAAGAACAAAGACTCCAACAATTAGAGCATCAACTGCAACAAATTAATCAACAAAATCAATTAACTTTACTGGAAATGCAATCACAAAAGGATAAACAAATTGATGCCTTAACTGCTCAGCTGCAACTACACGAAAAAGAAGTAGCACTAGAACAAAGTAGCCTAAAAGAAAAATATGAATTACAGCTCAAACAAAAGGACGAAACCATTGCATTTTACAAAGATTTCAAGGCAAAACAATCGACAAAAATGATTGGTGAGAGTTTAGAACAACATTGCGAAATCGAATTCAACCGCTTGCGTACTACAGCCTTTCCTAAAGCAGTATTTGGCAAAGATAATGATGCAAAAACTGGCAGTAAAGGCGACTATATTTACCGTGAATTTGATGATAAAGGCACGGAAATTATCTCGATTATGTTTGAGATGAAAAATGAAGGTGATGAAACAGCGACGAAGAAGAAAAACGAACATTTCTTTAAAGAATTAGACAAAGACCGCCGTGAAAAACAATGCGAGTACGCCATCTTAGTCAGCTTACTGGAAGCAGATAGTGAATTATATAATGGAGGTATCGTTGACGTATCCTATGCCTATGAGAAAATGTATGTTATCCGACCGCAATTTTTCATTCCGATGATTACTCTCTTGCGTAATGCTGCACTTAATTCCTTGCAGTATAAACAAGAAGTCGCATTAATGCGTGAACAACATATCGACATTGCGCATTTTGAAGACGACTTAAATCTTTTCAAACAAGCCTTTGCAAAAAACTATGAATTAGCAAGCCGGAAATTTAAAACTGCTATTGATGAAATTGACAAAACCATTACGCATCTAGAGAAAACTAAACAAGCACTATTATCATCTGAAAATAATTTGCGTCTGGCGAACAATAAGGCGGAAGATTTAACCGTTAAAAAATTAACCCGCAATAACCCTACAATGAAAGAAAAATTTGATGCGTTGGGTAAGTGATAATAAAACTTACAGCCCCGTGTAATGGCGGGGCTGTTTTGTGTTGGTATTCAATTTGTAATCAATCACACATAATGAACTTCATTCATTTAATACCACTACTTTTCGTTCATTTCTATCCTCGTCACTAGTTCTTTAATGTATAGCATTACCCACTCATTATTTTTTATCTCAGCAATTAACAGTGCCTTATCCGCATATTCTTTCGCAAGATTATCATCTTGCAAGTTTAAATAATTTTCAGCTGCTAATGCGTAAAGTTTCTCTAGTAATAGGAAATTTGATGTTTTCGTAGATGTGTAAATTGATTTTTGAACATAGAAATTGGAATCCATCCACTGATTTAGCATAAAATACGAGCGCGCTACACTGTACAGTATTTGAATTTGAATTTCTGCATTACTCTCGGGAAATTCTGGTAAAGCATAACATTGTAACGCTAATTCTATCGACTGCTCGAACTTTTTTTGCAGTGTCATTAGACAAACCAATATATTATATAAGTTGAATTTTAAATCAATATCCTCTTTAGAAAGTTGATAAGATGGGCTTAATATCTTGATAGCGCCTTGAATTTCTTCGATAACTTCCCCAATATTACAATCATTCATGTCTTTCACTAAGTCTTCTAACCAATTAAAGTATGGCGCATCATACCCAAAAACAGCATTATTTCCCATAGTGTTGTTATTATCAGTACTTTCTACTTCTTGAAAATACTTATGGACTAATAGAGCAGATAAGTCTACTTTATATTTATCTAATTCTTTATCCTTTACTCTAGCCGGATTGGGTAGGGACACTTCATCGATGAGATAGCCGACAGTGACATCTAATTTTCTTGCTAATTTCGTGAGCATTACAATATCTGGCGCCACTTCTCCTCTCTCAATTTTAGATATAAAACCTTGACTACAAACACCTTTAGCTAACTCGCTCTGCGACAAATTTTTTTCTTGTCTTAAACTCTTAATTTTGTTTGAAAGTTGAATTATCATCTCAATCACCATTATTAAATTTCTTCCCTATGCATTATCTCATATTACTTTATTCAGAAAAATTAATCACTACTTTTTATACTTACATTATACCAAAATACAAATGAAATTGGCTTTAAATTATTGTTTTTTTGGGGTACAACTCATTATTATCCACCAGCCATCGAACGAAACCACTAACACTCATTGTTATTTGCCCTGTTATAAGTATGAGTCAAAAATTTCTATTTCATTGTTTTTTTGTTGCATTTATATTTCATAGATGCTACAATTACTGGTGTTAAAAGAATATTATTGTTACGAGGAGTAAAGCACATGAAAAAAAATTATTGTTAACATCAAGTATAATGGCGTTATCATTGGCAACTGGTATTAATCCATCACTTACTTTTCAAGAGATACAAGGCGTAGTGTATGCTCAGGAAATGACCCCTGAATTACAAGAGCTAAAAAGTTGGCTAATTTCAAGTACACCGTTGACAGAAGAAATGTGGAATAGTCTTCCACTATCAGAGTGGGAACGCTATCGCGTTGGATACATTGATGTGCCAAATCCTGATAAATTTTTTGATGCTGCTGTTACTCAACATCCCGCTGCATTTAAGCCATTTATTGATAATATTAAACAGGAATTAATAACTAAACACAATGTCCCTCAAGAAAAACTTAATTTGGTTGATGACGTTAAACTGTTTAACGCTTATTTCAGCTATCAAATCCATTCTGATTTCAGCTCTATTGAAGATGCACTTGGCTTAAATACTACATCCGAGTCCAATGCTTCATCACAAGTTGAAGACTTAACACCACCAACATTACCAGACAGAGCCGGTGCAGAAGAACGAGTAAAAAATACTGGTTTAGACAAAATGATTCCTGACTTTTTAAAAATTACGGGTATCTCCGATGAGATTATCTCAAAAATTCCTACTGAAACATTTTTTGAAGGTGCTGTCAAATATTATATGACACATATTACAGGCGGTGACTATGGAACGATTAGCTATTTTTTCATGCAAACATTTCCTGAGTACTTCAAAGAAATAACCAATATTAATAAAGAAGAGCAACAACAACAACTCGAACAAAATAAGAAAAACCAAGAAAAAATCTTAGAAGCTACAACCAAGGTTGATAAAGAAGTGATTGACTTAAAAGGCGAGTTGCATTTCTCTTTAGGCGAAGAAGAATACACCATTAAACGTGTATATCTTTTAGTACCAGGAGAAGCCGGAAATCAAACGGATAACTACTTACTTGGCATTAACTATGATTATACAAATAATACTAAAAAAGATATCCAATCTAGCCAACGTTCATTACTCTCTAATAGCTCATTTACTCAAAAAGACGGTGAACTTACCGATATATTAACCGCGGGTAAATATGAATTGAAGAAAGAAGAATCTTTTGAGACAGCAGAAAATATGACTGAAAAGGTAGAAAAAACAGTGATTAAACCTGGCGAAACTATCAACGAGACGGTGTATTTATCTTTTAACAATGGTCAAAATAATATTTTATGGTCCATGATTCAAAAGGACAAAGTTGTGAATTACCGTATTAATATGGCTGATTTACAAAATATGCCTTATCAAAGTGCAAGCTATACCATGGAAGCAGCTGGAGAGCAAGTAGGTTACTTATTTGATTTTAATAAGTTATACCTTGTCTATCAATCTACTGCAAACTTAGAGCAATGGAATGATAACAAAAATGTATCGGTTGACCCACAACCAGAGTCGTTATCCCCTGAAGCAGCGCTTCAATTGAAGTCGTTAAAAGAAACTCTCGGTGATGATAAGCTAAAATTAGTCGAATTGACCGATGTAACGTATGAGACAATGAATGGTGAAACAACTGTCAAAGTAAAAGACAATGATTCCGTTCACTTAACATTTAAAACCAATGATTTCTGGAAACAATTTGAAGACCAAGCGCAACAAGTTGCTAATTTGATTCCGTTCCAGTAATTTTTATAACCAATAGACGCCTCGCTCACTGCGAGGCTTTTTTTATAGCATTTACTCGATACTTCCACTCACTATCCTATTGACAGTTCACTTAAGTTGACTCGACTTCCACTTTAGATAGCGCTTCTGTACGCTTCATCCACCCCAGCGACTTCTTCTAGTGGTTCAAACGAAATTCCTCGCACTCACCTAATGCTATATTGATTGAACCTAAAAACACTCGTACTTGCCTAATGACAGAAAACATCTGAATGCACGCTGTATAAACAACCATCCTGCTATCAATGTTTATATTAATCAACACAACTGCAAGCAAACAATTATCAGTATCTATCTTTCAACTAACCAACTATCGTTATATCTCGAAAAACATCATAAATCCTAGAATAAAACCAAGCCTTATTTTTGACACTTACTACACAAAAAAGGTCAATAAAACATTGGTGCAACAACATTTTGACGACCTTTATCTAAATTTATTACTGCGTACAATTTTAGATAATACTGCACGCAAGTATGAAAAAAAGTCCGGCCGAAACCGGACTATATCGCTACTTAGTGTCAAGCGCTTGAAGAAGGACGCGTTTTTGTTCTAAAAATTCGGGCTGAAAAACAACTTCTTCAAAATTATCACGCTCACCTGTGACAGTGAGTTCGGTCGTAATTCGACCAGGCTGTCCATTTAATACGTAAACCTTATCTGCTAATAATAGTGCTTCTTCAACATCATGTGTAATAAGCAATGTCGACCAATTCATCACTTGACGATAGGCAATAAACCACCGATGCATCTCACGACGAGTCACTGCATCTAGTGCGCTAAAGGCTTCATCCAACAGCACCCAATCCCGTTTAAAGTTGGCGGTGCGTAAAAAAGCAATTCGCTGACGCATCCCACCACTCAGCGCACTTGGGTAATAGTCCGTCCATTTTTCTAAACCGAATTGATTTAACAAGTCAATAGACTGTCTGTATGCTTCCTTTTTCGACACTCGTTGCAGTAATAGCGGTAGCATAATATTTTCTACCACCGATTTATGCGGTAACAACATATCTTTTTGTAGCATATAACTCACTTTGCCTTTTATCGCCGTTTGTCCCTCAATCGAAATACAGCCAGTTTGAATAGGCAAATGTCCTGCAATTAGATTGAACAAAGTGGTTTTACCGACACCACTACGACCTAAAATCGCCACCGTTTGACCTTTTTCAACAGTCAAATGAATATCCGCTAACACGTCATGATGATCATAAGCATAGCTCACTGCTTCTACTTTTAACATCTGTTACCTCCTCGCACGTCGTTCGTTTTAAATTTTATCCCACGCGCTAAACATTACTCTATTTTAATATCATAACACACGCTCTCGGCTTCTCTGTTCGGATTGCCTTAACATCCCCTTCATAAGCCACCTCTGTGCGATTCACACACTGCCGGCTTTCACAACAATCTAGATGTCTTCGTCTCACACATCTTTACAGCGGTTCCTTGCGAAGCACTCGTTATCGCACTAAATATTTCTACCACTATCTTATTGCACAAATGAATTGTCAAAATGCTTGCCGTCCAATAATGATTTATCAACTAACTTATGGTCGACTAACCATTGATAAAAAGTATTCCAACGCGATTCATCAATCACACCCCATTTAGACAAATCTTCTGCATATTGTTTAGCAATCCATTTTTGAGATGCAACCACAAAGTCACGTTTGTCTTTTAACTCAGGTGCTGCTTGAATAAGAATATCTGCTGCTTCTTCTGGATGCTCTGCAGCATACTGGTATCCTTTTTTTATCGCTTGCAGAATCGCTTTGGCTTGTTCTGGTTGTTTTTTCAAGTAATCATTGTTGGCAATAATAACTGGCGAATAAAAATCTAATTCTTTTGCATAATCTTTAAAAGAGAAGAAATTCGTCGGTACTTTTTGGTATTCCGACATAATGCCATCCCACGCATAATAAATCCACGCAGAATCAAACATCTTATTCGCTAAACCAATCACAGAATTATCAGCTTGGTTGGGAATTAGTTTAATTTTACTAAAATCGCCACCATCTAACTCGACAATATATTTTAACATCGCCAATTCAGTCGGGTCATTCCACGTGCCATATTTAAACCCTGCCATATCCTTCGGAGACTTAATATTGGTGTCTTTATTCGCAATCACACCGGATGTATTGTGTTCTAAAATCGCCGCAACAGCTGTCACTGGCAATCCTTTAGCAAAACGGTGCGCCAATGAATCTTGAAAACTAATACCAAATTGTGCTTGACCTAAGCCAACCAACTCAGTCGTACTTCCCTCTGGAGGACGGCGAATCGCTAAATCAACGCCTGCTTCTTTAAGATAACCTTTTGCTTTAGCAACATATAATCCAGTATGATTCGTATTAGGTACCCAGTCTAAAATTAAATCAACGGTTGTTGCTGCCGATACATTGACGGTAAATAGACTTAATAACATACTAAATACCATTATTTTTAATCCAATGCGTTTTTTCATTTTATAAATCCCTCTCTTTACTCAACTTAACCTTATCCTATCCATCGTCTTCGCTTTTTCTCTTGGTATTGCCATGGTAATAACCAACGTTCGACAACACTGACTAAACTCATAAAAAATAAACTTAGTAGCGAAATTAATACGATAACCGCAAACATTTTATCGTAGGAGAACGCTTTACGTGATTGAATCATATACACACCTAATCCGACAAAGCCACCTAACCATTCCGCTACAACGGAGCTGACAAAGGCATAAGAAACACTCACACGTAATCCGCTAAAAAAATAGGACATACTTTCAGGTAATTTTACATGCCATAAAATCGCCCAACGACTGGCACCCATCAGCTCTAATAATTGAATTGCTTGTTTATCTGCATGAGCAAACCCATTGAGTAAACTGATAACAATGGGAAATAAGGTCGTCAATACAACGAGGACAATTTTAGGTGTCATATCGTATCCCAACGCCAAGACTAATATTGGCGCAATCGCTACGGTTGGAATGGTTTGCGAAATAATCAGTAACGGATAGATTGCCCGATTGAGCCATGACACTAAATCCATAATAAACGCTAAGACAAAGGCTAATGCAATCCCAATGAGTAAGCCTAGCCATGCTTGCGTCAGCGTCACGACACTGTTATCCCACAAAACTCTCCATTCATGTCTAAAGACGTGGACAATTTCAGATGGTGCTGGAATAATAAAACGTGGCAACCATCCTTGCTTTTGCATAAACTCCCATAGTCCTACTAATATAATGCTCATTAAGGTAGCTGGCATCATCTTTTTCCACTGCACATTAATGTTCACTTAAGACACTCCTCCTATTTTGGTTCGTTCGGACTGCCTTGACATCCACTTCGCTTAGCGCTTGAAGCGCTCTTGCGCTTCTGCACACTCTGCTCCAGTGGTTCAAGTCAGAGCGTCCTCTCTCTCACCATGTCTATTTTGGTTCGCTTGGGCTGGCTTGACATCCACTTCAAAATCCTCCTCTATGCGCTCCTCGCACATCGTCTGTTTTCTCCAGTGGTTCAAGCCAGAGCGCCCGCAACCACACCATGTTTTTCCATTATATTTTTATGATTCTTCTGCTGCTACTCATCTTCCTTCTCTTTGTAGAATCACACAAAAAACCTATCCTATACCCCATTTTAGAGTACAAGATAGGTGTCATCTGTTTCGCTATATATACTTAAACAAACCACATTCCTACGCAAGTACTAACTCGATCAGGTTATAAGGGTTCAAGTAATATCACTCATCTCAGCCAATGGCACCCCTTGTGTGTTACGTTAAGTATAACAATTTTACAATAGGGTGTCTACTTTCTGCTTTCAAATTATCCGTTTCACATGAAGATAAGTATGAAGAGCTCTTCCGTACGCATAGCACTCACCCCTAACCGTCGTTAGTGTGGCTGGGCAACAAATATTATATAGCAAAGCAATCTTATCCCATCAATAATTCTTCATTTGCTTAATTCTTCTTTTATGGCATATTCAGAAAGCAAGAAGTATGAAGACTTTTAACAAGGTAGATGAGTGATTCATCTAGTCTTTGTGCAGCAATTAATCCATAATTTTTGCACATGGTTCCCATTGTCTGATAAAATTTTCATATCATCTATAAAACACCGTGCGACAATGAGGTATCTTTTCAACTCATTCACGTCTAACTAAGGAGTTTCTTATGTTAAATAAATATACAACCGCATTTCTACTCGCAATGCTCCTCTGGCAAATAGCTACGCCAGTCTCAGCACAAGCAGATACGAGTGTATGGGTCATCACCGATGTCCACTATCTATCACCGTCGTTACACGATAAAGGTGAAGCCTATCAACATATTCAAAAGACAAGCGCTGGAAAAGACTTTGACTATGGTGCAGCACGCATGGAGGCACTCATTAGCGAAGTTCAATCCGCTAAACCGGATAGTTTAATTGTATCCGGCGATTTAAGTTTAAATGGCGAGTATCAAAGCATGGTCGATTTAGCAAAATATTTTGACCGCATCGAAGCACTAGGTACACAAGTCTACGTCATCCCTGGTAATCATGACATTTCCAGTGGTTGGGCACGCAAATTTGCTGGCGAGGATTTTATTCGCACTCGTCAAGTATTGCCAAGCGATTTTAAAGCATTATTTGCTAATCATGGTTATAACGAAGCATTCGACCACGATGACCAGAGTCTCAGCTACGCGGTCGCACTCAATGATTCTACATGGTTACTGATGATTGATAGCAATGTCTATTCACAGACTAAGGGCAATGGCGCGCCGCCGACTAATGGCATTATCAAAAAAGGTACGCTTACATGGATTGAATCCATCTTGAAACAAGCCAAAGAAAAACAGGTGCATATATTACCGGTTGTGCATCATAATACACTGACTCATTTCTCACAATTAGAAAAAAATTATACACTTGACAATGCCGTTGATTTTCGAGAGTTATTATTCCAATACAATATTCCGATAACAATTAGTGGTCATATCCATACTCAGCATGTCGCACAAATTGAAGAACGTGGACATACGCTAACGGATATTGTAACCGGAGCCTTTGCTTCTTATCCATCCTATATCGGCAAATATCGTATCAACAACGAAAGCATCCGCTATACTGCCGAACCTGTCAATGTAGAACAATGGGCGAAACGTACTCAGCAGACCGATAAACATTTGACGGAGTATTCAACTTATATGGCAGAGTTGTTCAACATTAGCAGTCGACAAATGGCCTTTCGTGAGATGATTGAAGGCGGTTGGTATCATGATGACGAACCCATCCTTGAAGACGTTGCTGATTATGTAGCACTCGTCAATTTGGCTTTTTTTGCAGGAAAACCACTTGAGTCCTTTGATTTAAGTAGCTTTAACGATTTAAACCACGTACGTCAACTAATCGAAGAAAATAGTAGTCAATTCTTTAAACGTTACCTTCAACAAATTGAACAAGACCAACCTGATTTTGCAGCACCGATTGAGAGGATGTGGTAAGTTTTGAATAATGAAGCCACCTACTCTAAGCCCCAAACACAAACAGCAGCCATTCCATCCGATTGGCTGCTGTTTCTATACTATTGTGTCCTTACTTTGATTCACTTTGGTTGCCAAGCCATCCACTTCAAAACATCCTCTATGCAGTCAGCATTTGTTTTCGGCTCGTTTGAACCAGCTTATTGTCCACTTCCCCTAGCTGTTAAAGCGCTCAATTACTTCCGCAACATAATTCAAGACAGAACACCTTCTCTCGCATCATACTTCATTATAAGACGCACCTTGTCACATAATGTTCTATCACATGGCAATCTATTCTCCCCTCATCCTTGAAAGCGATGCCCTCGCGTTGTATAATTAATTTAGATTTTAAAAAATTTAGGAGGCTTTTTTATGATAAATGCCATCTCTGTAACCATTAATAACTTTGTCAACAGTGCAATTGAGCAACGCTTAATTCACCTACTTGACCGTCACTACGTCACTAATCGACTCATGTCATTAGTCCATCTTGATGAATTAACGACCGATACGAGTAATGAAACGCATTTACTCACTTTAATGGATGAAATGACGCAATATGCTGTTGAAAATAAAGTAATTGAAGACATCGGCTACGCCAAAGAACAATTCGAAGCTGCCGTTATGGACTTGATTACGCCGCGTCCGTCACAATTAAACGAAACGTTTTGGACACTGTACCAAGATGACCCAGAAAAAGCAACGGACTATTTTTATCATTTATCTCAAACGAATGACTACATTAAAACGCGTAATATCGCTAAAAATATTCAATTTAGCGCTCCATACAAAGCGTACGGTGATTTAGATATTACTATTAACTTATCCAAACCCGAAAAAGACCCTAAAGAAATTGCGCTCGCAAAAACCGCTAAGCAATCTAATTACCCATCGTGTTTACTTTGCATGGAAAACGAAGGCTACAAAGGCCGGAATAATCATCCGGCACGTCAACAACACCGTTTGGTTCGACTCGACTTAGACGGTCGTAACTACGGTATGCAGTATTCACCCTATGTCTATTATAATGAACACAGTATTTTCTTAAGCGAACAGCACACACCGATGAAAATTGACCGCAAAGCGATTGACAATTTACTCGCCATTGTCGAGCGTTTACCGCATTATTTTGCTGGTTCAAATGCTGATTTACCGATTGTGGGTGGCTCTATCCTTGCGCATGACCACTATCAAGGAGGACGCTATACATTTCCAATGGAACGTGCATCAGTCTATGATACCGTTGAACTAGCGCAACACACCAATGTAAATGCCCAACTCGTCAAATGGCCGATGACGGTAATTCGTCTAACTGCCGATAATCGTCATGATGTTGCGGAAGCTGGCGAAGCGATTTTAAATTTCTGGCGTGACTATTCAGACGAAAGTGTAGCAGTCCTTGCTTATACCGACGATACGCCACATAATACCGTCACTCCCGTAGCACGTCGTCGTGGTGCTGCCTTTGAATTGGATATCGTTCTTAGAAATAATCGTACTACGCATGACCATCCAGACGGGCTATTCCATCCACATCGTGATGTACAGCATATTAAAAAAGAAAATATCGGCTTAATCGAAGTGATGGGTCTGGCTATTTTACCACCACGCTTAGTCGGTGAGTTAGACGCTGTTAAACAATATTTATTAGATGCTGCGCCAATTACTTCCGTTGCCCCAATGCATCAAGAATGGGCAGAGACGTTGAAAGCAACGCACCCTGATGCTGACAAGTCGAATATTCAGGCAATTATTGAACAAGCAGTCACCGATAAATTCGGCCGTGTGTTAGAAGATGCAGGAGTCTTCAAACAAGACGAACAAGGGATTGCTGCCCTTAAACGCTTTATCGACGCCTTTAATCAACAACACCAATAATCACATAAGCCCCTTAAAGTTTATTTACTTTAAGAGGCTTATTACTGATTGGATTAAAAATCGCGTTCATCCGGATTATGATATTCTGCAATGCCGTCTAATGTATCCAAGATTTTACGGTCTTCTTGCGCTAATTCAAAATCAACCTTTAAGTTATTTTCAATATTTTCAGCTGAACTTGAACGTGGTAACGGAACAAAACCATGATCTAAACTCCAACGCAAGGCAATTTGTGCTGCTGAACGTTGATAACGTTCTGCCATCGCTGCAACCACTTCATTATTAAATAATTTACCACTGCCGAATGGACTATAGGCCTCCAAAACAATATTGTTCGCTTTACAATAGTCAACCACTTCTTGTTGCAATAAACCAGGTGCTAATAATATTTGATTAACCATCGGTTGCACACGCGCTTGTTCTTTCAACGATTCTAAATGATGCACCATAAAATTCGACACACCGATAGCACGAATTTTACCAGCATCATACAAGTCTTCCATCGCGCGCCATGACTCTGCATTGGCTGTCTTCCACTCATCAGGTGAGATATCACGTAAGGCTTTTGGATTCGGCCAGTGAATGAGCACAAGGTCAATATAGTCTAACTGTAATTTTTCCAAAGACTCTTCAATTGATTGTTTCGTCTTGTCATAACCACGCTGATTATTCCACACTTTTGTCGTCACGAAAATTTCTTCTCTTGCTAATCGACTATCTTTAATGGCAGACCCTACCGCCGCTTCATTCCCATACGCTTGTGCCGTATCAATATGGCGATACCCAACCTTGAGCGCGTGGGATACCGCATCATAAGCCACATTATCTTTTTCTGGCAATTGCCATGTACCAAAACCGATGCTTGGCATAATAATTCCATTATGAAATGTTACTTTTTCAGTCATCTACATCATCTCCTTTTTATAATTACGCTTTCATTATAATTTATATAATTAACAAAGTAAAGTAATAGCTCTGACCGTCTCAGTAATAATAACAGGGGCGAGCCAATAACCAGGCTCCCCCCATCATCATTAATTACTTTCTAAAAACTCAATTTGTTGATTCTCCAATGACGCAATACGGCAAATCGAATGTACCGGTACCCCTTTTGCTTCTAGCTTTTGTCGACCTACTTGAAATGATTTCTCAATACAAATACCGACACCTACAACCGTTGCACCCGCTTGTTCCACCAAGTCAATCAATCCTAATGCCGCTTCGCCATTAGCTAAAAAGTCATCAATAATTAAGACACGGTCATCTGCGCTTAAATATTGTTTAGAGATAATGACACGACTCGTCACATCTTTCGTATAACTATGAATATCTGTTTCATAACGTTCTTGATTGTTTAATGTTGATGGCTGTGTTTTTTTGGCAAATAACATCGGTACTTTAAAATGCGCCGCAGTAATAATTGCCGGAGCAATTCCTGATGCTTCAATTGTCAGCACTTTGGTAACTCCCGCTTGACGAAAACGATAATAAAAATCAATTCCAATTTCCTGCATAATTTGCGGATCGATTTGATGATTCATAAACGAATCCACTTTGATGACATTATTTGGTAACACTTTGCCATCTTTTAAAATGCGTTCTTTTAAATAACTCATACTGGACAAATCCTTTCAACTTAATTAAACGTATGTCTCTATACGCTTTATTATGCCTGAAACAAACACGAAGTGCCACAAAATCTTGAAAATGCGCAAAAAAATAGCCGCATCGTTCGTCTTTTACCTCATGCATCAATGAACTAACAGGCCTCAGCCAGAATGCCAGCAGTACACCGTATACGGCTATTTTACTCATTGAAGCCATTATCAACCAACGATAGCGGCTAATCTTATTAAAAAATTTCAGTCTTATACACCACGCGCTTCATATATAAACCTTGCGGCGGCGCTGTCGGACCTGCTTGATTACGATTTTTCACCTTAATTAGACGGGCTAATTCATCGACTGGTTTTAAGCCATCGCCAATTTGCAACAATGTGCCGACAAGAATTCGAATCATATTATATAGGAAACCATTGCCATAAAAACGAAATACCAATTCACGATTGGCAGTATCTTCAAAGACTTGTGCTTCATAAATCGTACGTACTTTATCTTCTTTATCTGTCTTTGTCGAGCAAAAACTCGTAAAATCATGCGTGCCAATCACTGCTTGAATCGCTAGTTGCATCCGGTTCAAATCATAACGGTAGCCATGATGCGTCGTATACTGTCGCTTAAATGGATCGGGAAACTGACCAATATCCACTCGGTAAATATATTCTTTAGCCACACTATGATAGCGTGCATGAAAATCATCCGCTACTTGACTAGCTGCGACAACATTAATCGACTCGTCCAACAAGCTATTGAGTGCCCTTTTTAAAGCCTCCGGTTGAATCATTGCGGGATAATCAAAATGCACCACTTGTCCTAACGCATGTACACCAGAGTCAGTTCTACCTGAACTGGCTGTTGGTATATGTTCCCCTTTTTTTAACTTGGCCATTGTCGCCAGTGCTTTTTCTAAAGCGGCTTGAATTGTTGGACCATTCGGTTGCACTTGATAACCTACATAGTTTGTCCCATCATACTGTAATTTTATTGCATATCTCGGCATATTATCCCCTTACACATAAATACGTAATGCTATCAACACGATAGTCACTAATAAAAATGCCACGACAACCCACAAATCACGGCGTGTGAACTGCAATTGTCTAAACTTCGTTCGGCCTTCACCGCCACGGTAACCACGCGCTTCCATAGCCGTCGCCATTTCTTCCGCACGGTTAAACGCACTTACAAACAATGGCACCAGTACTGGAACAACAGCTTTCATCCGTTGAATAAAACTGCCTTGGTCAAATTCCACTCCACGCGAGCGTTGCGCATTCATGATTTTTTGTGCCTCATCAATCAATGTGGGAACATAACGTAAAGCAATCGACAACATTAAAGCAATTTCGTGCGAGGGAAAGCCCACTTTTTCTAATGGTCGAAGTAAATGCTCAATCCCATCCGCTAATTCTAATGGCGCCGTCGTTAAAGTTAAAATAGTCGACATCATTATAATTAATACCAGACGTAAAAAGATATAGACCGCATTGAGTACTCCCAATGAAGTAATTAATATTGGACCCCATTGAAAATACACATCGCCACCGGTCGTGAAAAAGATTTGAAAGACGACGGTGAATAAGATGAGCCAAATCATCGGTTTCACACCATTAATAAAGTAAGATAATTTGATGCCTGTCAGCGCAATCGCCAAAAAGGTAAAAAGCATTAATAGCCCATAACCCCATAAATTATTGGCTAAAAAGATAATTCCAATAAAGTAAAAACTACCTATTAATTTGGTTCGTGGATCCAAACGATGGATAAAGGAATCGGACTGGATATAACGCCCTAGTAATATTTTATCTAACATCGGCTGCCCCCTCATCTTTCAATGCAATAATCGCATCAATTAATGCTTCAACGGATAATGGATAATAGGTATGCATAAGCCCTAATTGCTGCTCCAACCGTTTCATAAACTGCAAGGTATTCGGCAAGCCCAATTGATAATCATTCAACCATGTGTCATCTTTGAACAATGCTTCTGGCGACCCTTCGGTTAGTTTGGTCCCCTGATTCATCACAATGACATGCTCTGCATATGCCACCACATCTTCCATATGATGAGTGACCATTACCATCGTTAATTTTTGCGTCTTTTGTAAATTGACAAACATTTCCAACATATTAAAGTGCCCCATCGGGTCTAAACCGGCTGTCGGCTCATCCAATACTAAAATTTCTGGTTCCAATGCCAATACTCCTGCAATCGCTACACGCCGCATTTGACCGCCACTCAAATCAAAGGGCGAACGATTAAACAAAGCTTCAGAAATCCCAACTAATGCCAGCTTTTCACGCGCAATACGTGCAGCTTCGTCTTCAGTTGCTCCAAAATTCAACGGTCCAAACATAACATCCTTAAGTACCGTTTCCTCAAAGAGTTGTGCTTCCGGAAATTGAAAAACGACACCCACTTTTTTACGTAATGGTTTTAGCGATTCATGCTTCGATGTAGCAGTCACCTTCTCGCCCGCTATCGTCACTGAACCGGTTGTCGGTCTTACTAATACATTTAAATGCTGCAGTAACGTTGATTTACCAGAACCAGTATGGCCAACAATTGCCGTAATTTTACCAGCCGGTATTTCAAGATTAATATCATATAATGCACGGTACTCAAAGGGTGAATTGGCATTATACGTATAGCTTACTTGGTCAAATACGATGTTGTTAACCATTCAAGTAACGCCTCCTCTGATAAATAGTCATCGGGCACTTCAATCCCTCTAGCAGCCAAACCATCTTTTAATTTTTGCGCAAATGGAACATCCAAACCAATCTGAATCAATTCATCACCGCGCTCAAAAATCTTATCCGGTGTATTCTGCTCCACTAAATGCCCTTGATTCATCACTAAAATGCGGTCAGCATAACTAGCTTCATCAATATCATGTGTAATAGAAATCACGGTCAAATGATGATGTTCTTTGACTTTTTTTATGGCTTCAATCACTTCACGGCGCCCCAATGGATCTAACATCGCCGTTGCTTCATCTAGAATAATCACATCCGGACGTAATGCTAACACACTGGCAATCGCAACCCGTTGTTTTTGACCACCCGATAAACGGGCTGGTTCACTTTTACGGTAGGACTCCATACGCACTTCCATTAAGGCTTCTTCGATACGTTGAATCATCTGCGCACGTGGCACACCATGGTTTTCTAGCCCAAAAGCCACGTCATCTTCTACCGTTGCCCCAACAAATTGATTATCAGGATTTTGGAAAACCATCCCAACCGTTCGGCGCACATCCCATACGGTTTGTTCATCCAGCAACACACCGTTCACATATACAACACCAGCATCTGGCACTAACAATCCATTTAATATTTTGGCTAATGTTGATTTGCCCGAACCATTTGGCCCAATAATCGCAATCCATTCTCCTTTATTAATTGAAAATGAAACATCCGACAAGGCTAGGTGTTCCGAATCAAAATATTTAAATGACAAATCTTTGATTTCAAAAATTGACTCTGACACAATCATACTCCTCAACTTTTATTGTTTATTTATATGACAATAGTCGCTACCTTTAGCCAGACTATGTTCATTACATTCTAACTCATAACATACGTATAATTATAACACAGAAATCTTTTATGTTGATACTTTTCCGATTCTAAAAAATAAAAGGAAAAATACTCGGGGGTTAAAGAAAAAATAATTGATAAGTATTTTTATCCAACACTAAAGTAAATTTGTTTTTTTTTGCGTATAATGATAAAATAATTAGGGAAAAAGAAGTTGATATTTTATTTTCTATTTCGAGGAGAAACGATTATGAAGCTAAAAAAATATTTCAAATTATATTCTAAGAGTCTACAACTGATTTTTAAAGCTGATGCAAAAGTAACTTTACTCATTCTATTGATTGTCCCCATTCAATATCTGATTCCTACACTAAATGTTTGGGTATCCAATGTCTTAATAAATTTAGTTGCACAACAGCAATTTTCAGCTATTAATTTTTATTTAATTGTTTGGAGCGTCTTATTTGTTCTGAATAATTTAACGGTGCCACTAAACGTCTTTTTACAAGGTCAGCTAACCGACAAGCTAACTCTTCATTTAAACACCAGTTTGATGGATAAAGCAAAAGCAATGAAAACCATTGAATTATTTGAAGATGCTGAATTTTATGATGATATTAATGTGATACAATCCGAAGCCAGTTGGCGTCCTGTCAATCTCATTGTTTTTGGGTCAAGTGTTATCGGAAATTTGATTACCTTGATTTCGATGCTGTGGCTGCTCGTAGATTTCCATTTAGTCATTGCGTTGGCAATATTAATTGTCTTAATACCGCAAGGGATGATGTTTTACAAAATTCAGCAACAAGCCTTTGAAACATTAGTCTCAAATAGCCCGGAATCTCGAAAACTCAATTATTACGGTAGTTTGAGTTTGTCTAATCAAGCCATTAAGGAAGTAAAAATGTATCAAATGCATGGATTTATTAAAAATAAATACTTGGATACATACAAAAAAATTATTGTTGGCGTGAAGAATAATCGTCTGAAACAATTTAGTATATCAATCACTTTCTTGTTTGTAACAGCACTCATCAGTGTCGGTGGCTTTATCTATGTATTAAATGGTGTAACCAAGGGGGTATTTGCTGCTGGTTCTATACTGATTTTTTCCAGTGCTATTGTTTTTACGATGCAAAGTATGTCCAGAGTCATTGAAGAAAGTAGCTTGTTGTATGATACCTTACTCTATATGGAGCGCTATTTTAACTTTATGGCGACACCGATTACTTCGTCTCATCAAGCGATACCTATTCCGTCCTTTTCAGCGATTCGGGTTAATAACTTGTCATTCCACTATCCAAACACCAGCGAAAATGTTTTGAAGCAGGTTAGCTTTGACATCGAAAAAGGGCAAAAAATTGCTATCGTTGGTGAAAATGGGTCGGGCAAGACCACCCTTGTCAAATTATTATGCGGATTATATCAAGCACCAGACAATGCGATAAAAATTGATGACATCAATATTAATGCATTGGATATGACACAGTATCGCTCATTGATTACTACGGTATTTCAAGACTATTGTCGCTATAATTTTACTCTAAAAGAAAATGTTAATATTGCAGATTTAACAAATACTAGTAAAACTGATATTGTCACCGCCCTTACGAAGAGTGGTTTTTATCCTGAAAAGGCAACTATCCCGTTAGAACAGCAATTAGGAAAAATTTTTGCTAATGCGACTGATTTATCTGGCGGAGAATGGCAGAAAATCGCTTTAGCCCGTGCATTTTTTGCAAATAAGGAGCTACTCATACTCGATGAACCGACTGCTGCTATTGACGCTAAACTTGAAAACGAAATTTACAAACAATTTTTAGAGTTAGCCTCAGGTAAAACTGTCATTTTCGTGACCCATCGCTTATCTAGTGTCAAAAAAGCCGACAAAGTACTGCTAATCAAACAAGGAGAAGTGCTCGCCTTTTCTAGCCATGATGAATTGATGCAAACCAATGATTACTACCGAGAATTATATCAATTGCAAGCAGAACCGTATTCTCAATCCTAGACGAATAACGATTCCAAGCATCCCCTTTCGACAGTTAGGGGGTGCTTTTGTGCCTTGAAACTTTCGCATTTTATACCAATGCTTTTAGAGCTGGCAGTCTATCGCATCCAAAAAATATACCAACACCTACCAAAAAACGGCTACAGAACTGTAGCCGAAAGAATAAAAAAAGCTTTTACGATGTTAGCACACGTCAAGGTATCTTTAAATCAGATACCTTGACTTTTCCGAATTTATCGGTGTGCTTAGAGCTAGACCATTACGTAAACGTAATAATCATAACACTCCCATCATAAAAGTTACTGTTAATAAAGCAATAATTATACTAACTCGATAATTACCATTGGTGCGCCATCACCACGACGAGGTCCTTTTTTAAGGATGCGTGTGTAACCACCATTACGTTCTGCGTAACGAGTTGCATATGTATCGAATAAACGTTGTAAAACACGTTCTACAACAACTTCTTCACCTTCAATACGCGCATCTGCAATTTCATTGCGTAAGAAAGCAGCTGCTTGACGGCGTGATGCTAAATCACCACGTTTAGCTAAAGTGATCATTTTTTCAACGAATTTACGTACTTCTTTAGCACGTGCTTCAGTCGTTTCGATACGTTCGTTAATTAATACATCGGTTGTTAAATCACGTAGCATTGCTTTACGTTGAGCACTTTTACGTCCTAATTTACGGTATGCCATGCTTGGTTTCCTCCTTTACATTGTCTATTTATTAGTCATCTTGACGTAGACTTAAATCTAAGTTTTCAAGTTTTTGCTTCACTTCTTCTAACGATTTACGACCTAAGTTACGTACTTTAATCATTTCAGCTTCGCTCTTATTCGTTAACTCTTGAATCGTATTAATACCGGCACGTTTCAAGCAGTTATATGAACGAACTGATAAGTCAAGTTCTTCAATGGTCATCACAAGCATTTTTTCTTTTTCTGCTTCTTCTTTTTCGACCATAATTTCAGTATGACGGGCTTCATCATTTAAGTTAACAAAAATATTTAAATGTTCAGTTAAAATTTTTGCTGCTAAACTTAAAGATTTTTCTGGGCTAATTGAACCATCGGTCCAAATATCCATCGTTAATTTGTCATAGACATTTTTTTGCCCAATACGCGTGTTCTCAACTTGATAATTTACTTTTTGAATAGGTGTATAAATCGAATCAATCGGTAATACTCCAATCGGCATATCTTCACGTTTATTATGTTCTCCACGAACATAACCGCGACCAGTTGCTACATTAATTTGCATATTTAACTCAGCACCTTCTGCCAACGTACAAATATATAAATCAGGATTCAAAATTTGTACTTCACTATCGTGAATAATGTCAGCAGCAGTGACTGTTTTCGGTCCTACGACGTTCAATTCAATCACTTTTGATTCTTGAGAATGCAATTTTAATGCTAACTGTTTCAAATGAAGAATTATCGTTGGGACGTCTTCAACAACGCCTTTCACGGTAGCAAATTCATGTAATACTCCATCAATTTGGATGCTAGTAACAGCAACTCCAGGTAACGAAGATAACAAAATACGACGTAATGAGTTTCCAAGGGTTGTTCCATATCCACGTTCTAGTGGCTCAATCACGATTTTACCAAATTTGGAATCGTCACTGACTTCAATCGTTCTAATTTCTGGCTTTTCAATCTCGATCATTGATTATCATATCCCCTTTCAAAACGTTTTGTTGTAATGATAATTTTGTAGCATTACATGTAGCTTAATGAGTAAATCCCATTATACACGGCGACGTTTTGGAGGACGGCAACCGTTATGTGGAATTGGCGTTACGTCACGAATTGCTGTAACATCTAATCCTGTTGCTTGTAAAGAACGGATAGCTGATTCACGACCAGCACCTGGCCCTTTAACAGTTACTTCAACGGATTTCATACCATGATCCATTGCGCCTTTAGCTGCAACTTCAGATGCCATTTGAGCAGCAAATGGAGTTGATTTTTTGGATCCACGGAAACCTAATGATCCTGCTGAAGACCAAGAAATTGCGTTACCATTAACGTCAGTAATCATCACGATTGTGTTATTGAATGTAGAACGGATATGTGCTACGCCTTTTTCAATATTCTTTCTCACACGACGACGACGACGAGCTTGTTGTTTCTTTGCCATTAACTATTTACCTCCTTATCCTAAATTCTTAATTATTTTTTACCTGTGACCATTTTCTTAGGTCCTTTACGAGTACGTGCATTATTTTTTGTATTTTGTCCACGTACAGGTAATCCTTTACGGTGACGGAACCCACGATAAGAACCAATTTCTTGAAGACGTTTAATGTTTAAAGAAACTTCACGACGTAAGTCACCTTCAACTTTAATACCATCGATAATAGCACGAATACGGTCTAACTCATCGTTACTTAAGTCTTTTACACGTGTATCTTCAGATACATTTGCTTCAGCTAAAATACGTTGAGCAGTTACTTTACCGATACCATAAATATATGTTAATGAAATAACTACACGTTTTTCACGTGGAATATCTACTCCTGCAATACGAGCCATATAACTTGTGCACCTCCTTTATATTAACCTTGACGTTGTTTATGTTTTGGATTTTCGCAAATTACCATAACTTTACCGTTACGTTTAATAATTTTGCATTTTTCACAGATTGGTTTTACTGATGCTCTAACTTTCATTGATTTCCCTCCTTAAATTTAAACCTGATGGTTATTTAAAGCGGTATGTAATTCGACCACGTGTCAAATCGTATGGAGATAGTTCAATCGTAACTTTATCTCCCGGCAAGATTCGAATGTAGTTCATACGAATTTTACCTGAAACGTGAGCTAAAATTTCATGCCCGTTCTCTAATTCAACCTTAAACATTGCATTCGGTAAAGTTTCAATGACTGTACCTTCAACTTCAATTACATCATCTTTAGCCATTCATACTTCCTCCTCTTACCTTATAATACTCAAAGTCATGATCCTCGCCGTCCTACTTTTCTAAAATAGAACGAACTTCACGGTAAACTTCTTCAATTGTTTGATCGCCTTCGATCGTATGAAGCAATCCACGTTGGTCATAATAATCAAGTATAGGTCGAATAGATTCCATTTGGAGATTAATTCGATGCGCTACCTTTTCAGGTTTGTCATCTTCTCGTTGGTAGAAATCTGTTGAACCACAGACATCACATACACCCTCAACTTTTGGTGGATTATAAATTTTATGGTAAGTCGCACCACAATTACGGCAAATAATGCGACCACTCAAACGTTCTTTTAACACTTCAGGATCAACCTTGATATAAATAACAGCATCAATTTGCGTATTTAAATCTTTAAGGTTGGCATCTAAAGCTTCGGCTTGAGCACTTGTGCGTGGATAACCATCCAACATAAATCCTTTTTCAGCAACATCTTGTTGAGATAAACGTTCACGAACAATGCCATTCGTTACATCATCAGGAACAAGGTTACCTTGATCAGTATATGATTTCGCTTTTAAACCAAGCGGTGTTTCATTTTTTATCGCTTCTCGGAACATATCACCTGTCGCAATATGTACCACTTCATAATCACGCGTAATAAATTCACTTTGTGTGCCTTTACCAGCGCCTGGTAATCCCATTAATAAGATATTCATACTATCGCTTCCTTTTTATTGCTTGTCTAGCTGTAAAAATCCAGTATAACGACGTTTCGCCATACGACCTTCAATTTGTTTAGCTGTTTCAATCGCAACCCCTACAACGATTAATAAACTTGTACCACTCAATGCGATGTTAGAAGGAATTTTCCATAAGAAACTTCCGATAATTGGTAACACGGCAATTAATGTTAAATACAAAGCTCCTAATCCACTTAAACGATTAATCGTTCTAGTTAAGAAGTTTTCTGTATCTTTACCAGGTCGTACACTCGGGATGTAGCCACCTTGTTTTTGTAAATTTTCAGCTACTTTCTCTGGGTTTACTTGAACTAATGAGTAAAAGTATGAGAATAAAATCAGTAGTATCGTATAGAAAATTGCTCCATATAAATGTTGCAAGTTAAAAATATTTGCTACTACTTGTTTCCATCCACCTTCACTACCGAACTTAAAGAATCCCATAATTGTTTGTGGAGTTGAAATAACTGAAGTCGCAAAGATTACAGGAATAACTCCGGCTGAATTAATTTTTAATGGTAAATGAGCGGTATGTTTTGCTCCAGATGCTTTTTTCGAATGATGGATTGGAATACGTAATTGTGCACGTTCCATCAATACGACAATAATAATCAATATCACAATCACTAAGATTAATAACGCCAGTAACAATAAGTTACGGGTCAATTTAGTCCCAGCATTTGTCAAATAAGTTTGGAAGTAACTATAAAACTGCTTTGGTACTTCGGCAACGATACCTGCAAAAATCAGCATTGACACGCCATTTCCGATACCGTTACGCGTAATTTGTTCACCCAACCATACTAAGAACATTGTTCCAGCAGTTAATACTAGTGCAATCGTTAAGTACGTTGACATGCCCGGATTTTTGATTAAGTTTAACCGTGATAATTGGTTAAAACCGAGAGAAAGTCCGTATGCTTGAGCAAATCCAATTAAAATCCCTGCGTAAGTAGTCGCTTGATTTAACTTACGGCGACCAACTTCACCTTGTTTCGCCCACTCCGTAAATTTCGGTACAATATCCATTTGTAATAATTGAATAATGATGGATGCGGTGATATACGGTGAAACCCCAAGTGCAAAAATCGAATACCGCGCTAACGCTCCCCCGCCGAATGTATTAAGTAGTCCTAACACACCGCCAGACGCTAACGTTTTAATTGCGGCCGCATTGACACCAGGAACTGGAATATGAGAACCTAATCTGAATACTGCGAAAATGAATAGCGTGAAGAATATTCTGTTACGAATATCCTTGCTCGCAAATGCATTTTTCAAAAAGGTAAACATCTTAGATCACCTCGATTGATCCACCAGCTGCAGTAATTGCTTCTTCTGCACCTTTGGAGAATTTAACTGCTTGAACAGTTAATTTTCTTTCCAGTTGTCCTTCACCTAGAATTTTAACACCTGAAAGCTCTTTTTTAATAATGCCTGCTTCAAATAATAAAGCTGGTGTTACTGTTGTGCCATCTTCAAAACGGTTCAATGTTTCAACGTTAACAATCGCATATTCTTTACGGTTGATGTTGTTGAATCCACGTTTTGGTAAACGACGGAATAATGGGTTTTGTCCACCCTCAAATCCTAAACGTACGCCACCACCAGAACGTGCTTTTTGACCTTTTTGACCGCGTCCAGCTGTTTTACCATTACCTGAACCTTGACCACGACCAACACGGTTGCGTTCTTTACGTGAGCCTTCTACCGGTTTTAATGTATGTAGTTTCATCCTTGGGCACCTCCTTGTTCAAATATTTTAAATTATGCTTCTTTAACTTCTACTAAATGACTAATCGTATTCACCATACCACGAATTGCTTCGTTGTCAGGTTTAACAACTGTTTTATGTAATTTTGTTAAACCTAATGCTTTAGCAGTTGCGATTTGGTTTTTAGGACGTCCAATTAAGCTACGTTTTAATGTGATTGATAAGTTCGCCATTTAATTGTCCTCCTAACCTAAGATTTCTTCTACTGATTTACCACGTAATGCAGCAACTTCTTCAGCAACTTTTAATTGTTTCAATCCTTCAACAGTTGCACGAATCATGTTGATTGGTGTGTTTGAACCTAATGATTTAGAAGTAATATCCGCTACACCTGCCAATTCGACAACGGCACGAACAGGACCTCCGGCTGCAACTCCAGAACCGGCTGTTGCTGGTTTAAGAAGTACACGACCACCACAGAATTCACCAATTACTTCATGAGGAATGGTTGTTCCTGTCATTGGTACAGCGATTAAGTTCTTTTTAGCATCTTCAACAGCTTTACGGATAGCTTCAGGAACTTCTTGAGCTTTACCTGTCCCGAAACCAACGTGACCATTACGGTCGCCGACTACTACTAATGCAGAGAAACGTAAACGACGTCCACCTTTTACTACTTTAGTAACACGGTTAATCGTAACTAAACGCTCTTCAAGATTTTCTAAATTAGCTGGATTAATAAATACCATGAATCGATGTCCTCCTTTTCTTAAAATTCTAAGCCGTTTTCACGTGCAGCGTCAGCTAAAGCTTTGACACGACCATGGTATAAGTATCCACCACGATCAAATACAACTACTTTATGACCTTTTTCTACAGCGCGTTCAGCTACTAATTTTCCGACAGCAGCAGCTTGTTCAACTTTAGTTCCTGCTACTGACTTTTCATTACTAGAGGCACTTGCAAGCGTCACACCCGCTACGTCATCAATTAATTGAGCGTAGATGTGTGTATTCGAACGGAATACGTTCAAGCGTGGGCGCTCAGCAGTACCAGAGATACGATTTCTTACACGTGCGTGACGTTTACGACGCACTTTGTTTTTATCTGGTTTAGTAATCACAATTGTCACCTCTTATATTATATATTTTTAAAATGAAAACGAAGAGAACTGGATTATTTACCAGTTTTACCTTCTTTACGACGTACAACTTCAGTAGAATAACGAATACCTTTACCTTTATATGGTTCAGGTGGACGAACGGCACGAATATTCGCTGCTAATTCGCCAACTTTTTCTTTATTAAATCCTTCAACAATAATTGTTGTATTGTTTGGAACTTCAAAGCCAACGCCTTCAACTTCTTCAAATTCAACCGGGTGAGATAAACCAACACTTAATGTTAATTTATTACCAGCTTTTTGAGCACGGTAACCAACACCGACTAAGTTTAATTCTTTTTTGAAACCAGTTGATACACCTTCAACCATGTTATTGAACACTGAACGGGTTGTTCCGTGTAATGAACGGTTTACTTTAGAATCATCTGGACGAGTGAATGTTACAACATTTCCTTCGATTTCAACATTAATACTTGGAGCTAATTCACGAGTTAATTCGCCTTTAGGTCCTTTAACGGTCACTGTATGACCATTTAATTCAACGGTTACGCCTTCTGGGATTACGACTGGTTTTTTACCGATACGACTCACAGGGCTGCACCTCCTTATATTTTTATTATTTTTATTTAGATTACCATACGTAAGCTAAAACTTCGCCACCTACACCCGCTTGACGCGCTTGTTTATCAGTAATAATACCGTTTGATGTAGAGATAATAGCAATACCTAAACCATTTAATACTTTAGGTAATTCTTCATTTTTAGCATATACACGTAAACCTGGTTTAGAAATACGTTTGATACCAGTAATAACTTTTTCGTTATTACGTCCGTATTTTAAGAAAATTTTGATTTCATTTTGTTTATCATCTTCAGTTACTTCGTAGTTTTTGATGAAACCTTCATTTTTTAAGATTTCAGCAATCGCTACTTTCATGTTTGAAGATGGAGCAGAAACTGTCTTATGACCTACACTATTCGCGTTACGAATACGTGTTAAGAAATCTGCAATTGGATCTGTCATAACCATATTTGTTTACCTCCTCTTTTACTCTGAAATTACCAACTAGCTTTTTTAACGCCAGGAATTTGACCTTTATAAGCAAGTTCACGGAAGCAAATACGGCAAAGTTTGAATTTACGATAAACTGAGTGTGGACGTCCACAACGTTCGCAACGTGTATACTCTTGCACTTTAAACTTAGGTTGACGTTTGTTCTTTTGAACCATTGATGTTTTAGCCAATTAAATTCGCCTCCTTATCTTATTTCTTGAATGGCATGCCTAATTCTTTTAATAAAGCATGACTTTCTTCATCTGTACGAGCTGTCGTTACAATAACGATATCCATACCACGTACTTTATCAACATGATCATAGTTAACTTCTGGGAAAATTAATTGTTCTTTAACACCTAATGTGTAGTTACCACGTCCATCAAACGCTTTGTTTGACACACCTTGGAAGTCACGTACACGAGGTAATGAAACAGTAATTAACTTATCTAAGAAGTCATACATTCTTTCACCACGTAAAGTTACTTTTGCACCAATTGGCATTCCCTCACGTAAACGGAAACCAGCAATTGATTTTTTCGCTTTAGTAATGAGTGGTTTTTGACCTGTTAACAAGGTTAATTCATCTACTGCTTTTTCTAAGTTTTTAGCATTAGAAACAGCATCACCAACACCCATGTTAACAACGATTTTTTCTACTTTTGGAACTTGCATAACTGAAGTGTATCCAAATTGTTCTACTAATTTAGGTGTTACTTCTTCAGTAAATTTTGCTTTTAAACGATTTACCATTGTTTGTTATCCTCCCTTCTTAGATTAGTTAATTGTTTCGTTTGATTTTTTAGAATAACGAACTTTTTTACCATCTTCGAAGCGGTATCCTACACGAGTAGCTTCGCCTTTTGAATCTACTAGCATAACATTAGATACGTGAATTGGTGCTGGGAATTCTTCAATTCCGCCTGTACCATTTTGTGATGGTTTTACATGTTTTTTAGCAATATTTAAGCCTTCAACTACAACTCGATCTTGCTTAGGTAAAGTTTTAATGACTGTACCTTGTTTACCTTTATCTTTACCTGCGATTAATTGTACTTTGTCGCCTTTTTTGATACGCATGTTTAGTTTCCTCCTTCGTTTAGTTTTACAGAACTTCTGGAGCTAGTGAAACAATCTTCATGTAGTTGTTGTCACGTAATTCACGTGCAACTGGTCCAAAGATACGCGTACCACGTGGGCTCTTATCATCACGAATAATAACGCAAGCATTTTCGTCAAACTTGATATAAGAACCATCTTTACGACGAGCTCCTGATTTAGTACGAACGATTACAGCTTTGACTACGTCACCTTTCTTAACAACCCCACCGGGTGTTGCATGTTTAACCGTTGCAACAATAACATCCCCAATGTTTGCTGTTTTGCGTCCAGATCCACCTAAAACTCTAATAGTTAAGACTTCGCGTGCACCTGAGTTGTCGGCAACTTTTAATCGACTTTCTGTTTGAATCATTTTCGATTTCCTCCTTCCAGATTAACTGTATATTAGATGATTACTGCTTCTTCAACAATCTCTAATAAGCGGAAGCGTTTCGTAGCAGATAATGGACGTGTTTCCATAATACGTACGATGTCGCCTTCTTTTGCACTGTTTAATTCATCATGTGCTTTGTATTTTTTAGAATATTTAACACGTTTACCATATTTAGGATGTGTTTTACGAGTATCTACTTGAACAGTAATTGTTTTATCCATTTTGTCAGATACAACACGACCTTGGTATACTTTACGTTGATTGCGTGTTTCAGTCATACTTTATGTGCCTCCTTTTGCCTGTGGTTACTTAGACAACTCTTGCTCACGCAAGACTGTTTTGATACGAGCAATTGTTTTACGTACTTGACGTAAACGGGCAGTGTTTTCTAATTGTCCAGTTGCTAATTGGAATCGAAGATTAAATAATTCTTTCTTGAATTCTTGTTCTTTCGCTACCATTTCAGCAGTGGATAATTCTCTAATTTCTTTAATTTGCATTCGATTCACCACCATATTCTTCACGTTTTACGAATTTAGTTTTCAATGGTAATTTATGAGAAGCTAAACGTAATGCTTCACGTGCCACTTCTTCAGAAACCCCAGCGATTTCAAACATAATTTTACCGCGTTTAACTGGTGCTACCCAACCTTCAGGTGCCCCTTTACCAGAACCCATACGAACCCCGATAGCTTTTGCAGTATATGATTTGTGAGGGAAGATTTTAATCCATACTTTCCCACCACGTTTCATGTAACGAGTCATTGCAATACGGGCTGCTTCGATTTGACGGTTTGTAATCCAGTGAGATTCAACCGCACGTAAACCATAAGTCCCGAAATCGATTTGTTTACCACCTTTTGCTTCTCCACGCATTTTTCCACGGAATTCACGACGGTGTTTTACACGTTTTGGTACTAACATTGATTAGTTCCCTCCTTTCTCAGCATTGTTTCGTTGTGGTAAGATTTCGCCACGACAAATCCAAACTTTAACTCCTAATTTACCGTATGTAGTATCTGCTTCTTCCCATGCATAATCAATGTCTGAACGTAATGTATGTAAAGGAACAGTTCCTTCAGAATAGCTTTCAGTACGAGCCATATCTGCACCATTTAAACGACCAGATACCATTGTTTTAATACCTTGAGCGCCAGCTTTCATTGTACGTTGAATAGCTTGTTTTTGAGCACGACGGAATGCTACACGGTTTTCTAATTGACGCGCAATGTCTTCTGCAACTAATTTAGCGTCTAATTCAGGTTTTTTAATTTCCACAATGTTAATGTGTACTTTTTTGTCTGTTAATTTATTTAATTCAGCGCGAATTGCATCAACTTCAGCGCCACCTTTACCGATAACCATACCTGGTTTAGCAGTGTGGATAGTCACAACAACACGGTTAGATGCACGTTCGATTTGAATTGTTGATACAGAGGCATCTGCTAATTTTTTGTATAAGAATTTACGGATGCGTAAATCTTCGTGTAAAAATTCAGCATACTGTTTATCAGCATACCATTTAGCATCCCAATCACGGATGATGCCTACACGCATACCAATTGGATGTACTTTTTGACCCATTGATTAAGCCTCCTCTTTTTCTGATACCACAACTGTAATGTGGCTTGTACGTTTATTGATTGGCGAAGCTGATCCTTTCGCACGTGGACGGAAACGTTTGATAGTTGGTCCTTCATTAACGTACGCTTCACTTACGTATAAGTTTTCTAAATCTAAATCATAGTTATGTTCAGCGTTGGCAATTGCTGATTTTAATACTTTTTCTACAATTGGAGAAGCAGCTCTTGGCGTGAATTTTAAAATAGCCATTGCTTCACCAATTTGCTTACCTCTAATAAGATCGACTACTAAACGAACCTTACGAGGTGCAATACGAACTGTTCTAGCGATTGCTTTTGCAGATGTAATTTGTTCTGACATCTTTTATTCCTCCTTCAATTAGCGTTTCTTAGTCTTTTTATCGTCAGCAGCATGTCCTTTATATGTACGAGTTGGGACAAATTCACCTAATTTATGTCCAACCATGTCTTCTTGAACATACACTGGTACATGTTTGCGTCCATCGTATACAGCAATGGTTAACCCAATAAAGTTAGGGAAGATTGTTGAACGACGTGACCATGTCTTGATTACTTGTTTTTTGCTGCTTTCATTTTGCTCTTCAACTTTTTTCATTAAATGAGCATCAACGAAAGGCCCTTTTTTCAAACTACGACTCACAGTGTAGCCTCCCTTCGGTTTTTTCGATATTATCTAGTTTCTATTTTTTACGACCACGGATGATTAACTTGCTAGATTTTTTCTTAGTATTACGAGTTTTTCTACCAAGTGTTGGTTTGCCCCATGGTGACATTGGAGATTTACGACCGATAGGCGCACGTCCTTCACCACCACCGTGTGGGTGATCATTCGGGTTCATTACAGAACCACGTACTTCTGGACGTTTTGACATCCAACGAGCACGACCAGCTTTACCAATGTTAATTAATTCGTGTTGTTCATTACCCACTGTACCGATGGTTGCACGACAAGTTGATAAAATCATACGCACTTCACCAGAGTTCAAACGAACTAATGTGTATTTTCCTTCGTGACCTAATACTTGTGCGCTTGTACCTGCTGAACGAATTAATTGACCACCTTTACCTGGTTTTAATTCGATGTTATGGATAACAGAACCTACTGGAATGTTTGCTAATGGCAATGCATTTCCGATTTGGATATCTGCTTTGGCACCTGATTCAATTTTTTGACCTACTTTCAAGCCTTTAGGTGCGATAATATATGTTTTGACACCATCTTCGTAATGTACTAAGGCGATGTTTGCTGAACGGTTTGGATCGTACTCGATGGTAGCGATTGTACCGATAACGCCATCTTTATTACGTTTGAAGTCAATAACACGGTAAGCACGTTTATTTCCCCCACCTTGGTGACGAACTGTGATTTTACCTTGGTTATTACGACCTGCTCTTTGTTTTTGACTTGATAATAGAGATTTCTCTGGCTTAGAAGCTGTAATTTCTGAGAAATCATAGCCTGTCATATTACGACGGCCGTTAGAGGTCGGTTTGTAATGTTTAATAGCCACTTAAATTCCCTCCTATTTCTTCATATTTCTAGAATTAAATTATTCAGCTTCTTGGCCAAACAATTCGATTGTTTTTGATTCTGGTGTTAATGTAACGATAGCTTTTTTGTAACGACGAGTGAAACCTTGATAACGACCCATACGTTTAGCTTTTCCGTCAACATTAATTGTGTTTACTTTAGCAACTTTAACACCTTCGAACATTGCTTCAACCGCTTGTTTCACGTGAGTTTTGTTCGCGCGACGGTCAACTTCGAAAGTATATTTGTTTTCATCCATTAAACGAACAGTTTGTTCTGTAATAATCGGACGTAATACTACTTCTGATAATTGCATTATGCTAAAGCCTCCTCTACTGTAGTAAGTGCAGCTTTTGTAATGATTAATGTATCATGATTCATTACATCTAACACATTGACGTTGTTATCGTCGATAACTTTTACGTTTTCAATGTTACGAGCTGAGTAATAAGTATTTGCGTTGTCGCCTTCCAATACTAATAATGATTTAGCGTCAACGTTGATGTTGTTTAAGAATTGTTTAAACTCTTTTGTTTTTGGTGCGTCGAATGATAATGAATCGACAACTACTAATTTACCTTCTAAAACTTTTTGTGAAAGCACTGATTGTAATGCTAAACGACGAACTTTTTTCGGTAATTTGTAGCTATATGAACGAGGTGTTGGACCAAATACAGTTCCACCACCAACCCATTGTGGAGAGCGTGTTGAACCTTGACGCGCACGTCCTGTTCCTTTTTGTCTCCAAGGTTTGCGTCCACCACCACGGACTGCACTTCTGTTTTTCACAGCGTGAGTACCTTGACGTAATGACGCACGTTGCATAATTACTGCATCGAACATAACACCTTCGTTAGGTTCAATTCCAAATACTGCTTCGTTTAATTCGATTTCTCCTGCTGTAGAACCGTCTTGTTTAAATAACGTAACTTTTGGCATTTTCTCGTTCCTCCTTCCTTAATCTAATTATTTAACTGTTTTAACTGCTTGTTTAACTTCAACTAAAGATTTTTTAGCTCCTGGAACATTACCTTTAATTAAAATTACATTGTTTTCTACGTCAACAGCAACAATCTCTAAGTTTTGGATTGTTACGCGGTCGCCACCAGTTTGTCCAGGTAAGTTTTTACCTTTAAATACTTTAGAAGCATCTGATGCCATACCCATTGAACCAGGACGACGGTGGTAACGAGAACCGTGTGCCATAGGACCACGACTTTGTCCGTGACGCTTAATTGCACCTTGGAATCCTTTACCTTTTGATGTTCCTGTTACATCGACGATGTCACCCACCGCGAATGTTTCTACTGTGATTTCTTGTCCTACTTGATATTCTCCAAGCTCTACATCACGAAACTCGCGAATGAAGCGCTTAGGAGTAGCATTTGCTTTTGCTACATGACCTTTAGCAGGTTTGTTTGACAATACTTCACGCATATCTTGGAAACCTAATTGCACAGCTTCGTAACCATCTGTTTCAACGGTTTTAACTTGTAAAACAACGTTTGGAGCAGCTTCGATTACAGTAACTGGAATTAACTCGCCATTTTCAGTGAAAAATTGTGTCATCCCTACTTTTGTTCCTAAGATTCCTTTGGTCATGAGTACACCTCCATTTTATTAATTGATTATAATTTAATTTCTACGTCTACACCACTTGGTAAATCTAATTTCATTAACGCATCTACTGTTTTAGCAGTTGGCTCAATGATGTCGATTAAACGTTTGTGTGTACGCATTTCGAATTGCTCACGAGAATCTTTGTATTTATGTGTCGCACGAATGACAGTATATAATGAACGTTCTGTTGGTAACGGAATTGGTCCAGCTGTCTTCGCTCCTGTTCTCTGTGCTGATTCTACAATCTTGTTCGCAGAAACATCTAAAGCTCTATGCTCATATGCTTTCAAACGAATACGGATTTTTTGTTTTGCCATTTTGTTTCCTCCTTCGTCAAATTTAAAATATGACTTGCTCCACAAGAATTTCTAACTCACTATGCTGTGGCAACTCACCCTAGTGTGTCACAACCTCTCGCTTCTTAGCTGTCTCCTTGCATTTACAAGGGGCCTGTCAATTTTGGGCACACAACGCCCTACAAACAGACACAATCATTATTATAAGGGAACAAAATCCCAATATCAAGCCTTTTTTTAAAAGTTTTTCAGTGTTTTCGTTTTCATTTTCATGATTTTTCGCGCCACGATAATCCGTTGGAATAATAAGCTCTGAGACACTACAAACATATTTTTAACCGCAGTGATTTTATGCGCAAACGATAATCATTTCCGTCATTTTTTACAATAATAGACGAGCGATGACTCTTTTAGGAATCACCGCTCACATTGTTAATCAATATTCTGTTTATCAATCATATCTTTTTTGGCGATAAGTAGTTGTTGTTCTTCGGACTCTTGTTTAAACGCTTGGTCGGCTCTTTCTAATTGCTTAGCCGCAAATTCTTTGCCGCCTAGTCCAAAGGCTAAGGCAAACGCAAACGCAAACGCACCTAAGATAATCGTAAAACTGTTATTGACAATTGATTTAGCAAATTGTAGCTGTTCAAGTGTCATAAATACCGCAAAAATGATAATACCATAACGAATCATCTCGCCAAACAATTTACTACCGGATACTTTAGCTAAAAATGTTGCTAAAATATTGCCCCCAATAATACCTGTCGCAAGAATGATTAGCGAACTAATAATAGATGGCAAATAATCAATAATTGAATTACCAATTGAATTGATGACATCTAGTTCTAATACGGATAACCCTTCAATTAAGAAGAACATAAACAAGACTGCTTTTAAAATTTGCGCGGAGACATTGGAGATTAAGATAGTTGTCTCCCCTTTAAAGTTCAAGTATTGAGAATATTTATCAATACCAGATGTACGCAACATACTTTCTACTAAGTCACCAACTAACTGCGCGATAAAGTTCCCAATCACCACAAGAGCAACCGCCGCCAAAATATTTGGAATGGCATTAACGATATTATTTAGCACTAACACAATTGGGTCTGAAATACTACGAATCCCCAATAATTTTAAGGCAGCTGTTAAAATCGGAATAAATATCAGTACATATATAATAGAAGATAATACTTCCGCTAAGCGTGTCTCTAACACTTCACCGTCTTCTTGCACGCGTCCAATCAGCTTACGATACCAACGGTCGACATTAATTCCTTCAAATAAGTTTTGCATCAATGATTTTATAAACTTACATAAATATGAACCCGTAAACAAAATCAATCCCGAGGCTAATAAATTTGGAATGAAATTAAAGAAGCGCGTCATCATTACTAAAATTGGGTCAACTACACCGGACATATTCATTCCTTTTAAAATAAATGGCGTGAATAGCAAGATAGTTGCAAAATAGATAATAGAACCTATCGTTTCGATAAAGGTGTTGGATTCTTCAATATTTTTTGACATCCCCCAACGCTGTAGTTTGCCATCAAAATCAATACGTTCTAATCCTTTACTCGATAATTTTTTTAAGATAAATGCGATAAATAGTGCAATAACTAATAATAGCACCGCACCCAGTAATCCAGGCAATGCAGACATTACTTTATCAAAAAAGTTTTCTAAATTCATAATTTAATCTCCTCAACTAATCCTTTTGTTTTAATGAAGCTGAAATGACCTTCCATTTTAGATATCCTTGTGCCATGCTGATATTCATTCTAGTTATTCAATCATTTCACTTTTCATACTATACTTATCCGTTAATCGTTATTCGCAACTGATTTTAACCGTTTTTCCAATTATTTGGATCGTTATCTGTTTAATCGACACTACCGACTAATTCAGAAAATTTGTAATAATTATAGCAAACATAAGCAAAAAAAGCCAGTAAACATTGTTTACTGACTTTAGACTTAATTTATGAATTAAGCGATAACTTTAGATACAGTACCTGCACCTACAGTACGTCCACCTTCACGAATTGAGAAACGAGTTCCGTCTTCGATAGCGATTGGGTGAATTAATTCTACTGTCATAGAAACGTTATCACCAGGCATTACCATTTCTGTACCAGCTGGTAATTCAACAACACCTGTAACGTCAGTTGTACGGAAGTAGAATTGAGGACGGTAGTTAGCGAAGAATGGAGTGTGACGTCCACCTTCTTCTTTAGACAATACGTAAACCTCAGCTTCGAATTTAGTGTGAGGAGTGATTGTTCCTGGTTTAGCTAATACTTGACCACGTTGGATATCGTCACGTGTAACACCACGTAATAATGCACCAATGTTATCTCCAGCTTCAGCGTAATCTAATAATTTACGGAACATTTCAACACCAGTTACAGTTGTTTTGCTTGTTTCTTCAGCAATACCAACGATTTCAACTTCGTCACCAACTTTAACTTGTCCACGTTCAACACGTCCAGTAGCAACTGTACCACGACCAGTGATTGAGAATACGTCCTCAACTGGCATCATGAATGGTTTTTCAGTGTCACGTTCTGGTTCTGGAATATAAGAATCAACAGCGTCCATTAATTCTAATACTTTAGCTTCGTAATCAGCGTCGCCTTCTAAAGCACGTAAAGCTGAACCAGCGATTACTGGAACATCGTCTCCAGGGAATTCGTATTCTGATAATAAATCACGAACTTCCATTTCAACTAATTCTAATAATTCTTCATCGTCAACCATGTCAACTTTGTTTAAGAATACTACCATGTAAGGTACACCTACTTGACGTGATAATAAGATGTGTTCACGAGTTTGAGGCATTGGACCATCAGCAGCAGATACTACTAAGATCGCACCGTCCATTTGAGCAGCACCAGTAATCATGTTTTTAACGTAGTCCGCGTGTCCTGGGCAGTCAACGTGTGCATAGTGACGAGTTTCTGTTTCATACTCGATATGAGAAGTGTTGATAGTGATTCCACGTTCTTTTTCTTCTGGAGCGTTATCGATTTGGTCGTAAGCACGAGCTTGTCCAAAACCTTTTTTAGCTAATACTGTAGCAATCGCTGCAGATAATGTAGTTTTACCGTGGTCAACGTGTCCTAATGTACCAACGTTTACGTGTGGTTTAGAGCGGTCAAATTTTTCTTTTGCCATTTTATTAAATTCCTCCTAAGAATGAAATCTATATTTATAGATTAGTTAATCTATCATAAGTTATTATACCAGAACGGAAAGTAATTTCAATCATTACTATCCATTCTGCGTATTGATTTGTACTAAATATTCTATTTTTTTAGATTATTCAGCAGATTTTGTACCATATTTTGCAATGATTTCTTCAGCAATTGATTTTGGAACATCTTCATAGTGATCAAATGTCATAGAGAATGTACCACGACCTTGTGTTGCTGAACGTAATGTTGTTGCATATCCGAACATTTCAGATAATGGAATCATTGATTTAATGATTTGAGCATTACCACGAATTTCAGAACCTTCAACACGTCCACGACGCGCATTAACGTGTCCCATTACATCTCCGAAGTATTCTTCAGGCACTGTAATCTCAACAGACATCATTGGTTCTAAGATAGATGGGTTTGCTTTTTTAGCTGCTGCTTTCAATGCCATAGAAGCGGCTACTTTGAAGGCAGTTTCTGATGAATCGACATCATGGTATGATCCATCATATAATTTAGCTTTAATATCAACTAATGGGAAACCAGCTAAGACACCATTTTCCATTGCATCTTTCAATCCAGCTTCAACTGCTGGGATGTATTCACGAGGAACCACACCACCGACAATTGCATTTTCAAATTCAAATCCGGCACCTTCTTCGTTTGGTGAGAATTCAATCCATACGTGACCGTATTGACCTTTACCACCTGATTGACGAACGAATTTACCTTCAGCTTGAGTTGAGCCACGGAATGTTTCACGGTAAGAAACTTGTGGCGCACCAACAGTTGCTTCAACTTTGAACTCACGTTTCATACGGTCAACGATGATATCTAAGTGTAACTCACCCATACCAGCGATAATTGTTTGACCTGTTTCGTGGTTTGTAGACGCACGGAATGTTGGATCTTCTTCAGCTAATTTTTGTAAAGCGATACTCATTTTATCTTGGTCAGCTTTTGAGTTTGGCTCAATCGCAACTTCGATAACTGGGTCAGGGAATTCCATTGACTCTAAAATAACTTCGTTTTTGTCATCACATAAAGTATCCCCAGTTGTTGTATCTTTAAGACCTACCGCCGCAGCGATATCTCCAGAGAATACTTCAGGAATTTCTTGACGTGAGTTCGCGTGCATTTGTAAGATACGTCCTACACGTTCACGTTTACCTTTTGTTGAGTTTTGAACGTATGATCCTGATTGTAATGTACCAGAGTATACACGGAAGAATGTTAAACGACCTACGAATGGGTCAGTCATAACTTTAAACGCTAAGGCTGAGAATGGTTCATTATCATCTGCATGACGTTCTACTTCTTCTTCAGTTCCTGGTAATGTACCTTTAATTGCTGGTACGTCAGTTGGTGCTGGTAAGTAATCAATAACACCATCTAACATTAATTGAACACCTTTGTTTTTGAAAGCTGATCCACAGAATACTGGGTAGAATTCTGCAGCAACCGTTGCTTTACGGATAGCTGCTTTCAAAGCAGGGATTTCAATTTCTTCACCTTCTAGGTAAGCCATCATTAATTCTTCATCAGTATCAGCAACTGCTTCTACTAACTTAGCACGCCATTCCTCAGCTAATTCTTTATATTCAGCAGGAATTTCGATTTCTTCGATGTTTGTACCTAAGTCGTTTGTGTAGTTGTAAGCTTTCATTTCAATTAAGTCGATGATACCAGTGAAGTTATCTTCAGCACCAATCGGTAATTGAACTGGGTGTGCATTCGCTTGTAAACGATCGTGGATGGTACGAACAGAGTATAAGAAGTCTGCCCCTGTTTTATCCATTTTGTTTACGAAAACGATACGTGGCACACCGTAAGTTGTCGCTTGACGCCATACAGTTTCAGTTTGAGGTTCAACCCCTGACTGACCGTCTAATAAGGCTACTGCACCATCTAATACACGTAGAGAACGTTCTACCTCAACAGTAAAGTCCACGTGCCCTGGTGTATCGATGATGTTAATACGATGGTTGTTCCATTGAGCGGTCGTAGCAGCGGAAGTGATTGTAATACCACGTTCTTGTTCTTGCTCCATCCAGTCCATTTGAGAAGCACCTTCGTGAGTCTCACCGATTTTGTGAATACGACCTGTGTAGTATAATACACGTTCAGTCGTTGTCGTTTTACCAGCATCGATGTGGGCCATGATACCGATATTACGTGTTTTTTCAAGAGAAAACTCTCGTTTTGCCATCTAAATTTACCTCTCTTTCGTTCATTGAGTAGATGTCAACAAATGACTGCATTCGCCAAAATACTTGTTGAATGCGGTCATTAAAAATTTTACCAACGATAGTGAGCAAACGCTTTGTTCGCTTCTGCCATTTTATGTGTGTCTTCACGTTTTTTAACAGAAGCACCTGTATTGTTAGCAGCGTCCATAATTTCACGCGCTAAACGAGTTTCCATTGTTTTTTCACCACGTAAGCGAGAATAGCTTACTAACCAACGAATCGCTAAAGTATAACGACGCTCAGGACGTACTTCAACTGGTACTTGGTAGTTAGAACCCCCAACACGACGAGCTTTAACTTCTAATAATGGCATAATATTTTCGATTGCTTGATCAAAAACTTCTAATGGATCTTGGCCTGTTTGTTCACGGATAATATCAAAAGCTGAATATAAGATAGTTGCAGCCTTTCCACGTTTTCCATCAACCATTAAACGGTTAATTGTACGAGTAACTAATTTTGAGTTGTATAACGGATCTGCTAAAACTTCACGTTTTGCAATAGCTCCTTTACGAGGCATTCAAAATCCTCCTTTCTGAATTCTGTAAATTTATTTTATGATTATTTTTTGTCTTTTGGACGTTTTGTTCCGTATTTAGAACGACCTTGCATACGGTTGTTAACACCTGCGGTATCTAATGCACCACGAACGATATGATAACGTACCCCTGGTAAGTCTTTCACACGTCCACCACGGATTAATACCACACTGTGTTCTTGTAAATTGTGGCCAATCCCTGGGATATAAGCGGTAACTTCCATTAAGTTAGATAAACGTACACGGGCATACTTACGTAAAGCCGAGTTAGGTTTTTTAGGTGTCATCGTACCCACACGCGTACATACACCACGTTTTTGAGGTGAGAATGTATTTGTTTGAGCTTTTTTGAAACTGTTGTAACCTTTATTTAAAGCCGGTGAATTTGATTTAGTCGTTTTTGACTTACGCGGTTTATTGACTAATTGGTTAATTGTAGGCATTTAAAAGGTCCTCCTCTCTTAAAATCTTAGTCCACACATCCAAGTGTGTCATTTTTATGTAAAAAATTATTGGCAACTAATGTTGCTCGCTACGAACGGGTTTTTATCACAGTCAGCACGACTGGAATTCAGGAATCTGTCAAATAAAAACACCTTTATAAAGGTACCATAAATACCTAGAGGCGTCAACAGCTTATCTAAACTTTTTTATGATAATCATTTATTTTTTGTACACATTATCTTCTCTCAATCAATCTCACGATAACGAACGCTATGAAATGAACCACTAATGAAAACTTCCGCCGTACGTGCTGCGCACAAAGGAAGTTTCTCAAGAGGACATCTTTTCAACATGTTGAACCAAACATAAAAACAGCCGGTATGCCCGACTGTTTTGATAAATTGATAATCCAAACACTGCGTGACGGCAGAGGACCTACCTTAATCCAATGGAAGACACAGTGTGTGAGCAGACATTTAGCCTTGAATCACTGAACAAAGGTGTCTCCACTTGAACTACTCAAGGAAATACCCGTAAGCGAGCTGCGCACAAAAGGATTTCCTCAAGAAAACGTCACATTATGCCAAGCGAACCAGCATCAAGCACGCTTCACATAATTTTCTAACTTATAGGACCCCGCTGTAAATAAAACGATTGATAACAAGAGGATTATCAAAGTACCGACTAACCAATTTCCAGTATCTAAAATATCCAACATCCATTTGACCGGTGACAAATAGGAAAGATTTTTGACCCATTGAATATCCGTTAAGTTATCAATAAAACTTAAACCAACTAACATCATAAAACCAACCATACCGATATTCATTGACAGATTTGGATTTTTGAACGCTCTAAACACAGCAACCGCATAGCTGAGGCAAAATAGAATCGCTAATATAATAATCCAGATACTTCTCAGCAATAAAGTCGTAGATATATCTGTTATCAAATGAATATAGAATAAAATCAACGAATTAAGCACTAGCAACACGGCCGTATAACTCAATAAAATAGCTCCAATAATTTTCCAACCTTGATTAGGCGTTGTGATTAAACGACGCAATACATTATTTGAACGTAACGTGACTAAATCTGTACCAATTATATTTCCAGCCATCATAATATAAATGACTAGCACGATAATTAATACACCGGCATTAACAAAGTCCGCTATTGATTGCCCTTTTTGCTCTTCAATCGCCACCAAATGCTGTGTGTCAACCGTTTGATTTGCCGCATCTGTCTTCAATTGATGACGTTCCAATGTTTGACTGAGTTTGTGACGATAAACAATATGTCTTAACGTTTCTTCAAATGTATTAGACCGATGGTGTTTATTACGAGCTTGCACCTTAATCGGTTGCAGATTCATTAAGTAATTTTCTGGCACTGTGTAAACAACACCGATTTTACCTTGGGCTAAATATTGTTGGGCTTTTTCCTTATCTAGCCATAAATTTTCACCGAACTCCGCATCAATAAGCGCCTGCTTCAATGTTTCATTATTTTTTTCTAATAACACAACGGTCGCGACTTGTTCACTCGGTTCTGTTGCATTTTCAACGGTATCCTTTCCTGACGCATCGTCTTTCATTAAAAATGACATTAATAATATCATGGCCAGCGGCATCCCGATAAGCATTCCAATAATGGACGGCGTCGTAATAATACGCCGAATATGAAATTTCAGTACTTCAAACAAAACCATAGCTTACACCTCTCTACTTTTGCGTACGATTATCTGACCAATAACACTTATTAAACTAATGATGAGAATCATCCATAGCAGACCTATGTGTCGAGCAAATGATTCCCCTTTTATAATTGTCATAAACGGCTCAGAGAAAATGTTATAAATCCAATTTTTACCTAACAGTTCAAATAGCGGATGACTACTGAGACGATTAAATGGAATCGATCCGGAAAAGACCACCCACACTAAGGAAAGCCCGGTAAGAATCACTGTGCTCCAACGCTCCGTTACCCATTGACTGATTAAACCGCCAATCGACGTGACAAAAATAATTAATGTTAATACCCAACCGATTATTAGGAAACCATTGCCACTAAATGTTTCTGGGTTAATGATTTTCCAGAGTAATAGGTACAGACTGCTCAACATTGTATAAATCACTATCGATGAACCTAAATCAAATAATGTTCGCTGTATACTACTTAATGGCAGTAACGCAATGCGTTTACGGATACCACTCAGTTCAGGTTTGACGCTAGCTACTATTACAGACGATATAATAATTATAAAGATGTAGCCCAATGTCGTCACTGAAAAATATTGGGCGCCTGATAAAGCATCACGTCCATCAATTTTTTCCATTCCATACTGAATATTGTTAGCCGCTTGTTGCGCATCGTGGATGATTCGTTCAACAACCGCTGCATTTTCATTGTTTTCTTTCACAATTGACTGCAATCGGGTGGTTTCAGCCACCGCTGCAACTAACTGATTCATGTACATTTTAATCGAATGCGCCTCTTTAATCGATTTGCCTTTAATCTGGGAAATCGTCACTGCTGGTTGCTTACCCGTTTGAAGAGATTGTTCAAAGGTTTCTGCAATAGACACTTGATAATCTGCCTTAGTGACATCGTCACTCAATTTAAATATCTCAGCATCTGCTAATTGTTGAATTAAGGCTACCAATTGTTTGGAGCGCTCCGTTGACTTAGGATGATTGATGTATACAGAATGGCGTGGCGGCTCTGTATGAATATCAAATACTCCTCCCGTCGTGACCGATAGAAAATAACTAAGAATAAATGGTATAATCACAATGGTTAATAACAATGCCGGCGCTTGCTTGACTACCGTTAAGAGTTCTACTTTCAAATAATTAAAAAACTTCATTGCATTCCCTACTCTCTTAATGATTTCCCTGTCAATTGTAAGAAGGTTTCTTCTAATGAAATATCTTCTAAGGACAAAGATTTAATCACACTATCAGTCGCTTCCAATGCTTGAATTAAACGCATCATTGAAAAGACACTCGAATCAACTAACAAAGTGATATTGTTAAAATCTCGTGTCACTTCTGAAATCCCATTATCTAACGCTTCAATCGCAGTTAATACCTCATCTGACACATAATCCAAGGTTATCGTCACTTTACTCGATTGGCGTACCAGACTTTTGACTTCCGCTTTAGTTCCATAGGCAACTTCAGTCCCCAAATCCAATATTAATAGTCGCTCGCACAAGGCTTCAATTTCTTCCATATAATGAGAAATATACAAAATGGTCGTACCCGCTTCGTTTAATTGTTTTAAAAAGTCAAAAATATATTGGCGACTTTGCGGATCCACACCAACAGTCGGTTCATCTAAAATCAAAAATTCAGGATGATGTAATAAGGCAGCCGCAATGTTTAGTCGACGCTTCATACCACCAGAATAGGTTTTTACTTTCTTTTTCGCATGTGCAGTTAGCCCAATGGTCGTCAACAACTCGTTAACACGTGTCTTTAATATGGCACCTGACAATCCATACATTCCACCAAAATAGATTAAGTTGTCATAGCCAGTCAACTCTTCCATCAAGGCAATATCTTGTGGTACAACACCTAATTTTTTACGAATCGCTAGAATATCTTTTTTAATATCAACACCATCAACCATTACTTCGCCACTCTCTGCTGCCGTTAAGCCAGTCATAATATCAATTAATGTCGACTTACCTGCACCATTGGGTCCAATCAATCCAAAACGCTCGCCTTTTTCAATGGTGAAGCTAACGTTTTTTAATACTGATTTTTGCTGGAATTGTTTATTAATGTTTTTTACCGTTACATAACTCATGTTGCATTCCTCCGTCATTCTTATTGTTACTCACATTATATATGAGCGCCCCTTGTCAATTCGACTGCCATTGGTCACGAGAAACCATGACTTTTGTCACGACTTTGTACTTCTGCTGAATGGATGCACATAAACCGATTAAAGACGGCAAAAAACACTGGGCGTTTAGTGCATTTTGCCGTCTATTGTTATTATTCTTTTAGTCCGTTTTCAATCGCAAATATCGCTAATTGCGTTCGGTCACGTAAATCGAGTTTCACTAATAATTGACTAATATTATTTTTTACTGTACCTTCTGCTAAAAATAACTGTTGTGCAATTTCCTTGTTATTTAAGCCATGTGCAATCGCACTTAACAATTGAATTTCTTTCGCTGACAATTGTGTCGCTACCTCGCTCTTAGTAGGACTCGATTGTTGGAGTAATTGCTTCGTTACCGCAGCATCCAGAACAATTTGTTTGGCTGCGACTGTTTTTATCGCTTGATAAATTTCGTCATAATCACTATCTTTTAATAAATACCCTGAAGCTCCCTCATTCATTGCCTTTAAAATATAGTCGCTATCTTGAAAAGTCGTTACAATCAAAACCGCGACATCTGGAAAATGCATCTTCACCAGTTTAGTTCCTTCAATGCCATTGACCTTCGGCATTCGAATATCCATCAAGACGACATCAACTTCGTGCTGCTGACATTGCTCGAGAGCTTCCTGTCCATTACTCGCAACACCAACAACGTCAATATCACTAAAAGTATTTAACATGAGTTTTAATCCGCTGCGAATGAGTTGCTCGTCATCAGCTATTACTATTTTTATCACTTCATCCATATTCTATTCCTCATTCTGAAATTTTTGGTACAACGACTTGTATTTTAACGCCTTTACCAACATTGCTTTGGATGGTAAATTTACCCCCTAATTCTTCCGCTCGTTGCCGCATGGTATGCATACCCATTTTTGCATTCAACTCCGGCGAGCCGATGCCATTATCAGACATCGTAAAGATGCATTCTTTCTCTTGAAAAATCAGCGTCACCTTTATCGTACTCGCTTGCGCGTGTTTTTGCGTATTACTAATAAATTCTTGCGCGATACGATACAACATTAATATTTGTTGCTGATTCATTGTCCATAGTGGTGTGTTATGGCGAAAAACAATTTCGATGGCGCTATGATGTTGCGCTTCGTTAAATAGCCGTTCTAAACCGACGATAATCGACAATTCCTCTAAATGTTGTGGCCGCATATCGTGCACCACTTTTCGCACATCCTGCAACCCCTCGCTCGTAAATGTACGTAATTCACGTGTCATTGTTGATACTGAGGGTAAAGCCTCCATTGTTAATCGTTCGATCGCCCCTAGCTGAATGACAATGGTCGACAGCCGATGCCCAATCGAGTCGTGTAGTTCACGAGAGATTCGATCACGTTCCATTAATGCAGCGACTCTTTTAGCTGCTATTAATTGCACTTCAATCTGATTTAATTGCTGCACTAAAGATGCATTATGTTGTTTATAGCCATCAACTAATCGTTGCGTATCCTTCATTTGCTGATTCATATACGACACAAACAGCCAAATAAAACCAATCAAAATCAACCCTACAGATTGCACAACTGCAAAACGATTTACCACAAACATTGAACCCCCTAATAAAAACACTAGATATACAAGCGTCAAGCGGTTCGAGGCTTGATTAAAGATGCTATGCATGCCACTAGCGAATATTAGAAACAGCAGCCATTCTTGACTCAAATAGCATAAGCTCACAACAAGTGCTCCTTCGATTAAGACCGTTATCAACAATCGTTGTTTATTTAATGAATAATATTGATGCACTTGCGTAAGAATCACCCAACAGAGCATCAATGCCAATAAATACCATTGTTGTCGTATATCATATAGATAGAAAAGCAGCTCCATCACTGCCACCACGGACAGTCCGATAAAATAGATATTCATGACTCACGCACCTCATAATCAATATTAGGGGGAAGCTCCCCCTCAAGACACTTCAGTTGTTGTAACTAAGGAGTATTATACTATATTTTCAGCTATATTGTTATGGCTTTTTCCCTACGAAAAAACGTTTGGAACAGACAGCTTTGTCTCTACCGCTGTTCCAAACGCTATGTGTATATTATTTTGCTTAGTTATATTTATAACGTGTATGCTCGCACTATGGAAAAGCCGGCTCGCTCGGGCAGTCTCGACTTCCACATCGCAGAGCTCTTGTAGCGCCACAGCGCTTCTGCGACCTCTGCTCTAGTGGTTCGAGGCTAGGCACCCTAGATGCTATCCTAGGTCTTTCACTTCAATGGAGCGTACGGTTAAATGGCGTTTATTTAGTTTGTCGACAAAATCTTGTGGGTTTTCGTTATCAATATGTATCACGACACGAATCCCATCGGTGGTGTGATGCACTACTAAGTTTGTCAAGTTTGAATCTGACTCCAATAAGGCATCTCCGATTTCTTCAATCACACCCCGGCGGTCTTGAGCTACTTCAACGACGACACTCGAGCCGGGCACATTATATCCTGAAATATCAGCAAATGCTTTAAAAATATCTTTATCAGTAATAATCCCTTGTAAGCCATGTTCATCTGTAACCACCAATACGCCAATATTCTCATTACGCATGACAACTGCCGCTTGTTCTAATAAGTGTTCTGGGGAAATTTGTAGTACTTTTTTCTCCATAATATCACGTACTCTGGTTTTATCTAATAAATAATTTAATTCATAACGACTTAAACTCGTTGCCTCCGATGGTGAATGCTTACTCAAAATGGATTTAGTCACTAAACCGATTAATTTACCCCCTTCAACAACCGGCAGGCGATGAATCTTGTGCTTTTTCATCAAGTCACTGGCATCAATCATTGACGCTTGAGCATCAATAGTAATTAAATCAGTGGTCATATAATTTTTTACATACATTCAGTTTATCCTCCTAAATAGGCTTTTTGAACTTCATCACTTGCTAATAACTCTTCACCTGTGCCACTCAACACAATCCGTCCCGTTTCCAGTACATATCCACGGTGCGCAATCGCTAAAGCCATGTTCGCATTTTGTTCAATCAATAATACCGTTGTGCCTTGTTGATTGATTGCTTCAATAATATTAAAAATCTCCCGAATAAATATTGGTGCTAATCCCATAGACGGCTCATCTAATAATAATAAACGCGGTTTAGACATTAAAGCACGTCCCATTGCCAACATCTGTTGTTCGCCTCCAGACAGCGTCGCTGAATCTTGATTTTTTCGCTCATTCAATACTGGAAAACGCTCATAGACTGCTTCCATATCACGCTGAATCGTTGTTTTATCACTTCTTAAAAAGGCACCCATTTCCAGGTTTTCTTTAACGGACATCCCTTTAAACACATGACGCCCTTCCGGCACATGGATCAGTCCTTCCTTTACGATATTTTGCGGACTCACCTTTTGTAAGTCTTTTTGGTCAAATACAATCGAACCAGATGCAGGTTTGACTAGTCCAGAAATTGTACGTAAAATTGTTGATTTTCCAGCGCCGTTAGCACCGATTAACGAGACAATTTCACCTTGTTTGACTTCAAACGTTACATCCTGTACGGCATTAATCATACCATAATTAACCACTAAATTATTGACTGATAACATCTTATTAATCGCCTCCTAAATAGGCACGAATGACATCGGGATTTTGCTTAATTTCTTCCGGTGTCCCATGTGCAATTAAACGTCCATACTCTAATACATAGATACGCTGACAAATCTGCATAACCAGTGACATATCATGCTCAATTAACACAATCGTTAAATCAAATTGCTCGCGAATCTGAGCAATTAATTCTGTTAATTCAGCGGTCTCATTGGGATTCATACCGGCAGCCGGTTCATCTAAAAATAAAATTTTCGGTTTGGTGGCCAAGGCACGTACAATTTCCAACCGTCTTTGTTGACCATAGGCTAAGTTTTTTGCTTTTTCATCGGCTAAACTATCTAAATCAAAAATAGCCAATAACGCCATTGCCTCTTGACGCAGTTTTTTCTCAGTTTCATAGTACGCCTTGGTTCTCAAAAAAGTAGACCATAGTGAATCTGACTGCTCACGATGCATAGCAACCATCACATTTTCTACAACAGATTGTTCTTTAAACAAACGAATATTTTGAAACGTACGCGCTAAACCATAGCTACTTATTTTATCGGGCTTGACACCATTCAATATTTTTTCACCTTTGTCCGTTTGAATTTTAATTTCACCTTCACTCGGCACATAGACACCGGTTAATAAGTTGAAAAAAGTTGTTTTCCCCGCGCCATTTGGTCCAATCAAACCAACTAATTCATGTTTATCTAAATACATGGAAACATTGGAAACAGCAGATAATCCACCGAAATTTTTCGTTAATTGATTCACTTCTAGTAAACTCATCCTACTACCTCCTCATTTCTCTTCATCCATTTACTTACAATCGAGCCTAAACGTAATTCAGATGTGCCTAATAAACCACCTGGTCTAAAAATCATAATTAAAATAACAGCTACACCGTAAATAATCATCCGTAATTGTCCGTAATCTTGTAACACAACATTGAGAATGCCTAATAGAATCGCTGCAACAAATGACCCGGTAAAACTACCAATACCACCAAACACCACAATAATTAATACATCAATGGATTTATTAAACGTATAGTCACCCGGTGTCACAATACCAATATAATTGGCATTCAAAGTCCCCGCAATACTCGCCGTAATCGCACCGATAACAAAGGCAATGACTTTATATTTTGTGACATTAACTCCCATCGCTTCGGCTGCAATCTCATCTTCTTGTATCGCAATTGTCGCTCGCCCTGCACTACTATACACATAGTTCAAGACAAAAATCGTGGTAATCACTAAAAAGATATAAATCATTTGCCAGGTACTCACAATCGGGATGCCACTAATACCAGCCGCACCATTGGTAATCTCTCGCATATTATTGATTAATACACGCACAATCTCTGCCACACCTAGCGTTGCTATCGCTAAATAATCCCCTTTCAAACGCAAGGTAGGAATTCCCACAATTAATGCCAGTACAATGGAAATCCCAATGCCGACTACCATCCCGATAAACATCCCTTGTAAACTATTCTCGTATGCCTTACTAAAAATTGCCCCCGCATATCCACCAATCGCGATAAATCCGGCGTGTCCTAGCGAGAATTGTCCTGCCACACCTAGCACTAAATTCAACCCCACCGCAAACATAATGTTAATCATAATCCGTACGAGTGTGATTTGATAAAATTTATTGATAATCCCCACATTTACCAATGTATTCAATACGATAAAACCAGCGATTGCGGTTAGAATCCATACGATATTTTTAATATGTAATCGTTGCATTTGATTCACCTAAACTTTCTCTTTTACATTTTTTCCAAATAGACCAGCTGGCAACACTAATAAAATCACAATGAGCAACCCATATACCGCTGCTTCACGATACGTCGACCATCCGAGTACCGTTACCAATGTTTCCAATACTCCAATTAAGTAACCACCAACCATTGCACCCGGGATACTCCCTACACCGCCGACAACGGCTGCCACGAATGCTTTTAATCCATAAGTTACCCCCATCGTTGGTGCAACTGAGTTGTAATAAACTCCGACTAATACTCCTGCAATCCCGGCTAAGCCAGAACCAATCGCAAAAGTAAAAGAGATGACACGGTCAACATTAATCCCCATCAATTGCGCTGCTTCTGCATCAACCGCTACCGCACGCATCGCTTTCCCCATCTTCGTGTATTTTACAATCACTTGCAAGGTTATCATTAATAAAAGAGTAATCACTAATACTAAAATATGTTTGGTATTAATGACGATACCGAATACTCGGAAAATAGAATTAGTTATTGTACTTGGAAAAGCTTTAACTTCCGGCCCTACAAAAGCTATCATTGCATTTTGTAATAAATAGGAAACCCCAATAGCTGTAATCAATGCCGCTACACGTGTCGAGCGCCGTAATGGTTTATAGGCTATCCGTTCAATCAACACACCTAATATGGCACTGAATAACATCGCAATAAACATGGCTAAGTAAACATTCATGCCTAATTGTCCCACCAAGAAAAAGCCAAAAAAGGCACCCATCATAAAGACATCACCATGAGCAAAGTTGATTAATCGAATCGTCCCGTATACCATTGTATATCCCAAGGCAACTAACGCATAAATGCTTCCTAGCGCTATTCCATTTACTAATTGTTGAAAAAATATTTGCATAAGCCAGCGTCCTTTCATTCAACCAAGTATCATTCTTGGCTCAAATCCTTTTCTTATCTAAATTTAATATTGATGTAGGAAGTATACCGTATTTCACGTGGTTTTTCAATGGTGTTTTTACTTGATTTTAATTTTTTTATTGATGTCTAATGTTTCGGAATGGTATTCGCTTTCAAATTTTAAATTTTATTAGTAGGTTTTTTGCTCTAGTAGTTCTAAGCAAAGCGCCTACGCTCGTACTAGAATTTCTAGTCGTTCATTTCATAACGCATCCTAAGCATACTCAATAACAAAAAAATACAGTGTTGAGAAATTCCCCAACACTGTCTATTAACTCATTTTATTGATTAGTAACCTGTATCCATATTATCTTGGTCTTCATGTGGTAAGACGGCATTTAACACCACACCGACAATCGCACTTAATGCCGTACCTGACAGTGTTAAAACGCTACCTAATTCTAATACTGCCCCACCTAAGCCAATAACTAACATTGCACTCGCGATAATTAAGTTACGCGAATGGGCAAAATTCGTTTTCGCTTTGATTAATACTTTCAAACCATTGCTTGCGATGACACCATACAATAAGATGGCCATCCCACCAAGCACTGCATTTGGTATCGTTGAAATAAGCGCAGTAAATTTGCCGAAGAAACTCAATACAATAGCGATGAGCGCTGCATTACGAATAACTGATACGCTGGCAATACGTGTCATCCCAATAACACCTGTATTCTCACCATAAGTCGTATTCGCAGGCCCACCAATTAACGCAGAAACAAAAGTTGCAACCCCATCCCCAATCAATGTACGGTGTAAACCAGGTTGTTTAACATAATCACGGTTAGTAATTTCACCTAATACGACGTGGTCCCCTATATGTTCCGCAATCGTCACAATCGCAATCGGTAAAATCGCAAAGGCTTCAGGACCAAAGTAAAATTTATATTCTTTTGCAAATGAGAATCCTGTCGTAAATGGCAAGCTAATATCTGGAAAAGCTAACCAACTCGCTTTAGCAACCGGTGTAAAATCGACAATTCCTAATAAAATAGCAGTAAGGTAACCACCAATAATCGCGATTAAAAATGGGATAACTCGTAAAAATCCCTTTCCTTTTACTGTAATCGTAATGGCGATAATAAAGGTTACTAAAGCTGCGACAACATTACGCCAGTCACCTTCCTTAACAAAACCAGCATTGGTCACTGCGGTACCTGCAAGTCCTAATCCGATTACCATAATCATGGGTCCAATCACTATCGGTGGTAACAACCGGTTTAGCCAGTCGCTACCAGTACGTTTAATAACCATTGCAACGATAACATATAGTAAACCGACTAACATAATACCGGTTTGTGCGGCACTAATATCGCCGCCCATCGCTTCTTTAGCAATTGACATCGCTGAGATATAGGCAAATGAAGAGCCTAAATATACGGGCACTTGTGCTTTTGTCGCAGCAATATAAATCAATGTACCAATCCCACTGGCCAATAATGCTGTTGATACAGACATCCCTAAAATTAATGGTACTAAAATGGTCGCACCAAACATCGCAAATACATGCTGAAAACTCAATAATATGCCGGGGATTAATTCTGGTTTTTCATTGACTTCGAGTAACAATTGTGTTTTTTGTTTTGTTTCCATTGTCATTCTCCTTTGCTTTGGCTATTTTCAATAAAAAAATAGCCCTTACCATATTCGGTCTAAGGGCTTAAAATGACATACTATGTCACAACTGGTTATACGTTCCTTTGCGCACTCTCGGTACACATTAAAAGTCCTTAAATCTTTCACAGTGTACCACATCAGGCGATGGCTGTCTATCATTTTTTAAATTTTTCACTCATTTTCGCTTGATAGCCTCGTGAAATAGCCATCAATGCTTCGAAAAATGCAGTAATTTCTTCTTCTAATGCAGGAGACTGCAAGCGACCTTTTGCTTTTTCAATCACTTGTTTTTCCCGTGATGTGTCCAAAATTTCTTTTTGATTCGCCAATTTAATTTGGATAACTTCTTCTGCTACCTGCATACGCTCTTCGAATAAAGCAACTAATTGTGCATCAATCGCATCAATGCGTGCGCGTTGTTCTTCTAACATCTATTTATTTCCTCATTTCTAAAAAATCATATTACCGATTGGATAACCAATCACCATACACATGACAACACTAATAAATACCATCCATAAACCATATAAAAAGGCTTGGCGGGCGCTGACCCAGTTAGAGCCGACAGAAATCGCAACATATGGCATAGCGGGTGGCGTCATTAAAGCCATTGACGCCATAAAACCAATAAAGCAAGCGATAATCGCTGGATTTGCAGCAAAGGAGGCATTAGACTGCGCTAAGGCAATCGCAATCGGTGTGACAACAGATACCGTTACTAAGTTGGAGCTCACATTGGTTTGAAGGCCTGCCCATAATACAAAAATCAGTACGACCATCGTGGCTGGTAAATTGGCAAGAACCGGCGTCATCACATTATTGAGTAACGCAACAATCCCACTATCTTCGCGCGCAATCATACTTCCCAATGCTAATGTCGCTGACACTAATAATAAACTTGGCCAATGAACACCTTCTCGAATGGCTTTAGAAATATCTAATAATGGCTCACCATTTGAAGTAATAATGGCTAATAATACAATGCCTAATAGTGGTGGAAAGGCAATACCCACACTCTTAGAAAAAGCTGCCAATGCCGGCCATATCTTTGCCAGCATCTCAGGGGCAATCCAACACACGACAACCATCATAAACAGACTAACAATCCATTTTTCGCGTTTTGTCGCAGGTGGTACGTCAGATAAAGTTTCGAATGTTGCCAAGTTAACGGATGATAAATCGAGACGCCATAGCCATTTTAAGCTAGCGAGTAAGATTAAAAATATGGCGAGACCGACCGGTACAGCCATCTGCATATAGGCTAATGAAGTAATCTCTGTATCAAATGCATTATTGTATAACCCCATCGCCGTAATCGCAAATACATGATTAATCGGTGTCATCGCTGTACCAATTGCAATGGTTGAAAATAAGGCAACTAGCATCATACTAGCATTACGATTTCCCTTTTCAAAATGAAATTGTGCACATATTTCTTCATAAATCGGATAAGCAATCATAAATAATATGGTTGGTGAGATAACACTACTAATCAATAACATCACACTATAAAAGGCAACCATCAATGCCCAAGGTGATTGTTGCGCCCACTTACTATGAAGCGCCTTACCCGTTACTCGCTTAATAAAATTCGTCTGGTCGAGCGCATACGTTAAGATAAAGGTAAAAAATAGGAAGGCAAAGGTGACATTTCCAAAAGATAGTGGCAATATGGTAGAAAAACCAACCTCAGGTAATACCGCCATACCTAATAAACATAAGAGACTCGGCCAGTCGATGGCTACAAAGAGCCATAATAGTAGACTGCTGATAAAAATTCCTATCATCGACAGCATCTGCGGTGTCAGTCCTAGCAACTGCCAGCCTAAATAGTGATTGGCTATTACAACCACATAGATGCTGAGCGTTAACATAATCATCATTTTCTGTACCATTGTTCGTTGACTGCGCATAATTAACTCCTTTGATGCACCGAGTTTTGTCGCATTCCTTAATTAAACAAACTATCCAAGCAACATACTATCTGAGGCGATTGCTTCGCCACTTTGTGCTTTAAATAAGTTCAATAAATCAACAACATTCATCGATGCTTTTTCTTCTTTATTAATATCAACGACAATTCGACCTTGATGTAACATAATCAAACGATTGCCGTATTTTAATGCATCTTCCATATTATGCGTAATCATCAATGCTGTCAACTCTTGTTCTGAAATAATTTTTTCTGTTAAAGATAGTACCATTTGACTTGTTTTCGGGTCTAAAGCAGCTGTATGCTCATCTAATAACAATAAATCAGGCTGTCGTAAAGTTGCCATCAATAACGTTAACGCTTGTCGCTGTCCACCGGATAAAAAGTCCACTTCAGTCTCCAGGCGGTTTTCCAATCCTAATCCTAAGGTAGCTAGGCGTTCTTTCATGAGTGATTTTTCCATTTTTTTCACGCCCCAACGTAAACCACGTTTGAGCCCTCTACGATAGGCTAATGCCATATTTTCTTGAATGGTCAAGCGTTTGGCTGTCCCCATACGCGGATCTTGAAACACATACCCAATTTTAGCTGAACGTTTGGCTGTCGACCAACGCGTGACGTCTTCGCTACCAATATGAACACTTCCCCTATCTGGCGTATGATTGCCAGATATAGTATTCAACAATGTGGATTTCCCGGCACCATTTCCGCCGATGACTGTTATAAAATCCCCTTTATTAATAACTAAATCAATGCCTTTTAGCACATGATTTTCATTGACTGTTCCCACTGCAAAGGATTTATGGATATTGGTTAAAGTTAATTGACTCATGCTGCTCGCCCTCCTTTAGTTAAGCGACTTTTTGCTACACGTTGTTTTTGCAATTCTGGCAAATATAAGACAAAGGTTAATAATATCGCAGAGAAGAAACGTAAGTCCGTTGAACGAATGCTAATAAATGGCTGATTTAATATCGTGTCGATAATTAAACGGTAAATAAAACTACCTAAGATAATGGTTGTTAAACGAATTCCAATCGTTTTATTCGGAATAACTACTTCAGCGACAATGACCGATGCTAATCCAATAACAATCGTCCCAATCCCCATACCAATATCACTGAATCCATCTTTTTGTGCAACCATCGCTCCAGCTAATGCAATCAGTCCATTACCAATCATATAGCCGATTGTTTTCATCCAATTCGTATTAATACCATTGGCTGCACTCATTGCTAAATTATCACCTGTTGCACGTAACGCCAGTCCTAATTCTGTATTTAAAAAAGATACTAACAGAGTTAAAATTACTGCGAGTATCACTAGCGTCACCACTAATACACTCACATTTTTGCTCCACCCCGTCGCTTCTTGGACGATGGAAAAAATAGTGTTTTGACCGAGCAAAGCAATATTAGGACGTCCTGCCATGACATGCAAGTTAATGGAATATAATCCAGTTAACACTAAAATACCCGTAATCAGCGCTGGGATATGTAATTTTGTATGAATCCAACCGGCCAATAGACCGGCTAATGCGCCGCCAACAAAGGCAATTAAGGTCGCTAGCATTGGATGAATACCACTCGTAATTAAGCTAGCACAAATTGCTGCTCCTAAAGGGAACGTCCCCTCAGCTGATAAATCGGCGATATCTAATAAGCGAAACGTGATGTAAACACCAATGGCCATCACGGACCAAACAACCCCTTGCGTAAAACTTGAAACGATAATATCTATCATTGAAATAATGCCTTCTTTCTATTATTTTATCGATGCTGGATTGACACCAATGGCTTTCGCAAATGCGTCATTGACCACTAATTCTAACTTATTCGCCAATTCAATCGGCATCTCTGCCGGGTTTAAATTTCCTTCAACCATTTTAATTAGCATTTCTGCCGTTTGAACACCGTAATCTTTATATGAATTTGATAAGGTCGCTAAACCATTTGCTTTTACAACAGGCTCAGAAGAACCAATCATCGGAATTTTTGCAGATTTAACGATATCGCCGACTAATGCAATGGAACTGTCGATGGTATTATCCGTCACCATGAACATAGCATCCACTTTTTCTACAAGCGGTGTTAACACTTGCGCAATATCGTTTGTACTGGTAACCGTGCCAGATTCTACTGCTAACCCCGCTGCTTTTAACGCTTTGGTTGCTAATTCCGCTAACACCACTGAATTAATTTCACTTGAATTATAGATAATGCCAACCTTTTTCACGTTCGGAAAATTTCGCGTTAATAATGCCACTTGTTCTTCAATCGGCGCCATATCACTCGTTCCTGTGACATTACGTCCCGGTTGCTCTAAACTCTTCGCTAGCCCAGCTTCAATTGGGTCGGTGACTGCGGCAATAAAGATTGGTTTTTTAGTTTCAACAGTCGCCAATGCTTGCGCCGCCGGTGTAGCAATCGCAAATAAAATATCATTGTCTCGTGCTAATTTTTCACTCATTGACTGTAAATTTGCCATATCACCACTCGCATTTTGGACATCCCATTTCACGCGACCTTTTAGACTGGATTGCTCAATCGTTTCTTTAAATCCTTTTAACACTGCATCTAACGCTTCGTGTTCCACTGTTTGTAAAATGCCGATTTTAATTGTTTCTTCTTGCGAATTCACTGATAGTGGCAATAACGATGCTACGACCATAACAATAACCATTACTACATTGAATTTTTTTAACTTAAACATATTTGATTCCTGCTTTCTTATTCCTTTTTGACTGCTGACACATCGATATTCAATGCTGCTGCCACTTTTTCATTAATCACTAATTTTTGTTCTGCTGCTGATTCAACCGGTAATGTTTGTCCTTTACCGCCAGCTTTGAGTTGCTTGACAAGCATTGCTGCTGTTTGTTTACCTAATGAATAATAATCTAAGCCGTAGGTAGCTAATCCATTTTCTAATATCATATCTGTCGAACCGCCGAAAATAGCTAATTTCGCCTCAAGCGCTAAATCGCCTACGAGTGACATCGCACTAGCGATAGTATTATCGGTTACTGTGAATATCGCATCAACTTTTCCGACCATACTTTGCATCACTTGACTAATATCATTGGTTGAAGTGACTGTATAGTGTTCCACTTTCAACCCCTTTTTTTCTAATGCTGTTTGAGCACGCTTTGCTTCTGCTTGCGAATTGGTTTCGCCTGAATTGTATAATAAGCCAATCGTTTTAGCTTTCGGTTGCAACTGCTGTAATAGTTTAACTTGTTCGTCAATCGGCGAAGCATCGATTGTGCCCGTCACTGATTTACTCGGCTTTTCCAAATTATCTACCAATCCGGCAGCTACCGGATCTGTCACCGCAGAAAAATACAGCGGGGCCTTGCCGGCGACATTGGCTAAGGCTTGAGCAGCCGGTGTGGCAATCGCAAATAAATAATCATTATTTTTGACTAATTTTTCACTCATTGATTGCAAGTTCGCATTATCTGCTGCTGCATTCACATATTCAATAGCGATATTTTTACCCTCTTCATAACCGAGTTCTTTTAATCCATCAATAAAGCCTTGATAATTCGCATTTAACGAGACGTGTTCAACGTATTGAAGCACCCCGATTTTAATGACTTCTTCTGCGCTTACTACTGACATTTGTCCTGCAATAATCAGTAATAGCATTAACACTTTCATCCAATAGCGATATTTATTTTTCATCATTTTTCCTCCTCGTAATAAAAAAACAACCTGTTTAGCATTCATCTAAACAGGTTGTTTTCATCACTTTGAAAATCGTGTCACGATATTCAAACGACTTATTGTATTCCCGCTTAGATTATCGCATCTATGCGGGCATCAAAATTGCAGCTCCCATAGATACAAACGTTTGTTTGTCCGTTTGTATCTAGAGTCTTTACTCGATACAAACGTTATCTAAAGTAGCCGTAAAAATATGATGTTTGTTGTAATAAGTGCTGATTCATCATGAGCATCGCCTTTCCTTTAATCTTGAATTCATTTTATACTCTTCGCTCATGAAAGTCAAGCGCTATTTTAATATTTTTCATTTTAGTCTAATAAACTATCTTTTTCATCCGTCCAATCACCTGACTGACGCAAGTCAAACTCATATGCTTCTTCCACAGCGGGTGGCGAATAACGCCAATACGTAACCATGAAATCTTTGATGCGCGCTAATATTTCCCGTGTTTCACGCTTCATACGCGTACTATTTACTTCTTTAGCCTGGATACCTACCGCATCAAGATTCATCCCGTTAGCCAACATCAAGGCACGAGATAAATGATAACCTTGTGTTACGATAATCACTTGTTGTTGATGTAACACATTTTTTATGCGATACATACTGTCATACGTCGAATATCCTGCATGGTCTAGGTAAATACGTTCGCTAGCAATACCATGTTGGGTTGCATATTTTTTCATCACGCTCACTTCATCATAGTAAGCATCTTTATGGTCACCACTCATAATTATTTTTTTCTCCGGATAGCGTTTAGCTAGCGCAATCGCAGCGTCTAATCTTGCTGCTAAAATTTTACTCGGTGTTTGGTTATCAATAATACCTGCACCTAAAACAAGTATCGGCACCTCTGCGGCTTGATGCGTTTGATTACTATCAAAACGTTCAAGCGAATACTGTTTAGCAGACGTTGAGATGATTACGAATAGATTAATGGCGGCGACAAAGAAAATACTCAGTAAAAAGATAAGTACACTACTGACAATTATTAGTTTTAAAATTTTTTTCACCCTATTATTCCTTTTCGTTGATTTTTACCTACTCGCTTTTTAATTTTAGAACGGTATTCGTCTAGTTAATAATGGAGCCATGCACTTGCTATACACCGTTATTGATTATCATCTTCAGCATGTTCGGATAATTGTTGATGTATCTGTTTACCTAGTGTAATAAATGTCGTTAAATCTTCTTCGTCAATTTGTTCCACTGCCGAAGAGAGCAGTTCCATTAGTGCTTTATCCATTTGCGTAAACACTTCACGCCCCAAAGGAGATACTTTGACAATACTGTGGCGTCTGTCTGTTTCGACAACTTCGCGCACGAGCCATTCTTTGGCTAACAAATGTTTAATCGTTCGTGACACAGCTGCATTTGATAATTGTAATTCTTGCGCTACTTGCGAAATCGTTTGTTCTTCTTTTTTATCCGCTAAATCAATCACATGTTGTAAAAACGAATACTCACTGCGTGACATAATATCAATTTTATCAAAACAGATTCGTTTAATACGATTTAATTGTGTATTCACTTGAAATAATGATTTTATTAAGTCGTCTTTCATAAATACCTCCTCGTAATATATATAGTAGAGGGAAATCTCACGCCAGTATTTTCCTCCAGTGGTTCAAGTCAAATCGCCCGCGCTTACACTATGTTTATTCTGGTGTGCTTGGGCTGACTTGACCTCCACTTCACAAAATCCCTCTGTGCGTTGCTCGCACTTCAGTGTCTTCCTCTTGTAATTCAAGGCTAAACGCCCTCTCTCACCATGTTTTCCGGCTCGTTCGGGTAATCAATCTTATCATCCGCTTCGTCGAACCTCACTCCAGTAGTTCGAGACAAACACTCGCATCCACACTCTATTATGTAAGAAAAATATAAACAGCCTGAATCTCCACTGTTTTAATAACGAAAACAGCTTCTTTACATGATGTATTTTATTCTTAGTCATCCAGCGTCTGTTCATCAAATTATAACTGAAAGTTTAAAAAAATACAAATTCATCAAAGAATATGTGTGCAACAATCTTTCCTGGGTATCATCTATCCAAAAAATGCTAAATGAGGTAGCTAGCCACCCCATACGAACGGAACATACAATAACTACAACTGACAAACACCGCCCTTGACTGCCTAACACTTTTACTATACCTTATCCTGATTGTTTGTTACAATAAAACTAGCGTTCCGCCTTCGTTGTTGATTCACTGCTCGCAAACCGCAGGGATCATTGCGTTCGACGGTCGAGCGTGTTTGACTGCAATTTAAAGAAAAGGATTTGTCTATGAAAAAATTAATTTTATTTGTTTTACTATTAGCCTTAGCCCTCGTTAGTTACCTAACGTATCAGTCGGTCACACCACCCGTGAGTTCACCGAATACCACACCAATAACAACAGCGGTAAGTGAAACAACTGTTGCGGATGTAACTACTATGACCACGGAATCAACTACACAAGCACCTGTTGCCAAAAGTTTATTCGATGAAAAAATCATCGGCGAGAGTGATTACCCTACCGCTACGGTGCCTCCACGTTTAGCGGGGATGGATATTTACAATGCCATTAACAAGTATTATCAAGAACATTATTCTCAAGACGAAAAAACAGCCAATCAATCCGAAATATCTGCTAATGAACTACAATCGTTACAAGAAGTTTTAAATAATCATAGTCAATTATCTAACTTAAATGTATCTGTTGATCAAGTCACTATGACATTAGATGGCCAAACTGTTTATATTCCACGCATCATCGTACCGATGACTTATGCAGCCGCACAACAAACCTTGCCCGACAATGACTTAACCATCTTATCTGAGTCAATGACACAATTAGGTAATCGATTAATTATGATTGCTTACTATGATGAAGCGGACAAAACATTGACGGTTTATCATTTGACCAATTGGACTAACCCGCTCTTTACATATAAAGATGAAGCTTGAACATATTGAAAGACCGAAGATAATGTGTGATTATCTTCGGTCTTTTTGAGGTGTATTCCGTCAAGTTGCTGCCACCAAACTATTTTCCTAACGCACAACGATAATCTTCAACCAACTGTTCACTCATAATAATTTTTTCCTCTGCTAACTGCGCCACCAAATCTGCATTATTAATCGTTGACGACGATTGCTCGATTAATTTCGCAATAATTTCTTTAATGTTGACGGTATTCAAACCTCCGCGGCCTTTATGGTAAGTAACATTAATAAAGTCTGTCAATGGATAAACATGAGTTCCGACTTCAATATTTTTATTCGTCACTAATAATTTCGCCACCGATTCAGAAATATTTAAATCCTTAGCCAAATCTTTCAACAAATACGGCACTTTTTCTTCTGTTTCTCCTTTAAAGAACTGAAGTTGCGCTTTAATAATCGCTTGCGCCATCGCAATAATTAACGTTTCACGGTCCGCTAAACGGGTTGCTAATGCTTGGTAATTCACACGATGCTGCTCAATATATGCTTGCAGTTCCGCATCATCTTGTTGTTTCATCTCATCGAAATATCCTTGATTAAATATTAGTTGTGGATAAAAATGACGATTATAGCGCATTTCTAACCATTCATCGCGGTAACGTACAGAAATATCAGGAATTAAATTCACATTTTGTTGACGGTCAAAGAGCGCTGCCGGAACAGGTCTTAGTGAATGGAAGTACAACAAACACGCTTCAATTTCATCACGATTCAATTGACTTTTTTCCTCAATCGCTACGATATCATGAACAGATAGTAAATCAAAATATTCTTCTAATAAATAATACGCAACATTAGGAGCTTTGGAATCTTGTTCCGTTTGTAACATGAGACATTCTTGCAAATCATACGCACCAACACCTGCAGGCTCTAATTGTTTAATTAACGTCATCGCATCCAGTACAATCATCGCATCTAAATCTAATTTCTCCGCTAATTCTTGATACGTATATGGCAAATAACCGCGTTCATCTAGGTAATCAACTAAACGTACCATAGCATCTCGAATAGGTGTTTGGCGGTACAACATAATTTGTTCAAATAAAAACATAATTAAACTTTGAGAGGCACCAATTGCGTGGTCAACACTTTCATCCACATGATTCATCTTGGAAGAGTCGATATTTGCTACTTTCTTTTCAATTGCATAATCCATTTCAATAAACGGATTTTCTAAAATACTCTCTTCTAAATAATACGTTAATTGCTCTGTATTTAAATCAAGTATCTCCACCAACTGCTCATCTGATAGAGGATGCGTTAAGGTTGTTTGCACCCCTGTTGCTTGATTTAAATTGACTGCTTGCCATTTACTCATATTTTTTTCATCCATGTGCTTTCTCACTTCTTTCTATTGCTTTTATGCTTTACTCTTACAAAGATGTCTCTCATGACTGCTTACACAGCCGCTATGATTAATCAAAAAAATGATATTCATATCCCAAGGTTAACGGATCAACAAATTCATAGCCTTTTGCAATGAGCGCCGGAATAATTTTCCGCAACGCTTCCGGTGCCGCTTGATGCGTATCGTGCATCAACATTAATGTTTTTTCACGCAAATACTCCATCGATTGCTCGAAAATAGCATCTTTATCATGCGAGCGCCAATCTTGGGTATCCAGATTCCAAATAATCGAAGTTAGTCCCAGCGATTGTCCTAAATGCACCACTCGCCGTCCACCTGCACCAAATGGCATACGAAACATTGTTGGTGTCGTCCCCGTTGCGTCTTTGATTAATGCTTGCGTTTGCTCTAGTTGTTTCAATACTTCTGCATCGCTTAATTTTGATAAATCTGGATGATTATAGGAATGATTGCCAATATGATGCCCTTCATCTACAATGCGTTTAGCTAATTCGGGATATCGCTCCACATTCGCACCTGTCACAAAAAAGGTACCTTTAATGTTATATTCTTTTAGTACATCCAATACTTGTGGTGTAATTTCAGGATGCGGCCCATCATCAAACGTTAATGCCACTAATAATCGCGGATCCAACTCACTACCTGCTAATTGCGCTGCCATTTGTTTCGATTGAAACAATGTTTGACAGTGTTCTTTACTTAATGTGTCGGTCTCATTCAATGACTGCACAGCTTGTGCCAACTGTCTCACCTTTTTCTGTAATTGTTCTTGCCACAGTTGACGCCCTTGCATATTATCAAATTGCTCAATTTCAGATTCTAGCTTACTTAACTGATTTGATAATGACTCAATAGTTGCCGGTGTCACCGCTGTAGGTAATTGTGCCAATTGCGCTTCAATATTTGCTTGACGATTCAAACGCATTTCATAACAATTCCACACTTGATTCATTTGTGCTAAAAATGCATCTTCTTGATTATACACACGTTGTTTCTTCAATTGTATCAATTGTTCGATGTTAGTCTTCGGCTTTAAAGACTTAGCAACCCATTGTTCCAAAGCCATAATATCCGTCGGTATGTCTTTAACTAAATGGTTGATAAGCGCTAATTCTTTGTATTGTGCTGCTGCTTTGGCAACTTTTTTCTTTAATGGCTTGTATTTTATCGATTCCAATTGATTGGCGCCATTGACTAATTTATTAATGTCACCTGCTGATAAATCCCCTTTTATCACGGTTTGGTCTTCATCAAAATATGTCTGCGCTAGCGCTCCCTGTGTTTGTTGTGCCATTGTTTGATTATCCAATATGACATATTGCCATATAAACAATCCAGCTATTGTAACTATCAATAGTACCAACAGCACAAACGATATTTTCCATAATTTTTGTTGAAGACTTCTATCCATCCTACTAACTGCTCCCTCTAATCGTCTTATTCCTTTATTGGTTGAAGACGTATTGACTATTCTTTAACTTGATTAGATATCACTATTAAATGTATCCCCGTGTTCAAAATCACTGTATTGATAACCGCGATAGAACCATGTCTGACGTTGTTCAGACGAACCATGTGTAAAGCTATCCGGGACGACGTATCCATAATTTTCTTTTTGTAATGTATCGTCTCCGACGGCGTGCGCAGCGCGTAACGCTTCTTCGATATCGCCAACTTCTAATAATTTTTGTTGATCTACATATTTCGCCCATGCACCTGCATAATAATCCGCTTGTAATTCTAAACGTACTGTTAAGGCATTGGCTTCTTTGGTTGTCGCCCGTTGCTTAGCCCGCGTAAACGCATCCATCGTACCTGTTAACACTTGTACATGGTGCCCCACTTCATGAGCAATCACATAGGCCATCGCAAAATCTCCTGGTGCATTATATTTTGTCGTTAAATCACGATAAAATTTTAAATCTACATATACGGTCTCATCTCCTGGACAGTAAAATGGCCCTGCTTGCGCTGAGCCTAATCCACAGGCTGTTGAAACGCGATCAGAATAAATAACCAGCTGTGGTTCGCGGTATTTCATGCCTTTTTCTGCAAATTTTTCATGCCAATAATCTTCCGTCGTCGCAAGTACTGCGGAGAAAAAGGCAACATCTTTGTCAGTAGGACGTGCACTTTGACTATTCGTCGAACGATTGACACTCACTTCCTGCGATGGTGTGATTTGCTGATTATAAATGGTGCTATTACCCATATTTGAAAACAAACCATTAGAACCCAATACACTAAATAATAGGAATAATCCTAATAATAACAATTTGGTTTTACCTGATGTTCTAGCAAGTAACAGCCATAACAAATTACCACCTAGGCCTCCACCGGACCCTCTTGGTATACGTCCTGTTGGATTGTTGTAGCGTGTATTATTACTTTGATTACGTCTATCTTGAACATTTTTACTTTGTCTAACATCTTCCCATTTCAATACTCTCACCCTCTTTTATAGATTTACTTCTACTACTTAATCATACCATATTTAGAATCCGCCTTCTATGGATTTAAAGCGTTATTTTTTAAAGATAATTCATATACATAATCATTCATTACATAGCCTTCACCAATATCCCCATAACGTTCGCCAACGCGTTTGAAACCACGATGTTCATAGACTTGAATCGCTAATTTATTTCCTTGATTCACATTCAAATACAGCGTTTTACCTTCGCTAAGTTGTTCATACCAATCAAACAACTGAGACATATAACCTTTACCACGCAATGATTGGCGAATATAGAGTTTGCTCAAATATAGTTTTTCTACTTGATTTTCGTACGCGGTGTAACCAACTACTTCATCTTCATGTAATAGCAAATAGTAATGCGCGCCTCGTGCTATTTCTGTTTGAATAGCATCTACAGACTGATAATGTTCTAACATATACGCTACTTGTTGCGCTCCAATAATTGGTGTAAATACTTCTGGCCAAATCTCACTAATCACGGTGTATAATTGTGCTAAATCTTTCTCTGTTGCCACTTTTTTATTGTTAGCATATTGCCTCCTAAATTCTGGTTCGCTTACTTTAACCTGACATATACTTTTCAAAATCCTTTTGTGCGATGCTCGCTAGTATGGTTTATTCCTACTCGCTCGGACTGCCTCGGCTCCACTTCGCATTGCTCTTGAAGCGCCCGGGCGCTTCTACGAATTCTGCTCCAGTGGTTTGCGACTGAACATCCGCTCTTGCATTATGTTTTCTAGTGGCTCAAGTCAGCGCACCTGTTCTCTTACCTTATTTATAACTCTTTATGCAACCATAATAAATCAATCCAACGGTCGAATTTATGCATCGCTTCTGGAAAACAGCCAATTTGTTGAAACTGATGACGCTGATGGAAGCGAAGACTCGCTTCATTATCTCCTGATACCAGCGCAACTAAATGGCGCGTCTCTTTTTGACGCAAAGCGTCCTCTATCGCTTGCAACAAAGCGCTAGCGACACCATTTCCAGAGGCATGTGGCGCTAAATAGACACTATAACTCGTTGAAAAACGAAAAGCTTCACGCTCTGAAAAAGCAGATGCATAGGCATAACCGATAATATGATAATGCTCGTCTTCAGCAACAACATATGGAAATCCTGCTGCTATAACCGCTTGATATCGCTCCAACATCACTGCTTCACTCGGCACGACAAACTCTGCGGTCGCTGTAGAATGTAAAACATAATGTTGATAAATTTGTTGAATGCTGCCAATATCACTTTCATTGGCAGAGCGTACGTGATACGTCGACATGTATTAAAACTCCTCCATGAGTATAATCATTACACAGCAAGGCTATAGCCTGCAGTAATTCAATACGATTATACGCTTTTTTTGAGAAAACACCTAATGTTCGCCTCATTTGGATGGCTTTTAAAAATGCCTTATTAATTTTTAGCCCCTTGCAAAATCCACTCGGTTGTATGACAATAGAAGCATTAGATTTGATTACTCATATATTTAAACGCTTGGGTCCTGTGCGAAGTAAACGCCAACTCAGCCCTGCGAACCAAAAAAGGAGCATTGACTATGTCATCAAAATATTTTTCTGCACTAACATTAGGAATCATCACGCTCGTTGCCTACGGGTTAGGTTTATTATTACCCATTATCGGTCCTTCAATGCTAGCAATGATTACCGGTATCATCGTGACTCATTCTCCTCTCGGAACACATCTTGATTTAGCTTATATTAAAAAATCAAGTGGTAAACTCCTTAAAATTAGTATCGTCTTACTCGGGTTCACCTTATCCTTACGTTCGTTTATTTTACTCGGCGGCGAAACTTTAAGTATGATTATTTTAACCGTTCCTTTAGCGCTCGTTGTTGCGTGGTTGCTCGGTAAAAAAATGCATGCCTCACAAAATATTCGCCTATTAGTCGGCATCGGTACAGCGATTTGTGGCGGTTCGGCAATTGCATCAGCAGCTCCAATCTTAGAAGCAGATGATGAAGACATTGCTCTATCCCTTTCAACAATCTTTTTCTTTAATTTACTGGGATTATTTATTTTCCCTGTTATCGGTCGTTGGTTACAGTTATCGAGTGCTGACTTTGGACTATGGGCCGGAACAGCAATTAATGATACTTCCTCTGTTGTCGCTGCTGGATTTACCTATAGCGAACAAGCTGGTGAAGTGGCAACAGTTGTCAAACTGGTACGGACACTGATGATTATTCCGACTTGTTTAAGTTTTATCTTTTTCCGCTTGAAGAACCAGCCCTTTCAATGGAAAACCGTGCGTAAAATTATCCCTACTTTTATTATTTGGTTTATTATCGCTATCTTAATTCGCGCCACCAATTTATTACCCGACATACTCATTCAATGGTTGAAATTAGGCGCTAAAGTACTGATGACTGCCGCATTAGCTGGCATCGGCTTAACAACTCATTTACGCCAATTATTCCAGTCCGCTAGGAAACCCTTAATTATCGGCGGCTTAACGTGGATTGTTCTAGCAACTGTCTGCTTATTGTGGGTGCTATTCACTTAAAACACCGTGCGAGCGACGGTATTCTGACTTGAACCACTGGAGAGAAAGCATTCCGCCTCGAACCGCTGAAGCAGCAATCGTAGAAACGTATGAGTGTTGCGAAGTAGAGCCATTTCAATTCCTTAGAACTTACATAAGCGTGCTAAGTATCCCTATACTATAAAAGATTACAAGGAGTTACCCTCATGATTCAACTAACATTTAATCAATTATTTAATCTTTTTGAACAGGAATATGGCATGGCATCCCATGAGCAGTGGTGGCCTTTTGACACTGTCTATGAAATGGTGATTGGTGCCATTCTCGTACAAAATACTACCTGGTCAAATACCGAAAAATCATTAGCGCGTCTTCGAGAACACACCGCCTTTTTACCTGATAAAATTCGTGCACTATCACAGTCTGAACTAATAACACTTATTCATTCAAGTGGTTTTCAGCAAAATAAATCACACAATATCCTAGCATTTTTTGATTGGCTAGCTTTGCATCAAGATAACTTTGATGCGATTCAGCGCCAATACGGTTCACAGCTGCGGCAAACCTTGCTCAAACAACGCGGCATTGGACCTGAAACAGCGGATGCGATTTTACTCTACGCCTTCAAAAAACCTGTATTTATCGCCGATACCTATGCACGGCGTTTATTCGACAAATTAAACGCACCGGTGCCACTAACATATGCTGCTGTTAAAGAGTTTGCTGAAACAAACGGTACGTTGTCTGTTGAACAATGGGGCGCTTTGCATGGATGGATTATTCAATTTGCTCAACAACATTTAAAACCCAAACAGACTTGGGAAAATAACTTTCTCGTCGGAAAAGAATTAATAGTCTCAAAATAAAAAAGTTCTCATTATAGACGAATGCGCCACCTAATGTGTGGGCATTCGTTTTTTACAACCAGAGTACTTGCCACGACATCAATTTTGTATTATACTTTTGTTAGTTTATAAAATAACAAATGAGGTGATTCAATGTTTTCAGGAGAACAATTACGTAAAAAGAGAATGGAAGCAGGATATAAGCAAGCCGAGTTGGCGCAGTTGCTCAATATTAGCCGTGCTTCCTACTTTAACTGGGAAAATAATAATACACAACCCAATCAAAAGAATTTAGAAAAGTTAGCGCAACTACTGCACGTCACGCCGTCTTATTTTCAATCAGAACACGAGATTGTTGACTTGTATTTGCAACTCAATGAATCTAATCAACACAATGTTTTACACTACACACGCCATACTTTAGATGAACAGTTACGCGAAGAATCAATACCCGCTGCACCACTCTTTGAGTACCATGTTTATGAAAAATTATCCGCTGGTACCGGATATACTGCATTAGATGACCGCAATTATGATGTCGTCTATTTTGATGAACAAATTGATTATGATATTGCATCCTGGATTTTTGGAGATTCCATGGAGCCTAAATATTTAAATGGCTCGGTTGCCTTAATTAAAGATGGTGGCTTTGATTACGATGGTGCAATCTATGCTGTCGTTTGGGATGGCCAAACGTATTTGAAAAAAGTATATCGCGAAGAAAACGGATTACGCTTGGTGTCCCTAAATAAAAAATATGCTGATAAATTCGCTCCTTATGAAGAAGAGCCGCGTGTCATCGGAAAAATTGTTGGGAATTTCATGCCAGTGGAGCGTTAGTTATGGGATACATCGACTATACACTTGAACCCACTTCCGATATTGCTTTTATCGATATGAAGTCGTTTTATGCCAGTGTGGAGTGTGTAGAAAGAGGATTACACCCATTAAAAACCTCTCTATGTGTCATGAGCCGCGCCGATAATGCGAATGGACTCATTTTAGCTTCATCGCCAACCTTTAAACGCGTTTTTGGTAAACAAAATGTCAGTCGTAGTTATGATTTACCCTTCCACGTGAAAACACGACGCTTTAATTATACCGTTGCCAGACGCCAAGGTATCCCTACCGATTGGCAAACACGTAATGAAATCGAATATTGGGTAACGAACCTGTTACAATAAATTTATATATTAACAGCATACCCTCTGTATCAAGTGATTGGTGCAGACTCCACGTTAAATGCTTTTAACTCCTAAAGCCTTGTGACCGAAACAGTAACTGGAAACGGTAAGCTGAGTGGTGCGAAAGCAGAAAAAACAACAAGGATAGTATATGGTGAAACAAAAGCTAATCAGTATCTAAGATATAAAATAGTGAACTTTAGAAAACGTTAGTCCTAAGTACGGTAACAATGGATGTTTAGCAGGGAAAGTCCTAAGTCTGGTAACAGATAAGGAAGACCTTCAACGACTATCTCCTTGAGGGAGAGTAAAACCGCAAGCTAAGGGCGGAAGAAAAATGTGGCAACTAGGCATCAGTCCAGTTGAAGATATAGTCTACGCTCATGTGAAAGCATGAGAGGTCTGTTCGTGAGAATAAGACTGCGCTAGAAGTTGCGTTCTAGCGTGAATGAGAAAAATATAAATAAACATATATTTTCATCTATAAATTAAATTCCATGCGGTACATTATTCTTAACAATAAAGTGAAAGAATGAATACTGATGGTACTGATTTCAATTGATAAATTCGCAAAAGAAGTCGGAATAACCCCTCATCACTTGTGGAAATTACATGAACAAGGTAAAAGAATACTCGCTCATATAACTAAGACATGAACAAGGTATTATTCTACTGAACAAGTGTTAGAACTAACTGGAAAGTTAACGACAGACAAACGAGCAGAACGAGTAATACTCTATGCGAGAGTATCCATTCGTAGTCAATCGGATGATTTAGAAACACTAATTGAACACTTGAAAACCTATGCTTACACTAAAAGGTATCAATTTGATGTTGTTAAAGATATTGGTTCTGGTAACAATTACCAAAAGAATAGACTTCAATGCTGCTAGGAATTTACAAGCTTGTTATTTACAAATGATATAAAAAGATATCAGTACCCATCGCTACTGGGGAGTTTAAACCTGTGAAGTGTTATATTAAATAACAGTAGGTGTGGAGCATACTCCTACCGAGATTGGACACGAAGAAACAGGAAGTGATACCCGAAAGGTGTTACGTAATAAAAATAAGAAATGATAATATTGATTTATATTTTTCGTAGCGGCGCGGCACACACTGATTGTCCCACCACGCATGGGACTATATATTGAACGAAATCTACAAATTCAGTCAGTGCTTGAAAATTTTGCTCCTAGAGATGAAATTCTTCCGTACTCTATTGATGAAGGCTTTATCGATTTAACACGTTCACTTGATTATTTCGAACGCAATTTAGATGAATCACGCCGTGAGCGCTTAGATAAACTTTCTAGAAAAATCCAAATCGCGATTTGGAACGCAACGGGTATTTATTCCACTGTAGGTATGAGTAATGCCAATCCATTATTAGCCAAACTCGCACTCGATAATGAAGCCAAAAAAAATGCGACGATGCGTGCTAATTGGTCATACGAAGATGTCGAATCAAAGGTATGGAATATCAAACAAATGACAGATTTTTGGGGCATCGGCAAGCGAACGGAAGTGCGTCTCAACAAATTAAAAATTTATTCGATACGTGACTTAGCTAACGCTAATCCTGATGTTTTACAACATCATCTAGGGGTTATCGGTCTACAATTGTGGTTCCATGCTAATGGGGTTGACGAAAGTAATGTGCTTGAACCCTATCGCCCTAAAGCGAAAGGCTTAGGCAATTCACAGATTTTACCGAAAAATTATTATCGTCAAAAAGACATTGAAGTTGTCCTAGCGGAAATGGCAGAACAAGTAGCTATTCGCATTCGCCGTATCCATAAAAAAACGACGAATGTCGCGATTTATATCGGTTACGCTGACAAAGAAAAAAGTTTACGCGCACAAATAACAATCGACCCAACACAACAAACGAAAGTACTAGTGAATCATGTATTAACATTATTTCGTAAACATTATAATGGACACGGCGTTCGTAGTATCGGAATTCGTTATGCTGGATTGATTGATGAACAATATACTTATTACACTTTGTGGGATGACCCTGATGAAATTAAACGTACGGAACGCCTAGAACGTACCATTGACACTATTCGACAACGTTTCGGTGGACTAGCTGTTCAAAAAGCTACTTCGCTACTGGAAAATTCTCGTGTTAGAACGCGTAGTCAGCTCATTGGGGGCCATTCCGCAGGGGGATTGGATGGATTAAACTAATGATTAATCGTAGCTACTTACCTTTTAAATCTGCACGTTTATACGCAGATCGCAAAATGGCTAAATGGATGGGATTTTTTCTGTCGGAACACACGTCAGCACTCCACTGCGATAATGGCCATACTATCAAATTTACTCATAGTATGGCTTTGGATGAAAAACTATTGTTACTATCGCAGGCGTACATTCACCACTTACGTGTTACCATTATACTAAAGGAGACCTTGCATACCGGAGAGATTATTCACCTAACTCCTGCGTTCATTGGGTTACGTGCAGATAGGCACTATTATCAAATTGAAATTACCGATGTGCTATCGCTACAACTCGCTGACCAAGAAGAGATAGATGAGTAGGGATGCAACTCCCCCTTCCTCTCTTTCCTAGCACAAAAATATCCTCCTAAAACTACTTTTAATCTGAAAAATTTGTGCTATACTTTTCAAATAGAGAGTTGAATAACTTAATACTTCAAATAGGATAGTTGGGGGATATTAAATGGCGCGTCGCTTTTTTCACTTATTAATCACGGTGTGTATCATCGTCATCACGATACTACCAAACCACTCTGCTTACGCAGCAGAAAATAAGAATTATGACACTAAATACGCTGTCAATGGTAAAAGTTTTGAGCAGATTATTTCAGAAACCGTTAAAGAGTTAGGATACAATACTGATAATGTTTCAATCGCCTACTATGATTTTTTAAACGAAGAACATCACTATCTCAATGAATGGCAACCAATGTTAGCTGCCAGCACATCAAAAGTAGGTACTGCTGCTCTTTACACCAATCTAATCAGCGATGGATACTTAACGCCTGACACTCAGATTCCCTATAACGAAGCACTTTTTGAAGAGGGCGGAGGAAATATTACCAATGGTGATATTCAAGCAAGCTATCCGATTTCAGACTTAATCTACGAAATGTTACATAATTCTGATAACACTGCGTGGAATTTATTAACAGATTATTATTATCGAAATTTCGGTAACTATCACGAAGATTTATTATTATTTAGTGGCGCAGACATCGACGATATGTCACTGTATGAATTCAATATGGTGAATGCTCGTGTACTCGAAGGAATTCTTATTCGCGTTGGTTCCTCTAAAATTTACGACGATATTGTCGATATTATGATGGATTCACAAGAAGATTGGTTGATGAAGCGTTACGTTAATGAAAACATGGCAGCCAAATACGGTCACCTTGATGCGTATTTCCATGATATTGGCCTCTTTTATCAAAACGGGCAGCCTGCCTATGCACTTGTAATTATGACCAATGATTTATCTCTAGACGCTGCTGGCGTTGAAAGTGAGTTTTTTGGCTTGATTAATTTCCGAATCAATAAATGGTTTCAACAAAAACACCCGATGACTGCACGTCAATAATGTGCAGCCACCGGGCTTTTATACTATCTAGTTCGAATACCCTGCAATGCCGTCCGCTTCGCATTCGTCTTGAAACGCCACCTGAGCATTCCTATTTTATGGCATTTTCATACTAGGGCGTCCTGTTACTCTTTTGTCGCTAAATAATAGCTGTATAATCGGTCAAATACGATAAGTGCTGCATTGATAAAGGCTTCCTCACTATCAAATGCAGTCAGATACCCAATGTTCTCTTTTATCAAGACTTTACGGATGTTCTGCTCAGCTAACGCTTCACGTAAGTATTGACGATTGGTTTCTGTCCCTTCGTACAGTGTTTCAATACCATTTTGATACGCTAAATAATAGGTCGGTGCTGAGATTGGTAATGCCAACGCACGATGTAATTGAGGTAGACTGTCTTCTCTCCGCGTACGCTCCAGCACACTTACTTCCCACGAAATACCTAATAGGTCGCCTTCTTGTAATAAACGTAGTGCCATCCCCGGTTGACTTAACAAATCATCTGGATGTCGGAAAAAACAATAAAAATACGCACGTGCTATTTGTGCTTGATTCATCCAATTACTTGTCCGCTGAGCCTTTAATGGCAAATCTTTTTGTTCAATTGCCTTTACAATCTGTTGAAAAGCTTTACGCGCAGCTCCTCCATCATGCTTAAACTGCAACATATATTCTTCTTCATCACCTGCTTTGTGCGGCGCGATATATTTTTGTCCGTGATACTGAATAAATTTTTCCATCATCTGAATCATTTTTTGCATTTCCATCAACGCTCCTTATTTGGGTTCCAACTCGCTGAAATGACATCCACTTCACAAACATCCTCTGAGTGCGATTCTCGCACTTCGGTGTCTTTCTCCAGTAGTTCAAATCAGGACACCGTGCTTACACTGTGTTTTACTCAAAAAGAGAGTTGAATCATCGGGATAGATGATACTACCCTCAACGACTCAACTCTTTTTTTATAGACTAATGATTAGTCACGATACATACTACATCAAATAATGTACGTAACCATTAGTAATCAATGGTTTATCACTCATTATTTTTGAGCACGACGCATATACGTACCTTCACTAGTATTAATTTCTAATGATTCACCAGCTTCGATAAAGTCTGGGACGTTTACTACTAAACCTGTTTCCATTGTTGCTGGTTTACCTGAACCTGTAACCGTCGCACCTTTAATGGATGGTTGAGTTTCTGCAACTGTTAATACTACTGTACTTGGTAATTCAACACCAATAACTTCAGTACCAAAGAATTGAATTTTTGCTTCCATATTTTCTAATAAGAATTTCAATTCGCGTTCAATTGAATCAACAGGTAATTCATATTGTTCGTATGTTTCTAAATCCATAAATGACGCAACGTCACCCATGCTATATAAGTATTGAACGGTTTTTGTTTCAATAAATGCACGTTCAAATTTTTCATCTGGACGGAAAGTTGTATCATACGTCGCACCTGTACGAACATCACGTAATTTCATACGCATGATTGTATTTCCTTTACCTGGTTTGTGGTGACTCGCTTCTAATACACGAATTAATTTACCGTCTTGTACAATGGTCATACCTGCTCTTAAATCTACTGCAGAAATCATAATTATTATGTCCCCTTTATTCATTTTTTCACTCGTCCATTATAACACATCCATCAGAAGGGATACAAATGTTAATTTTATTCGGTATACCGCGGAAGTAGAAGACGTTTAACTGAGATACTTCCATCATACCAATGACGAACATTAACTTAGTCAACCCACTAATGTACATATTATTGCTTGCACCTTACTCTACAGCTTCTATAATAGAATATAAAAGGCCTAATTATTGTCCTTTAAACTTTAACTGGAGGTGCTTTATGCCAAAACTTTACTTTGCTAGCCCACTATTTACTGAAATGGAAGTTGCCTTTAATGCAAAATTAGCCGCTGACATTCGTCAAGCTATTCCGCAACTAGAAATTTTCTTACCGCAAGAACAAGGTGAAATCAATGACAAAAATGCCTACGCCGACTCAACCATGATTGCTAAACTCGATACACAAGCAGTCTTAGAAAGCGATATTCTACTAGCTGTATTAGACGGGCAACTCATAGACCCCGGTGTCGCTTCTGAAATTGGTGTCGCCTATCAAGCTGGTATCCCAATTATAGGCTTATACACCGATTCTCGTCAACAAGGTGCGACCAATCCGCAAAAAATTGCTGCCTTACAAGAAATCGCTGAGTCTCAGTTCAGTTATGTTAATCTCTATACAGTGGGGCTCATCAAATTAAACGGCACCATCGTCAACAGTAGTCGAGATGTCCCAAATGCGATTTTACGATTATTAAAATAATGGTTTGAAAGTATTTTCCAAACTAAAAAAGCATCCGCTGTATTCGGATGCTTTTTTTAGTCATATTATGTGATTAACCATTAAAATAATTATTTTGGGAGAGAGAGAGTTGAGTTATGATGTGTTAATCACTTTTGATACTCTTAGTATAGCCCCAAAAATTAAAATGAACCTAAAAAATCGTGATTAATTTACTTTTATTTTTACAACTGCTTTTTTGTAAGTATTTGGCTGGTCAATATGACTACTTGGTAAGTGTGCATCTTCAGGAAAGACTAGATAAAACATCCCTTCTTTAATTGTGACACATTCGCCCTCACCGTCTAAAAAACCAATATCTTTCGCTGCATCATAAGTAACTTTTTCGTTTAAATGATGAATATTTTGCCACTTCATCACTTCTTGACCACTTAGAATAATTTGAATATCTAAATAATCGCGATGGTACTCCAACATTCCTTTATCTAGCGGTAAAGTTTCTCCGGTCATCACATTAATAAAATCAACATCTGTTAAATCTGTTCTACCGAGTGGCAATTGTGCTACTTCCATAATCGTATTTGAAAATTGTTCAAAACGTGGAATAATAGCTGCATATCGCGGTAAATTTGTTAGATAATCTAAAATCATGGTTAACTCCTTTTCTGACTCACTCACGTTAACGTGACATCCACATCCGAACCTTTCTTTGCACGCTCACACGCTAAATAATTCCAGTCAGGACGCCACACGCTTTTCTGAATGACTTGCGTTGTATAGATGCTCATTCTTTAAAAATGCTTAAAACAGTGACATCCTTTACTAATTCAAATCAAAGTGTCGATGCACCACTGTGTTTATCTACTCTCTACTCCCATTTACTCAATCACTTACCTAAAATCACAATCAAAATCATGGTCATTGACCACACCAATTGCCTGTAAATAGGAATAGATAGTGACCGAACCTAAAAATTTAAAACCATGTCTCTTCAAGGCTTTAGTTACTTGGGCACTTAAATCATTTTGGGTTATATGAACATCTTGTGCCTTAACAATTGTTTCACCATTTGTAAAGCTCCAAATAAATGCATCAAACGAACCATATTGTTCCTGAACATTCATAAATGCTTGTGCATTGGTTATTGCGGCTTGAATTTTACCACGATGACGAATAATTCCTTTATTTTCAAGTAGTGCAGTAATTTTTTGCTCATCATAGGTAGCAATTTTTTGATAATCAAACGCATCAAAGGCTTCATCAAAATGCGTTTGCTTTGATAGTACTAATTGCCACGATAAACCAATATGAAACATCTCCAAAATCAACCAGCGAAACAATGCGCTATCATCATGTTCCGGTTTACCCCACACATGGTCATGATAAGCAATATAGTAATCCGGCTTCCCTTCTACCCATTGACAACGTTTAGTCACGCTTTTTTTGCTCCATTTCTTTTAATACGTCTTCATCCATTTCAAATAGACTCGCTAGTTCATCTACGTCATCTTCCTCGTCTGATTCAATAACCAAACCAAGATTATTCATCGCTTCTTCCAATTCTTTTTTTCGTTTCATTAATGTATCTTCATCTTTTAATGCCATAATGTTTCCTCCTAATTCTGGCTCGCTCGGCTTGGCTTGACCTCCACTTCGCTTTGCTCTTGAAGCGCTTATTGCGCTTCGACAACCTCTGCTCCAGTGGTTCAAGTCAGGGCACCCGCGCTCGCACTATGATTAAACTTCTAATAGTGCCACAATAATAATATATAGTATTGATAAAAAACTAACTTCCTTCGTCAACAAAAGTAATGCTAAATATTCACGAACGGATGAATATGGCCACGCAATCCAGTTTGTTCTAGCACCTACAAAATATGCCTTTAACCCGTATTTAAATGCGTAGTAGGCCGAACGTGCGAGATGATAGTGACTTGTTACTACAACGAGTGAACGCTGACGTCCAGCATGTACAATAAAAGGTCGCGCAAATTTAAAGTTTTCATCTGTATTTCTCGCGGATGGTTCTTTAATAATTTGATGTTCTAAAACACCTTGATTTAATAAATAATGACTCATACCTTCTGCTTCGGTTATCCCTTCGGCAGTTGGATTCCCACCAGATACGAGAAACAACACTTGCGCTTGTTGCTCTTTACTTAACTGTTGATAGTAGGCAAACGCTTTGTCTAATCGTCTGCGTAAATCATTTTGCACTTGTCCTTCATCATCAATTTCAGTGCCTAGTACCATAATCAGCGGTGCATTCTGTGGTCGGTTCCATAATTTAATAACTTGCGTAATGATAACATAACTAATGAAGAGCGCAGTTAAGAATATCGCAATCGTACTGTATAAACTAATCATTACCGACATTTGCATTTGTCGTATCCGCAACACATCTCCCAAGCTATAACCACAAAATAATAATATTAATATCGCTAACGCAATATTACTGTATTGACGCCAAACCAATTGCTGACCACGTATTTCACGCATGAGAATCAAAATCGCCAATGCTAATAAAATAAAGGGTACAACAACGAGTAAAAACACACTCATGCTATATAAAAAATAACGCATCATAAAAATAGGCAACCAATTACTCGTGTAAAATAGTGCCATAATTAGATTCGTTATCCCGTACATACCGCATACAACCGGGTGAACGATAGGCGATGGCATCTTTATACCGATGATAGTCAATAGGAAAAAAATAGTGGCTAACCACCAATATAACATCGGCGCCCCCTCCTAAACCGTTTCGTGATACGCTTGATAGACGACTTGTTTGCGCACTTGATTGACTTTTGCTACTTCCTTAATCGCTTCTTTTGACGATACTTGAAAGGCCTGCATATACTGAGTCACTTGCTCATGTAGCGGCAATGTCTGGTCAATGACACTCTCACTACTGGATTCCAATGCTTTTCCTCCTTCGATTAACAGGACGCATTCACCCTTTATTTCATGACCATTTAACCACCCATCCACTTGTTCCAATGTGCCCCGTAGATATTCTTCGTATTGCTTTGTTAATTCACGTGCCACCACAACTTGGGTATCTGGATGTAAATGCTTTTTCATCACCGCCATAGATTTTGATACCCGATACGGCGATTCATAAAAAATGGCTGTCTCTAAACGTTCACCAACTAAGGTCAATATTTGTTTTTGACCTTTTGTATCACGTGGAAAAAAACCATAATACGTAAAACATTCCGCCGGTAGACCTGAGGCTACTAAAGCTGTTAAAGCAGCATTGGCACCGGGTAATGCAACCACCGAAACACCTGCTTTTAACACTGCTTGAACGAGTGGGTGCCCTGGGTCATTAATAAGCGGCATACCCGCATCAGACACTAAGGCGATATCGGTACCCTGCTGCAACATCGTCACATATTTATCAACCTGAGTTGCTGGACTATGTTCGTGAAAACTCTGCATGGCTGTCTCAATATGAAAATGATTCAGTAATTTTATCGTATGACGCGTATCTTCTGCTAAAATCAATTGCACAGCGTTTAACTGAGCGACCGCTCGAAAGGTCATATCATCTAAATTACCAATAGGTGTCGGAACTAAATATAGCGTCCCTTGTTCATTTGCTGCAAAACTCTTTTGTTGCTGCATGCTATCTCCCACTCTCTCCATCATCTTTCCCACTTGTTCGCTCCAACTTATTCACAATCACACATTGTGTCGTCGGTAAGGTTGCAATCCCAGCCTGTCCTAAATAACGCTCTTTATCATAACGTTTTAATTGTTTAAACCAGTACTCCTGTCTCATCGCTTGTGACTTACTACCCCAGCGTTCAGCATAAATCAACTGTAACGGATGTCTTGTCTTCACACGCGTATACTTAGCACCCTTACCACTTTGATGCGTCTTTAGCCGTTTTGCTAAATCATTCGTGTACCCACCATATAAGGTATCGTCTTGACAATATAAGACATAAAAATAATGTTGCTTATCCTGCACCAAAATAAATCGCCTGCATTTCTTTTGTATATTGATGTTGATTATCATGAACAATAATCGGTGGCTCAATGCGAATCCCACGTCGGCCACCGCGATAAATCGCTTCAATCAACACAATATTCGCTAACGCCTCTTTTTTGGGATGTGCAAACTTGATACGATGCACTGAAAATTGATGCGCCAGTAAATGTTCCATCAAATCATCCAAACGCTCCGGACGATGCACGATGTACAATCTTCCCTTATCGCGTAATAATTGTCCGGCTTTTTTAATCCATTGAGCCATCGTCAGTGACACTTCATGACGCGCTAATTGATGGCTGGTTAAATGATGTAATCCTTTGGAGGATTCAACTAAAAAATAAGGCGGGTTACACGTAATGATATCGTAGGGAATACTTGGCTTGCTTAATTGATTAATGTCACCTTGTGTGATAGTGATTTGATGTTCCAATTGGTTAAGCTGAATACTACGCTGTGCCATATCAACGAGCGGCGCCTGCAATTCAATCCCTTCTAACTTAGCCGTTGTCCGACCACTCAATAAGAGAGGGATAATTCCATTTCCGGAACAAAAATCTAAGTAACGAAAGCTCCGGCGATTCGGTAGCCGCACAAAGTCCGCTAATAAAACAGCATCAAGTGAAAATGAAAAGAATTCTTTACTTTGAATAATTTGACGTTGTTCACGAATTAATTGGTCAATGCGTTCATGCTCTTTCAAAACTACTGATTCCATTACACTTGATCCAATCCCAAAATAATGCCTTGGCAAAATAAACATTCCTCATCCGACTGGCGCCGTTGTCCGAATAATTCATGACAAACGTGAATGCCATCATCATAAAACCCTTGTAATCTTTCTTTACCACTCGTTGTTTTTTTATGGGAGGGCTGTTGTTCTTGGACAATAGGATGCGCCTCTGGCAAATGCTCAATTACATACTGTTGTAATTGATCTTCTAATTCATGATTTAACATTCGTAAACGATTATTTTCTTCACTTAATGATAAGACAGCCTGCGTCAACTGCTGCACGGTGTCTTGATAATGTAATGACTGTTCTTGAATTGTTTGAATTAAACGTTGTACTGATTGTTGCTCCAATGAATATCCCCACTTTTATTTTTTATTTTACTGTTGCCAATACAAGTTTTTCTACCACCAATTGAGGCGATACATTGAATGCTAAATACTGCTTGGCTTCAATTAACTGTTGATTCAGTCTCAATAATTCCGCTACTTGTGTCGTCTGTTTTTGAGCAATGGATTCAATCAATTGAAACACCTCCGATTGATTGTCGGTTAAATACATTATCATTTGATGATTTAACAACTGCAAATAATCTAATCCATAATTCACGTAATTAGCAGTTATGAATTGTTTCATCCGCACTTGAATCAGTGCAAATGTTAATGGTTCTTTCAAATATAACCATTGATACAATTCATCATACGCCTTAAACCATTGCTCTACATCATCAACTGTTAAATTCATTAAAGCTGCTCGCGTTTGATAGGGTAATTGAATCAATCGTCTCTTATATACGGCTGATAATGATTCAAATTCACTATTTTCAAATGTTAACACAGTTGGTTGCTTGAACCGAATTTGCTGCGCTCTTGATTGAATCGTCGGCAAAATATTATTGGCTTCATTTACATATAATAGGATATAGACTTCACTCTTCGGCTCTTCTAAAATCGTTAGTAATGCATTCGCCGAAGCTGCATTCATCGTTTCCGCTTGCTCAATAATCGCAAATTTACAGTGCGATTCGATTGGACTGAGCATCAACCACTCTCTCAATTCTCGAATTTGATCAATTTTTATCGTTTTCGTTTCGGGTACTACTCGATACACATCCGCCCACTGATTTGCTTGAATGCGTCGACAATGTTCACATTCAAAACAAGGTTGCCCCATCTCCAAGAAATTAGGGCAAACCATGGCTTGCATTATCGCAGTTGTGCTATCATCTTTTTGAACAGTGTCATCACCAACAAATAAATATGCATGACTGAGTGTCCCTTGTTTGACTTGTTGGAAAAAATATTGTTTAACCTCTGTCATCGCCATTAAAATTGTAGGAATTCATCGATTGGTAAGACAAAGACCGTCGCGCCACCGACCTTAACTTTTACTGGATAAGCTGCGGTAACATCAAGGCTCACATCTAAGTTAACTGGCGAAGAAATAAATTGTTCACGTGCTTGACAGCTTACTTTAATTAATTCTAAGACTTCATCCACACGTTCCTCTTCAATCCCGATAATAAAAGTCGTATTACCTGAACGTAAAAAGCCGCCCGTTGAGCTTAATTTGGTAGCACGAATATCTGCTTCATAAAATGCATCACTTAAAATATTTTTATCTTGGTCTTGTACGACTGCTATGACTAATTTCATCATCACAATAACCTCCTCTAGTTTTTGCTTACGTGGATTGGCTTTGCTGCTATTTCGCTAACTTTCACAGCACCTCAATGCTATATTGTTCGCTGCTCGAGCAGAGCAATCCTTGTTATACCTTATTTTACTTGTTGTTGGATATAATCCATACAATGTTGAACGACGTCTTCTAACGCTTGGGTTCCATCAATAACTTTGATACGGGCATATTCTTTCGCTAATGATAGAAATGCTTCACGTACTTGTTGGTGAAACGTTAACGCTTCTTGATCTAATCGGTCAAATTTTTCATCTTTGCGCGACTGGTGAATTCTTTCGAGCCCAATTTCTGCTGGTACATCAATTAACAAGGTTAAATCAGGCAATGTCCCTTCAATTGCAAATTGATTAATATCCCAGATTTTTTCCACTTCAATATCGCGCGCTAAGCCTTGATATGCTAATGAACTATCGATAAATCGATCGCATAACACAATTTTGCCTTGTTCTAATGCTGGTAACACCACTTCCACTAAATGCTGTCTTCTAGCTGCTGCAAACAATAATGCTTCTGTACGCTTATCCATCAATGTATTATTACAATCGAGAATGACTGTTCGAATTTGTTCTGCTATGTGACTCCCCCCAGGTTCTCGTGTGACCACAATATCTGGATAGCCCTCATCTTTTAATTTTTCTACTAATAATTGTATTACCGTCGTTTTTCCAGCACCTTCGGGTCCTTCAAACGTGATAAAATATCCTTGATTCATTCATGTACTCCTAAACTAAATGAGATGCTACTGCTATTCTCAATTTATTTTATAATTCTCTGCGTCCCTCAATTGCTCTAAACAATGTCATTTCATCTGCGTATTCAATATCGCTACCCACTGCCAGCCCATGTGCCAATCGGGTCACTTTAATTCCTGCCGGCTTTAATAAACGTGACAAGTACATCGCCGTTGCTTCACCTTCCGCTGTCGCATTGGTTGCGATAATTACCTCTTTAATCCGTTCATCTTGAAGACGCTGAATTAATTGTGTAATGTTCAAATCATCAGGCCCAACACCTTCCATCGGCGATAAAACACCCTGCAAAACATGATACAACCCATGATATTCTTGCATCCGCTCTAACGACATAATCGCTCTTGTATCTTCTACTACTAAAATCGTTGAAACATCACGATGACTGTCAGAGCAAATAATGCATGGATCAACATCTGTAATATTCCCGCAAATATGACAATATTTTAAATCACGTTTCACATTAATCAGGTTTTGTGCAAATTCTGTTACCTCACGTTCATCCATATCAATCACATGAAAGGCCAGCCGAGCCGCTGTTTTAGCCCCAACACCAGGTAATTTCGTGAAACTGTTAATCAATTTAGCAATTGGTGCTGGATACTGCATAAAATCCTCCTAATTCTGGCTCGCTTAGGCAACCTCGACGTCCACTTCGCAAAATTCCTCTGCACGATGACTCGCACGCCGGTATTTTGCTCCAGTGGTTCGAGGCTGTACGCCCGCGCTCACACTATGGTTAATTCTGATTCGCTTGGGTTGACTTGACGTCCACTTCGCTTTGCTCTTGAAGCGCCCCAGCGCTTCTACGACCTCTGCTCCAGTGGTTCAAGTCAGAACACCCGCGCTCACACTATGGTTATTCTAATTCCCACCTACTGAAATGACGCCACTTCAAACGTTTCCTTTACGAGCTGCTCACTCGCCGTTAACTTTCTACTGTGGTCCATTTCAAAACATTCTTGCCACACTCTATTACACTTGTTAAAATGGCAAGTTCATTCCTTTAGAAAATTTACCTAGTCGTTCTTTCGTTGTCGTATTAATGTCAGTAATTAAATCATTTACCGTTGACAACACTAAATCTTGTAACATCTCTACATCATCTGGGTCTAATAAATCCGGGGCGATGGTTAATTCTGTTATTTGATAGTTGCCCGTCATCTTAACGGTAACTAATTGATTATTATCGCTTTTTTCAAATACTGTTTCTTCAATTTTAGCTTGTTCTTTGTCCATTTCTTTTTGCAATTTTTGTGCTTTTTGCAACATTCCTTGTATGTTGCCCATATTTCCCATTCCTCGCATTGTCCATCCTCCAAATCATTGTTTCTACTATTATTTTATCATATTTTATGCCTTAAGTGGCAAACACTCTACTGAATATTTATATTTTACAAAAAGAGTAGGGCACCTGTTACAAACACTGCTCCTACTCATTTTGATTATTCATCATATAAAATTGTCACATTGTTTTCACCAAATAATTCAATGGCTTTCGCGATAACTTCAGGTGTTTCTTCCTCTTCCATTACGGCAGTGTCAGGTACCGTTTTAACGCGTTGCATGACGTCAGCGACGGATTCAACCGGTTTAGCCGACACTTCATCCTGCTCCAGCGATGTATTTGCAGACGTTTCTGCTTCAACCGTATGTTGTTGCGTTACTGATACTTCATTCAACGACTCTGTACCCTTATTTTTTTCTACTTCCTTCGCCGACGTTATTGGCTTGCCACCATTTTTTTCACGCAGAATTTTATAATCCTGTCTCAATGCGTGCCATTCACTGTCTACGATAAACTCCAAGTGAATCGGCTCTTGAATATATTGTGCACAGAGCGCTTCAATTTGTTGCAGCAAATCCGCATCATTTTGTACGATACCGCAAAATGCTTCGTTTTTAAAACTAATTAATCCAACACCTGCTCCGGCAGCAAGAGGATATGTCCCGTTGAACTTAGCACGCTCTTGCGGGGTCACATTCGCTAATATTGTTGGCCATTGTTGTTTTAAACGCTCAATATGAGCGCGCGTCGCTTGGTCTAATACACGATAAATCGCTTCAGTCTGCTGCTGATATTGACGCTTCACTGTAGCTGGTCTTTTGCGCGAAACGCTGCTTTCCACTCGTTCACTTTGTGACTGGGAATGTGCGGATGTATTTGCAGATTGTGCTAAACGAGTTTCTAATTGTTTTATTTTTGACTCTAGTTGTTCAATCCGCTGCCATAACACCTCATCATTTGGTCCCGTTACGGGCGTTGGCACAATATTATTCCCTTTATTTTGTGCCATTTGAATCGTGATGACTTCTAAATACAAATCCGGTTGATTGCTAAAACGCATTTGCGACTGAGCGTGATTGAGTGCATGAATTAGTTCAAAATAAAATGCTGCTGGAACCGCTTGGTTCAAATCATTCAATTCTTCATCACTCAACAATGTATCATTCTTTTTCGTGTAGTGCGACAATAATACATCACGCGCAAACAATATCAACTCTTCAATAAAACGACTAGCTTGTTTACCTGATTGCAAAACATCTTTGACAATCATCAACGCTTTTGTACCATCAGCTTGAGCAATATCTTCGATATAATTAACATAAACTTGATGATTGACACTACCAGATACTTCCAGTGCTGCTGCTAATGTTAAGCGATTGCCTTGATACGATAAGGCTTGATCCAACAAACTTAAACTATCACGCATCCCGCCATTAGCAGCTCTTGCAATCACCATTAGCGCCTCATCTTCTGCCGGCACCTGCCGTTGGTCGAGTATATACTGCATCCGTCCAATTAAGTCATGATTATGAATTCGTTGAAAATCAAAGCGTTGTGTCCGCGATAAAATCGTCGCCGGAATTTTATGTGGTTCTGTCGTTGCTAAAATAAATAGCACATGTGCCGGTGGTTCCTCCAATGTCTTCAATAACGCATTAAAAGCACCCGTCGTCAACATATGTACCTCGTCAATGATATAGACTTTATATTTCGCTTGTGTGGGGGCATAACGTACCTTATCACGCAATTCACGAATTTCATCGACCCCATTATTACTCGCCGCATCAATTTCAACCACATCAGGCAACTGACCACTAGTAATCGCTCGACACAACTCGCATTCATTGCATGGATTACCATCCGTTTGATTTGGACAATTCACCGCTTTCGCCAAAATTTTAGCCACACTTGTTTTTCCTGTACCACGAGGTCCAGTAAACAAATACGCGTGACTCAATTGCTCATGTTTGACGGCATTTTTTAATGTTTCAGCAATCATCGGTTGCCCAACTAATTCATCAAATGACTGTGGCCGCCAGACGCGGTATAATGCTTGGTAACTCAAGATATTGTCCTCCTCTATCGTTTTGTCACTTCATTATATCACATCACAGCATAGACTTAAATTATCGTTTTGTAGAATTTATCGCCGACTACCATTACTCTTGAAACCGACAGCACGACTACAATGATTCAAGTCAACGCACGTACATTCACTCCATGAAATGAACGATTACTTTTATTTGCTTCTATAACATTTGATGTTGGTGTCCTCCGAAAGGGAGCTATCAACACCTTTTACATTTGCATACAAAAAAGGCACATGACTTTGTCACTTATAGCTGCTACCTTCCGGTCCTGACTCGATTCGTGACGCCATCATTGCCTCATCTCTATATTAGCACAAGTATTTTGAAAATGCTAGTATTGCGGTTAATTCTTCAAAAAATAGTTTAAGCATTGCTTCTGAACTAAATAATGAGTCATTTTTCTTTAAAATCGATAGAATTTGAGTTATAATTGCTTGCATAGAGAACCTCTTCTTTCTTATGGGCTGATAACTTTAAGAATAAGGTTCTCTTCTTTTTTTTTGCAAGAGATTTATTGAATTTGGGTATTTCCGAGTATTATTTTACACATAGGGCGAAATTTTTGCACCATCCATTTCATCATGGAACATACCGGCACAAATCCTAGCCAAACACTTGACTAGTTATCCACAACTATTGCAAGTTATCCACAGAGTTGTGCATAACTTTCTCTTTTTTACGTCTCTCTCGCAATGCTTTAAAAAAATGACTCAACCGCTGCCCGCATTCCTCTGCTAAAATACCTTCAATCACTTGAGCATTATGATTAAAACGCGTATCTTCTACAATATTCATTAGACTCCCCACACATCCTGCTTTAGGGTCTCTTGCACCAAAAACCACCGTTTGAATACGCGATAAAATAATAGCGCCTGCACACATCGGACACGGTTCAAGCGTAACATATAATGTTGCGCCTTCTAAGCGCCATTTTTCTTGCAATTGATTGGCTTCATTAATCGCCAATAACTCTGCATGCGCCGTTGCTACATGGGATAATTCACGCAAATTGTATGCTTTAGCAATCACTTTTTCATCTTTTACAATGACTGCACCAATAGGTACTTCACCTAGTTTTTCAGCTAGGGCGGCTTGAGCTAACGCCACACGCATCCACTTTTCATGTCTCAATCTTTCTGATTCTGATAAATGCATTCAATTGTCTCCTCCTGTGCTAGGTATCTTGAAATAAAATAACACACTTCAACATTACGTCTACGGACTAAAATTTCTCTAAAGAATCAAGCTACTGTCCCGCAGTCGTACGTTTTTCAAACCACGAAATACTAGCTACTATACTAGGTAATCAACGTTAAATATGGTACACTAAGAATGTGAAATTTTCAAGGAGGTGCTTTATAGTGATTCAAACAATCCAACAATTATATCCCAGTGCGATTCTCAACCCTGACAATCCCGATTCACTGATTGCTACTCATCATCATTTAACTATTGAAGGACAAACTCTTGCAATCCCTAAAACAGCGATTCAAGCAAAAGAATTAGCGCTACTATCCGCATTGATTAAAGAGCAACCAAACTCGCAACCAAAATCACATTGGCAAAAATTTTTAGAAAAATCCTCGCAAAATGTGCCAATTATTACTGGTAACCTACAAGTGTTACATATTGAATTTAAACAAGCTAAGCATGATGATAACTTTGATTTATGGCTATCTACATTTAAGGAAGCTTTTCCACCAGTTATCGAATGGTTTCAACTCTCACCTAAACGCTTTACCATCTTATTAAAAATTAAAGCAGTTGATGATTTTGATGGTGAATTACTTCATGCATTAATCCAGACATTGGACACTGACTTTGATACGTCAACGCGTGTCATTATCGGCTATACACATCCATTAACTATGAATTTACCAATTCAGTATCAGCATGAATTAGCCTTAGTGGAACATACATTCCAGCATGATGCTAGTGTCCGTTTTGAAACATTAACCCCTATTCTCATCCGGAAAATAGGACGTCATGCTTTACAACAAACAGAATTATTGCAGCCACTACAACAAATTATTCGACAAAATAATGAATATAGTAGTTTAATCCAAACTTTATTCGAACACCAAGGTAACTTATCACAAGCAGCAGAGCATCTCTATATTCATCGAAATACATTAACCTATCGCTTACAAAAATTTTACAAAGAAACAGGCATGCAATTGCAACATTTACCAGATTTAGTCATCTGTTATCTTTGCCTATTTTAAGACTTTATTTTTATTAAATCGATAGTTATAATGAATAAAACTACTTATGTCAATTATTTATTTGGAGGAAAGTATGAACTTACGCGATTTGGAATATTTCAAATATTTAGCTGAAAGTTTAAGTTTCACTAAGACAGCGGAACACTTTTTTGTCTCGCAGCCTTCTATATCCATCGCATTAAAACGACTAGAGGAAGAATTTGAAACGAAACTCATTCAGCGAGAACGTTCTGCCAAAAATATTCGTTTAACAGCATCTGGCAGAACACTATACCGTCGCACCGTCGATATGTTAAGTCTATTTAATCAAACAAAACAAGAAGTCAGTGCAACGCCAACGGAATCCGTCCAACTCGGACTCATTTCCATTATTGGCTCCCACTATTTACCTAAATTATTAGCCCATGTTGAAGGGGCTGACCAACAATTGAATTTGATTGAAGAATATACAGCGGATGATTTAATTGAGTCACTACGTGCTAAAGTTTTCACCATCGCTATTACGATTCATGAACAAGACACCTTTGCACAAAAATGGATTGATTCCTATCCAATTTCTGGAGCTCCCATTCAATTATGTGTTGCAAAAGAACATTATTTAGCTAAATACCGTGAATTATCGATTGTGGAATTAATCAACGAATCGTTTGTTTCACTCAAACCAGGGACAGTTCACGAACGATTATTTTATCAATGGGCAACTCAACATAAATTACCCTTGGAAAATGTTCTATACACTAACCATCTCACTGATTTAATTGAACAAGTGGAGTCTGGCAATCGAATGGCATTATTAACGGAAAACACGATTTTATCTAATGACCATATTGTTTCAATCCCTATTAAAAATGCACCGATGAGTTATACAAGCCTGATAGTTAATAATGAGGCAACTCTTTCTCCAGAACAATCTGCTTTCAATCAACAATTAATTGATATTGTACAAAACAAACATATTGAGTAACAAAAAAACGGACATTCCTATAACAGGAAATGTCCGTTTTTCTATGGTTCACTCTGACCAAGCTTGATGTCCCTTTCGCCTTACTGTTGAAGTGTAAAAGCACTTTGACAGTCTCTGCTCCAGTGGTTCACAAACTTAAATCAGTTTACCGTATTTATTGCATAAAGTCAGATACTTTATCTGCTACATCATTGCCAAATTCTTTGGCACGATCAACGAATTGATTTACTGCTGAACCTGCTTGATCTGCTACTTTATTTGCTGTTTTTTCGGTTTCATTCATTAATTTCATGACTGAATTCAATTCGGTATCTGTTAATTTATCAATAGCATCAATAAGATTTTGTGACCCTTTTAAATTTTGACGAATAAATGCTTTCGCTTTTTCACGGTTGATGACACTTTCCACTTTTGTACGTGCATTTTCATCAATGTATAAATAAAGTGATACACCTGCTACTGCAACAGCAGCACCCAATAATACTCTTCCTAAACGATTTTTTGACATGTTTATTCCTCCTCGTAATACTTGGTTCACATGAGCTGAAATGCCGTTCCTTTCGCAACACCTCTGTGTACTACATGCACACACAGTCTGTTTTCTCCAGTGACTCATTCCAAAGCACTCATTATACACTCGGGCATTACTATCGACCACTTGGCCTCACGCCCATTTAAGTTTTATTGCGTCAATAAAACTTATCTACTAACAGTATAACACATCTCGCTTGAAAAAGCTTTCAATACGCCTTATTAGTATTAATTTTTTGTACGATTCGCAATATTAATACTTCCGCCACGACCACCAATGGTAATTTGGTCTCCATTTTGAATATCGCCATTTAACAAGAGTTCACTTAATTCATCTTCAATTTGTTTTTGAATCGCACGACGAATTGGTCTTGCACCATATTCAGGATCAAATCCAGCTTCAGCAATAATATCTACAGCTGTATCTGTAACGCGTGCTTGAATAGATAAATCTTCTAAACGTTTAACAATATCGGCGGCATGTAATTTTACAATCTCACGGATATTTTCTTTCGTTAATGAGTGGAAGACAATCGTTTCATCAATACGGTTTAAAAATTCTGGTCTAAATGCACGTTTCAATTCTTCACGAATTTTACGTTCCATTGCTTGGTGGTTTTCAGTGACCGATACTGCACCAAAACCAACCGATTTTTCATCACGTAATGCCGTAGCACCTAAGTTAGAAGTCATAATAATGATTGTGTTTCTAAAATCAACTTTGCGCCCTTTACCATCAGTTAGATGTCCATCATCAAATACTTGTAATAAGATATTAAAGACATCAGGATGTGCTTTTTCTACCTCATCTAATAAAATGACACTATACGGTTTTTGACGAATTTTTTCAGTTAATTGACCCGCTTCATCATATCCCACATATCCCGGAGGTGACCCTACTAAACGAGACACACTGTGTTTTTCCATATATTCTGACATATCCACACGAATCATATTATCTTCGCTACCAAACATAACTGCAGCCAATGTTTTCGCTAACTCTGTCTTACCAACACCCGTTGGACCTAAGAATAAGAACGAACCAATTGGTCGTTTTGGTGATTTCAAACCACTTCTTGCACGACGAATCGCGCGTGCCACTGATTTGACAGCTTCATCTTGACCAATCACACGTTCGTGTAAGACCGCTTCTAAATTCACTAATCGTTGTGATTCAGATGTTTCCATTTGTTGAACAGGCACACCGGTTGCTTGAGCTACCACTTCTGCTACATCATGGCTAGTTACTGTTAATACTTCTCTAGCCGGAGAATCTTCCTCTTGTTCTCGTTTATCCATCTCAGCTAATTGTGCTTCTAAAGCGACTTCTTTTTGACGTAATTCTGAGGCTTTGTCAAAATCACGTGCTAAAATAGCTTGTTCTTTTTCGCTCGAAAGTTCAACTAATTGTTGTTCTAAGCTATCCGATGAAACTGTTTGAGGTTCAACTGCTGCATCAATACGGACACGGGCAGCTGCTTCATCAATTAAATCGACAGCTTTATCCGGTAATCGTCTGGCAGTCATATATCGCGCACTTAATTTTACAGCTGCCTCGACTGCTTCTGTTGGAATTTTCACCGTATGATGTTCTTCATACTTACCTTTTAAGCCTTCAATAATCGCAATGGATTCACTGATTGACGGCTCATCAATTTGCACTTTTGAAAATCGGCGTTCTAGCGCAGCATCTTTTTCAATATATTTTTGATATTCATTCAACGTTGTCGCACCAATCACTTGAATTTCACCACGCGCTAACGCTGGTTTTAAAATATTCGATGCATCAATCGCACCTTCAGCACCACCTGCACCAATTAACGTATGTAATTCATCAATGAAAAGGATAACGTCGCCACTCTCAGACATTTCTTCAATAATTTTCTTCATGCGTTCCTCGAACTCACCACGATATTTAGTACCGGCAACTAACGCACCCATATCCAGCATCATCAAACGTTTTTTTGCAATATCTTCCGGCACATCTCCTGAAATAATCCGTTGAGCTAAACCTTCCGCTAATGCAGTTTTACCTACACCTGGCTCACCAACTAATACAGGGTTGTTTTTCGTACGTCGACTAATAATTTGCACAATGCGGTGTACTTCTTGCTCACGACCAATCACAGGGTCCAGTTGATTGCGACGTGCTAAATCTGTCAAATCACGTGCGACTGAATCCAGCGTCGGACTCGTTGTAGCTTGATTATTTTGAGGTCTTGCGCCACTACGACCATTGCGCCCCGGACGGCGACTGCGATTACTATCTTCATCCATCTCACCAGTAGCACCAATTAACTCATAGACAGTACGGCGTAATACATCAAAATCAATTTCTAAATTACGCAATAAAACTACAGCTAAGATTTCCTCTTTTAAAATACCGAGTAATAAATGCTCCGTCCCTACTTTTGGCGCACCTAAGCGTTTAGCATCATTGGATGCATTCATAATAACTTTTTTTGCTCTTGGAGAATACGGAATAACTTGTTCGCCCATCATTCTTGGTTGAGCAAATTTGCCATGAATCGATTCTAATTCTGCAATTAAGGCATTATAGGTTGCCCCGTTTTCGCGTAACGCTTTTCCAGCGATACCGGTTTCTTCTTTTGCCAAGCCTAATAAAATATGCTCAGAGCCTACGGCTTGGTGTCGCATATAATAAGCTTGTTCCGCAGCAAAAATCATCACTTGCCGCGCACTATTGGTAAATAATTCTTCAAACATATTGTCACCTCATTTAATTATATGTATAGCGCAATTGATAAAGAAATGTCTTTAATAATTGTGCTCTTGCAAATTGTTCTTGTTCACTAATCGTATGCAGCACCGATTTTTCAATTACTGATAAGATAAGTGTTGCTTCACGCTTAGTAATAATTTTACGTTCAATTAATGTTTCAATCATATTGATTCCATTTCGTTGACTGATTTGCTCGCCGACTAATTCAATCATTTGATCAATTTGTTCAACTTCATCCGCAAGATGAATTTTTAAAATGCGGATATACCCTCCTCCGCCTCGTTTACTTTCAACTGCATAGCCATGCTCTTGAGTAAATCGAGTATTAATAACATAATTAATTTGTGAAGGTACGCAATCAAAATGCTCTGCAATGTCACTGCGTTTTATTTCAAGATGTTCTTGATTTTTTAAGAAACTCTTTAAATACGCTTCGATGATTTCCGTCATATTTCTTTGCACCATTCCGATACCTCCTTATTCTGGCTCACTTGAGCTGCCTCGATAGTCACTTTTCAAAAATGCTTCGTGCGCTGACACATGAAGTCGCTTTTTGTTCTAATGGTTCAAGGCAGAGCGCCCGCGCTCACACCATAAATGCCAGTAGTTCATTTTAAAGCGCTCGTTGTCGTACTATCATTTTTCTAACATTGACTTTCTTTGACTATTATATACTAAAGATATTTGTTTGAAAAGCATTTTGCTTTGATTTTTAACATCAGTTCTGTTCAGTATTTGGTATGATGCTTTTATATTGTTTTTGATACGTACGTACCGCTAAATTTTGATTTGTATTTGTCATTGTTTTACTCCTGTTCTATTTGTAATTGTCTATAACATCCTGGAATGGGTCTTTTACCTTAGCCCCCATATCCACCGATGGATTACCCTTTGCTGAAAAGGTCGGCTTCACTTCTTCTTGGCCGCCACTAAAGTGTGGATATTTATCCAGCACTTTTTGAATCGCTTGGTCAATCGTTGTTTCATCATTCACCAAACGTTCCGCTAGCGCCACCACATCCTCAACAGAATAAGCAATCACACCTTGTTTTAAAGCAGCGTTTTCTGCTTCTAAAGATTTAATACGGCTATCCGCATTCGATAATGCTTCTTCTTTTGATTTTAAAGCCTCACTTTGCTTTTCAGCTTCCGACTTTTGCGACTCCTGCCAATCTTGATAGGCTTTCAAAACATTTTTAGCCGCTTCTGCATCTTCAAAGCCTAGGTCTCTGATCGCTTTAGAATAGCCGCTATTATGCTCTTTAGTCCCGATCCGATTGACATCTTCTTGAGTAAACACCTTTGTTTCCTCAACTTCCAAGTTAGTTTGATTCGTTGCTTGGTCAACACTTGTTTGTTCTTCTGCCATGCTAGGCCCTCCTATAGAGCGATAGGTCGCTTATTTCTGTTCTTTAACGTCTGCAGATAAAGACATGATTTTATTGTTTTTTGATATATAGAATCATGGCTACCACAAATAAGATGATGTATGGAATCCAAAATGGTGATAATACCCACCACCATGACCAAGTGATATGTCCCGTTAGCTTTAAACCGATAAACAATACGGTTAGCATTTCATAGAAATTAATGCCTTTATGGGTCTCTCTATCTTTTTTATTCACACTCACACCTCCTTTTTAGTTTTTAATTCAACACCTTGGAGATTGATGTCTAAGCACTCAGGATAGCATTCAATTATCACTTTCGGTCGCCGGTTTGGTTGCATCTCTAAAGTGAAATTCACAACACCAGCGCCTAAGACCCAATCCCCGATTTTAATTTCATAATCCAAACTACGTGAAGCATTATTATGTTTTTACTTGATTGATAATTTTTCCACAATACGCCTCCTAATTTTGCGTACACAAAAAGCACCTAACTGTTATAGTTACGTGCTTTAATTAATCATTATCTCCATAAATGATAGAATCGTAAATTTTATACAGCTCAATCCCAACATCATTAACGACATCTTGGTTTATCATTCCATCGTGCACAATCGCTAAATCCAGCGCATTCATAAAATCGTCATATGTATCTATGTCATTAAAATGAAAAATAACAAATCCATCCACAATATCAATAGAGTAATTAGTGCTCACCGCAAACTCAACTTTAAAAGAAGGTGCTTTTTCATTAATAAAATTATATTGTTTTTCTGTTATTTTGATTTCCATTAACACTACCTCCTTTTTGTTTGCGGAACAGTTCGTATCAATTGCCCAGTAATATTATTTACTGTCACCTTTGCATATTCTCCGTAGTACACAGTTACCGTTGAGTCGCTATTACTAGGACGTACTCTACCATTTTTTAGTGCATCAATAACGTGTTCTACTTCAACACCACTCCTAAACTTACCAGTTTTAGGGTCTGCATTAGTCCCTAACAACCTTTCAATAAAATGTTTACTCTGAGATTTAATCACAATACCGTCTGAAGTTGTTTGCCCTACTATTTCTTTTTCTACCCGATTCTTATACTTTACATAGTCACCAAAACTAGAAAATGCTGAAATCATATTGGATTTCCGGCTAGTAAAATAGTCTTTCAAGAATCCATATCTCTCACTATCATTATACTTCATTTTAATGAAATCATCGAGTGATTTCGGCACATTTTTATCACCCAGGACATCCTTATAACGCTTGTATCGCTTAGCCATTCGCTCATATTCAGCTTTAGGAATAACATTCTTATAGTCAGCTTTAACTCCTGATTTATGATACTTCACACGTTCCATATCATACCGCAAGAAATCAGGCTTCTTAATCCAGCTATCCAAAGCGCCACGCAACTTAATATCATTCAACTTATATTTTTGAATCAAGCCTCTATCACCTAATTGCTCAGCGACATGTAACAACTCTTTGTTATATCGAATCTGTCTTTCTAAAGCGCGTTGCTTGGCTTCCACATTCGCATTTTGTATCGCTTGTTCTTCGGTTAAATTTTTCAACTCATCGGGTAATTCGGGTTTGTAATTAACACCAGGTATAAACGGCGTCATCACATGGCCACAGTTGATACCTAGACATCCACCAGGCTCACCATAACCATAATCAAGCAGGGAAAGTATTCTTTCTCCCGCTTCTGTTCTAGCAAGTCCTTTTGTCACAATTTGCCCCTGCAAAGGCGCACACATCTCTCTAGCACTCGCTTTAACAGAATAATAAAAAGTATCGATGCCGACTTCTTCAGCAGGTTTCTCTCGCATTTCACGGTACGTACGATACACGGTTGATTTAATCACGTTTCTTGCGTACACATCCGCTTTCCAACGTTTACCGCCCCTATCCGTAAAACCGGTAAAGCCACGCTTAAACATAGCCATTGTCGCTTCGGATATCGCTTGTTCAGCTGATTTCGTACCTGTCACGACACTTGCGACAGATTGCGTCACGATGTCTTGATACATCGCTCTTGAAGCTTGTGGCAGTGACGTATTAATTAAGTTATCCACTTCTCTAAACGACTGACTCGCTAACGCTTGTAACGCTCGTTGAACTTCGTAATTGTCAACATTTGTACCGTCTCTTCCCATATCTTCTAACAACTGCTGCTTAGTATCCTGATAGATTTTATACCCTTCATCTGCAATGATTTTACGGAATAATTCTTCAGCAATACCGACTTTTTAGACAAAAAATCATCAAATATTACAAAAACTCCCCACTATATATTGACACTGCCTAATGGATAATGTATGATAAGTCTTGTTGTAAGAACAACATGGTTTGCCGGCTTAGCTCAGTTGGTAGAGCATCTGATTTGTAATCAGAGGGTCGAGGGTTCAAGTCCTTTAGCCGGCATATACAAAGAAATTGTGCAACAATTTCTAACGGAATTTGGTAAAATATTCTTAATGATTCGGGTTCGATTCCCGTTTTCCGTATTGCCAGTATGGTAAACGCCGGGGTGGCGGAACTGGCAGACGCACAGGACTTAAAATCCTGCGGGTAGTGATACCCGTACCGGTTCGATTCCGGTCCTCGGCATGCTAGCTCTGACAATTGTTGTCGGAGCTTTTTATTTAGCAATCAAACATTTAGATAAGGATGGGAATTATGAGACATAAATTATTATTACTGACATCAATGTTAATATTAGCTGGGTGTCAAACAGCGAGTCAAAAGGCAGAAACAACTACTGTCGCTACTACAGAATCGACGACGGTTCAAACAACAACGACGTCAGCTGCTCAAACGACTACTGACGAGAAAAAAATGATAGCTATTACAATCAATGTCACCGTCGATGGTAAACACATTGAAAATAGTCCTTTTACCTTAAACGTAAAAGAAGGTGAAACTCTATTGAGTGTAATGAAAGCTCACTTCGATATTGTTGAAAAAGATGGTTTTATTAGTAGCATTAATGGCCATGAACAAGATGCCAAAGCAAATAAATGGTGGTTATTTGACTACAATGGAAAAATGAGCGAAGTTGGAGCAGATGGTATTCAATTAAAGAATGGTGACCAAATTGATTGGAAGTTAGCACCATTTGAGTAAAATATTGTCTATTCGCTCACTCACACAGATTGCATTATTAAGCACGCTTTGTTATATTGGTCGAATCATCTTTTCGGGTATTCCTAATGTCCAACCAATTACTACTTTATTATTTATTTTTACAGTAAGTATCGGTTGGCAAAAAAGTATTATTATTGCCGGATTAACGATGTTAGTCTCAAATCTCTATCTTGGGATGGGACCGTGGACATTGATGCAAATAGCTACCTATATGTTATTAGTAATAGCATCCCTACCCATTATTCGCTTTAGCCAATATTTCAATCCTATTATCCAACAAATGATTTCAGCAGTCTGGTGTGGATTATTAGGGTATTTATATGGCTTTATCATTTCAATAATATGGGTCAAATTGTACGGCATAGCCAATTTTTGGAGCTATTATTTAAGAGGTATCCCTTTTGATACAGCCCACGCGGTTGGAAATTTCATATTTTATCTCTTACTCGCACCAATAGTTACCCGTATACTTCAACGATACATGATTCGCCGCCCCTAAAAATACATAGACAGCTCAATCACACCATTGCACGTAGTGATTGAACTGTCTATATTTTGTTCGTATGGGTTAGCGTGTCATCCACTTTCGTACTGGTGCACGTCAATGCGTTTAACCAGTAATTCAAGTCAGACCACACATTATACATTTCTTACGACAACGAGTGATGTCGCTGAATAAATTCATCGCGTCCTGACAAACTACGATAGCGTTCATAATGTTCAGGATTTTTTAAGTAAAAATCTTGGTGATAAGTTTCCGCTTCATAAAATGTCGGTGCTGGCGTAATCGGCACAACAATCGGTTGATTAAACATACCACTTTTTTCTAGCGCCTCTTTAGATTGTTCTGCAGCACGTTTTTGTGCTTCATTGGTATAAAAAATTTCTGGGCGATACGAAGTGCCCCGGTCAACAAATTGTCCCTGACTATCTGTCGGATCAATAATTTGCCAAAAAACTTTCAGTAATTGGTCATAACTCACCACATCTGGATTAAATGTTATACACACAGCTTCAGCATGACCTGTCATCCCTGTTTTCACTTGTTCATACGTCGGATTTTCGGTAGTTCCTCCGATATAGCCTGAGATTACAGATTCCACTCCCTCCCATTTATCAAACGGGTGAACCATACACCAAAAACATCCGCCGGCAAAAATTGCTTGTTCCTTTTTTTCCATTATTATAATCCCCCATCATCAACAGCTATGTTATCTGTTATAATTTTTTAATTAAATAAATCAATGAAAAATTTTCGTGTCCCATCAACTATTCCTTCTCCAATATGTTGTGCTCCTTGTAGTGCACGTCTTATCCAACCTGCTTTTTCTACCGATTCACTCGTTTTAATTGGTACTGCAGTGCCTTTAGCTGTTGGTAAAAATGGAATCTCTGCTCTTTCTAAAGATACTTTAACTGTACCAATTGTCGTATTTTTTTTTATCGGTGCTTCTATTTGATTTTTTTCATTAATATGCTTTTTATCCGGCACAAATTCATAAAGATATTTGATATTAGACCACTCACTCGGTAATGTTAGCGAAACATCTTCAGTATATACGGTTGAAACCACTTTTTTCTTTCCACCTACTACATCAACTGCTGGTATCTGATTTGTAAGGGTATCTTTAATCAGTACATTTTGCTTATTAAACGCAGTGAAGCCATAATCCATCAATTGTTTAACCCCTTTATAAGTTCTAACGGCTTCATCTGGTTCCCCAAGGACAACAGCTAATAAACGCCGGTTATTCCGTCTAACCGTCAAAATTTGATGATGGTACCCATCTTCAGCATTCGTCAACATTAAACCATCTGGTTTCATTGAACTATCAAGTAAGTCATTACTATTTTCTACGACCAGCGCATCTGATGTTTCAGCCTTAAAATGCAAACGCTCAATCTTCGTGTATTCTAAATACTCTGGGAAATCGTTAATCAACCGATATGCAATCGTTGCTATTGTCTTAGCCGTTAACTTATTCCCAGTTGAGGTATTTTGACTACCATTATCATCGGTTGAAATACCCAAAATATTGGTCAATTGATTTCCTTCCAAATGCCACTCTGTTAATTTTTGTTTCATTTTACCTAAAAAATCTTGTTGCGATGACGAAGTCGCCTCTACTAACGCTAATGCCGCACCATTGGCAGATTTTACAGCGACAGCTTGCAGCAATTCCTCCACTGTATACTGAAAATCTTGTCGCAACGGAATATTTGCGATTTCATAATTTTGACTCAATTGATAAACCGCATCAGAAATAGGAACTGGCGCATCCAATGTCAACTTACCAGCTGCTATCGCCTCATATACTAAGTATACTAATAATAATTTGGTAGCCGCACCTGAATTTACAGCCAAGTCTGCTTCTTTTTCGAATAAAATTTGTCCATTTTCAGCATCCACTAGTAACGCAGACATGGCTTCAAGCGATACATTCTCATCCGTTTGGGCAGAAACCACTGGCATTATTACTGCTAAAATAATCAAGCTAATGAACATTATTAACTGCTTTTTTACATTCATTGATTTCACCATTTCATTTCTATTTTAAATACTAAAAATTCTCGGTCAATTGCTGCAGAAACTTCACCATCATGTAGCTTAACAATATTTCGTACAATCGCTAAGCCTAAGCCTGAACCTGGTACATCAGCATTCCGCGATGAATCCAATCGATAGCTTCGTTCAAAAATATTTTCGAGTTCAGTTTCTGGTATTAATTCACCATTATTACGTACCTCCATCATCGTCTTTTTCGATGCTAATTCTTGGTACGCGCGTAGTTGAATTACCGAAGCTCCATGCCCATATTTGAGTGCATTTGATATTAAATTATGAAACACTCGCGCCATCTTTTCCGGGTCCAGTGAAACGATTAAATCTTCAGGTACTACATCGATTTCAATTTCAATATGTTTTTCTTGCGCCGTCAATTCAAAATCCGCTGCAATTTGCTCAAAAAACATCTCAATACTCATTTCAATCGGTTTTATCTCGTACGAGGTTAATCGTGACGCTGCATAATCGAACAAGTCACTCACTAAAACTTTCATTCCCAAGGCTTTATTATAAGCAATCCGGGCATAATTCAACATTTGTTCTTCTGACTGATATTGCTGATTATCGATAAGCCCTAAATAGCCAATAATGGATGTTAACGGTGTTCTTAAATCGTGTCCAACATTGGCAATCAATTCATCTTTCGACTGTTCAATTTTACGTTCTTCTTCACGTGACTGTACAGTACTTTCGACCAAGGAGTTGATACTGCGAATCACTTCTGTCAACTCTCCAATATTTACTTCTGGAATTCTTAACTCGTAGTGCCCATTTGAGATATACTTCAAATAATCCAATACATGATCCAAATGTAGAGCCGTTCGTCTTTTATTCACGCGTAAAAAAGTCATCAATATAGCAATAACTAACATAAGATACGAGAATACTTTCCGGGTTAAATTGACACCTTCCACCGTCATATTAAAATATTCAAAACCCGTGGTTTCTGGTCTTCCTAACCATGACATCGGCATATTTAAAAATTCAATGTATAATAAGACAAAACTTAAGTAAACAAAGAAAATGATGCCGAGCGTAATGATTCCTTCTAAAAACAATACTATTTTTTCGTTGCGCGTCAATTTCATCGTTGGTAAATTCATAACTATTAGTTTACCCTTCTATTTTATACCCTACGCCCCATACGGTTTGAATCACTTTTTCGCCACCAGTCGCTGCTTCAATCTTATCGCGCAAGTGACTCACATGCACCATGACCGTCTTCACACTTACAACACTTTCTTGATTCCATACAGCTTCAAAAATTTCTTCTGCACTAAACACACGATTCGGGTGACTTGCCAATAAATAGAGAATACCAAATTCGAGTGCTGTCAGTTGAATTGGTGTCCCAGATAAGGTGAACACTTCATGTGATTCTTTACGTATCTCTAATGGTCCAATCTCAATCTGATTCACTTTATTTGGCACCATATATTGATTTTGACGGCGCAATAATGATTTAATCCGTGCCATCACTTCGAGGGTGTTAAATGGCTTGGTAATATAGTCATCGGCACCTGTCACAAGTCCTTGAATTTTATCGTGATCGGTTGATTTCGCACTCACTAATATAACCGGGACACTTTTACCTGCATCACGCATCCGTTTAAGCACATCTAAGCCATTCATTTGCGGCATCATAATATCTAACAAGACCAAATCAACGGCTTCAGTCTCCAAAATTTTTAGTGCTTGTTGTCCATTATAAGCTGCAATTACTTCAAAGTCTTCACTTTCTAGGTATATTTTCAAAAATCCAACGATTTCACGGTCATCATCTACTAGTAATATTCTCGTTGACATTTTTTTCACTTCCTTTTGAGTTATTTGTTTTTCTTGGGTTGCATGACGTCCACTGCGAAAAATGCATGTAGCTCTGGTGCACTCTGGCACTTATTACCCCAGTGGTTCAAATCCCACACCCATGTTTCTGTCTATTCTTCTCTATTATACCCATTTTCGGTTACGTTTTATACTATTACTGCCCATTTAGAAATGAATTTTACAAAATTTTAAAACTCATCGTTAATTCCCTTACTAGTATCATCATTTTGCCAATCCAGAAGCCACTGCTATTCATTATTTGTCAAACAGGATTCTATTCAAAAAATATATACAAAAATATCGCGCAACAGGTTCTCAGTGAATTAAACCTATTACGCGATTCATCGTTGTAAAAACTTTATATTGCTAAGCATTATTATCCAAGCGAAACATCGACAAGGGTATCATGTGTCTATATATGCTGCAATCCCTCTTCATCAAGAATAATAATCTTCTTACCTGAGCGTTGGATATAACCTTCAGTCTCTAGGTATTTAAACTTTCGAGAAAGTGTTTCGGGTGTTGTCCCTAAATATTGGGCAATATCTTTCATTTTCATTGGTAGTATGAGTTGTTTCTCATTAGTCACTTTAGCTAAATCGAATAGATAAACAGCTAGGCGTTCTTCAATTCGTTCCATAGATAAAAATTGTGTTTGCTTTTCTACTTGAACCATTTTTTGTGCACTTAACTCGAATAATTTCAGTGATATTTCTGGATTATTTAACATCACTTGATTAAACGCTTGCTTACTTAAACTGCAAATTTCTGTTGTTTCTAACGCTTCACCAAACAGTGTTTCATTTTTTAGCCCAAACAACTGATTTTCACCTTCATAACTACCTGGTTCAACCACTCGTAACAATTGTTCCTTGCCATTGGAAGATAATTGATAGACTTTCATACTACCATGCGCTACAATCACTAGGGCATCATCGCCTGGTTTAAAAACAATCTCATTCTTTTCATACTTTTGATATCTTGCCAATTTGTTAATCTCAATTTGTTCGTCCAGTGATAAATGATTAAATAATGGTACCAATGTTACACAAAGATGTTGAACCATACTTAACCCCTCGCTAACCGTTGAAAATCAACCTGTGCTAACTCATCCATTTGCTTTAATAACTGATAAGTCTTTGTAAAGGTTGGACATACATCATCAGGTATTGCATAATCTTGCGTTATCGCTCTTAATTCCACCCATTCATTTGAGACATCTATATCCTCTTCTTGTATCTTATCCTGAATTATTTTATAGATTTTTCTTACTTCAAAGACTTCAGGATGCTTATCGCCATGCGCTTTTGTGATAGCTTGGGTATATAAATCCAGTAGCCCATCATTTGCTTCAAAAAATTCTTTTAACATCATCGATTCCCCCTATTTTGGTTCCAAGGTTAAAACAGCTCCACTTCAGCAGTCGCTTTTACGTGTTGCACGCATATTGGTATTTTTATCCGGCAGCTCAAGCCAATGCACACTATAATTTCATACCGCATTCTAGTGCTTTAAGTCCAGACAACTACACTCTCGAACTATATGTTCTAATAGTTAAAGTCCGAACATCTACACTCATTACTGAATATCAGTGAACAACTTCTTTGATATACTCGCCATACACTATTTTTCCGTTGCTTTTAAAACCTCATATCCGATTGAACGAACTGCGTTAGCAATTTCATCAAGCGTTGTTACATTATCATCAAAAGTCGTTTTAGCTTTACTTGCATTAAATAGTACCTTAACACTTTCTTTATCCACGCCGGCGATATTTTTTATCGCACCTTCAATTTTTTGCATACATGTTGGACACGCCAATGTTTCGAGTTGTAAAATAGCTTTTTTCATCATCATCTTTTCCTTTCTTTCTATAATTTCAGTATAGTACACAACCAAGTTTTAATAATTGATAGCTATCAAGATTATCTATTTACTTTTATATTTTAACAGTCTCATCGCATTTAAAATAACGACTAAAATACTACCCTCATGGACAAACATCCCAATCGCCATATTCATCCATGAACTTGACAGCACACTAATTAACAAAACAATAACCACCAATAGAGCAATAACAATATTTTCAATCATATTCCGCCGTGTCGCTTTCGCTAAACCTCTCGCATGTGGAATTCTGTGAAAATCGGAATTCATCAAGACTACATTTGACGTCTCAATCGCCACATCTGTTCCACTCCCCATGGCAATACCAATGTCTGCTAAAGCTAATGAGGGGCTATCATTAATACCATCACCAACAAAGGCTACAATTTCTCCCTTTGCTTGCCGTTTTTTTACAAATTTCGCTTTATCTTCTGGCAATAATTGACCATATGCTTCACTTAAACCTAATTCTTGGGCTACTAAATCAACCGTTCCTTGATTATCTCCCGAAAGCAAAATTAAATTTTTTACTCCTATCTTCTTAATTGTATCTAAATCATCTTTTACTCCCTGACGAATTTTATCACGAACACCGATAGCTAGCATTAATTGACCATCAATAGCAGTGAGAACGATTGAATTCCCTGCTACTTCCATCGCTTCTATGTCGCTTTGCATTTGACTGGTAAAAGACACATTATACTGTTTCATCAAATAAACATTACCAACTAACACTTGGTGTTGTTGGATTTGTGCGACAATACCACCACCTTGAACAACTTCCGTGGTGTCAATCACTTCCGTCTTCGTCTGTCCATAGTGAGTGACAATCGCTTTAGCGAGTGGGTGATTAGATTCTTTTTCGACACTAACGAGTAAACGGTCAACAAAAGGCTTATCATAGCTATAATAAATTGTTTGAGCCACTTGAGGATTACCATAAGTGAGTGTACCGGTCTTATCAAATAAAATCGTATCTACTTTACTAAAGTCAGTGATAACTTCACTCCCTTTAAATAAAATTCCGTTTCGAGCACCATTGCCAATACCTGATACATTGGATACTGGCACACCAATCACTAACGCACCTGGACAACCAAGCACTAAAATAGTCACTGCCAACTCAAGATTTCGACTAAGTATCCAAATTACAATTGCAAGTACTAATACTGCTGGCGTGTAATATTTTGAAAATTTATCAATAAAACGTTCTGCTTTAGACTTAGTATCTTGCGCTTCTTCCACTAATTCAATAATTTTACCGAAAGTAGTTTCTTCACCCACTTTTTCCGTGCGCAATTGAATAGTTCCATTTTCTAAAATTGTTCCTGCAAATACTTTATCATTTAATCGTTTAGCTACCGGAATCGCTTCTCCAGTTATACTGGCTTCATTCGCTGTACCAGAACCAGCTACCACTACGCCATCCACTGGAATTTTACCTCCAGTCTTCACCAAAAGTACATCCTCTTTATCTACTTCGTCAATGAATACTTCTTCAAACTCTCCATTATCTATTTGACGAAAAGCGGTCTCTGGCACCATTTCGACAAGTTCTTTAATCGCAGAACGTGTCTTAGCTAATGTGCGTTGTTCCAAATAGGCTCCGAACAAAAACAGAAAAGAAACAATGGCTGATTCTTCAAATTCTTGTATCACAAACGCCCCTAAAATAGCGAGTGTAACCAAAAAATCAATACTTATCACCTTAACTTTTAGCGCTTGGAAAGCTTGTATGAATATTGGAAATCCTCCAACCAACGAAGCTATCAAAAGTATATCAGCACTAATCTGACCATTATGCCACAACCATTTGGTTAAAAATGCCAAAATAATTAAAATTCCTGTGACAGTTGTTAACCAATTACGATAACGTGATAACCATTTCTGCATGTCTGCTACCTCCTGTATTTTGGTTCGCTTGGGTTGGCTTGACTCCACTTCACAAAGCGCTTGTTGCGCTATTTGCGCTCCTACGCCCTTTGCTCCAGTGATTCAATGTTAAACGCCTGCGCTCACACTATGTGTACCAGTGGTTCAAGCCAGAGCACCCGCGCTCTCACCATGTTGTATTTGTCTTTAGTATACGCGACTTAAGTAAGGTAGAAATTGATTGTTATCAAGTTTTGAAAAATAATAGATAATCATAACAGAAATCTTTATCCGTATCATAATTTAAGCATATCGAATTATAGTAGCTGTAGCAAACAAAGCGCCTACAATACACAAGACTGCTCCCTCAGTTAGATTGTTATCATTTTATGAAAGAAAAACCTTGTATTTAGAAAGCGTATTCAAAACGTATTCAAACAAAAAAACACCCTTTGAAAACATTGATTTACCAACGTTTTCAAGGGTGTCATTAACATAAAAATTATTTTAATGTTACAGATGCTCCAACTTCTTCTAATTGAGCTTTTAAAGCTTCTGCTTCTTCTTTTGATACGCCTTCTTTTAATACTTTAGGAGCGCCATCAACTAATTCTTTAGCTTCTTTCAATCCTAAACCAGTAGCTTCACGAACTACTTTGATTACTTTAATTTTTGTAGCGCCAGCAGAAGTTAATTCTACGTCGAAGTCAGTTTTTTCTTCAGCAGCTGGACCAGCAGCAGCTACAGCTACAGGAGCAGCAGCAGTTACGCCAAATTCTTCTTCAATTGCTTTTACTAAGTCATTTAATTCAATAATTGTTGCTTCTTTGATTTCAGCAATAATGTTTTCAATGTTTAATGCCATGATTATTTTCCTCCATTTTTTGGTTAAATTGATAAATTAAAATTACGCTGCAGATTCTTTTTCTTCTGCAACAGCTTTGATTGCCAATGCAGTATTGCGAACTGGCGCTTGTAATACTGAAAGTAACATTGATAATAAACCTTCGCGGTCCGGTAATTTAGCTAATGCATTGATTTCATCAACTGAAGCGACTTTACCTTCAATCATACCACCTTTAATAGATAATGGTTCGATTTTATCAGCATATTTCGCAACAACTTTTGCTGGTGCTACTACTTCGTTTTCAGAGAAAACAACAGCAGATGGCCCTACAAATGTACTTTCTAAACCTTCGATACCTGCTTCAGCAGCTGCACGACGTAGAATTGTATTTTTAACAACTTTCATTTGAACGCCGTTTTCACGTAATTCTTTACGTAAGTTTGTTACTTCTTCTACAGTTAAACCTAAATAGTCAACAACAACAACGGATGCTGCATTTTTTAACTCTTGTGCTACAACTGTTACTTCTTCTTGTTTTTTCAAGATTACTGCTTTTGTCATAAGTTTCACCTCCGTCAATTTGGTATAGAGATTTTTTCAAAAAAAATCTCTATGTCACCTTAGACATAGAGATAGATCCTCAAAATTAGGAACTTCCTCGGCAAGAAATTAAGGCATTCGCCACTTGCTGTCTACGGTCGTTATGAACTGTATGTAATCATAACGGAAATATTTATTGGCGTCAAGCCTTTTTTAATAATTTCCGCTATTATAATGCTGTTGTATCTAATTTGATACCAGGTCCAAATGTTGTACTTAATGATAAGTTTGTAATGTATGTACCTTTAGCAGTTGCAGGTTTTACACGTAAAATTTGTTCGTGTAAAGCTTTTAAGTTTTCTACTAATTTAGTATCATCAAATGAAACTTTACCAATCGGTACGTTCACAATACCTGCTTTATCAGCACGGTATGTTACTTGTCCTGCTTTAATATCATTAACAGCTTTTGTTACGTCCATTGTAACTGTACCAGTTTTAGGGTTAGGCATTAAACCTTTAGGTCCTAAGACACGACCTAAACGACCCACTTGACCCATCATATCTGGTGTTGCTACCATAACGTCAAAATCTAACCAACCATCATTGATTTTGTTGATTAAATCTGCTTCACCAACGAAGTCAGCACCTGCTGCTTCAGCTTCTTTAGCTTTTTCACCACGAGCGATTACAACAACACGGGATACTTTACCAGTACCGTGTGGTAATACCATAGCGCCACGGATTTGTTGATCCGCTTTTTTCACGTCGATATTTAAATTATAAGATACTTCAACTGTTGCATCGAATTTTGCAAAATCGATTTCTTTTGCTAATGCGACTGCTTCAGCTGCTTCATATTTTTTAGTGCGATCTACTTTTTCGAAAGCAGCGCGGAAGTTTTTACTTTTCTTTGCCATTTTTATTTTCCTCCTATACTTGTGGTTTTAACGGTTTAACCTCCCACACCCGATAGAAAACGGGGCGAGAAACTACACTGCGCTTAATCTTGGACTGTGATACCCATAGAACGAGCAGTACCTTCAACAATGCGCATTGCTGCTTCTACGCTAGCTGCATTTAAGTCTTCCATTTTTGTTTCAGCAACTTCTTGTACTTGAGCTTTAGTAATTGTTGCTACTTTAGTTTTGTTAGGTACACCTGAACCTTTGTCAATGCCAGCAACTTTTTTCAATAATACTGGTACTGGTGGTTTTTTAGTAATGAAGCTGAATGAACGGTCTTCATATACATCGATGACAACAGGAATAATAAATCCTGCTTGATCTTGTGTACGAGCGTTGAACTCTTTACAGAACCCCATAATGTTAACTTGCGCTTGACCTAAAGCTGGACCTACTGGTGGAGCTGGGCTTGCTGCGCCGGCTGGAATTTGTAATTTAACTTGTTTTACTACTTTTTTAGCCACGAAAATTCCTCCTTAATAAAATATAATTCGTGATGTGGTTCATGGATAATTATCCTCCCACTCATTGTGCGTACATGCGCACTGAAATATAATAACACTCTTTATGTGATAAATCAACTAATTTTTTGTGGTTTTTCAATTAGCTAAACCTCGTCCACAAACTTAGTCTTTAATGGCTAACATATTTATCGCTAATTCACGTAATTTAACAACTATTTTAATCTGCTTTATTTGATTTCATTTGTAAATATTGAATATACATAAACAAAGCGAGACTTAAAACAACGATTACTAAGGCAAATCGTTTGATAAATTGATTAGCCAGTACAAACGTCCCGTCATTATGCTTTAAATAGACGCCTAGCACTGCCCAAATACCTGTTAAAAAGATAGCTGGATTGCCGTATTGGACATACAGATAAAGCAAGAACAGAAGTCCCACTAATATCGTAGCTAAGGTCCAATACATAGCTAAATGCGTCGTTTGATTAATACCAATAGATGCCATATAGGTAGTAAGATTAGCGATTGTTGCAAAGATTATCCATCCTGTATGGATGCCAACAGGATATTTTAACAACCATGGTCGTTGACGTAATCGTGTATGTTGACTAATCATCCTCGTGATTCTAATTAATGTATTGGCATACAAAGCTATGGCAATCAGTGCGGGTAGTACTAAATCGAAACTCCAAAGGATATTCCAAATTATATTGTAAAGTATCCACTGAAAATATAGCGGCTTAATTTGTTCTTTAAAAACAATGAAAAAAGCGTCCTCTTTACGACTCTTCAATTCATAGACAATAAGGATTGCCACACTGAAATAGATAACCGACCAAATCGAAAATGTGATACCCGCGGGCGCCAATAAATTCAGGTACTTATCCGATATTTCTCTTTGTGAATGCGGAAAAAGAATTCCCATCGAAATTAAGTAATTAATAACTATATCGTAAACAAATAAAATCAATAGAAGCCAACGATTTTCTTTTAATTGTGACATCGTTACGCTTAAACCTCTTGCTTTTTCACTTGAGAAAACTCTAGCTCCGCTTCTGTTTCACGACCAAACATTTCTAAAATGACACTTAATGTTTGTTCATCTGCGTTGACTGCATCAACCGTTCCAGACAAACCAGAGAAAGCACCCTCTATAATTTCAACTAAATCACCAACCGCTAAGTTTAATTCAACACGTGCTTTCGGAGACTCAACATCACCTAAAATGGTTGCCATTTCATCCGGCAATAATGGTGATGGCTTACTACCTGCACCGTGTGACCCAACAAATCCAGTTACACCGGGTGTGTTACGAACAATAAACCATGCTTCATCCGACATTACCATCTCAATCAAAACATAACCTGGGAAAGTTTTTGCCACTTTTTTCTTTTCGACACCATCCACTACTTCAATAATTTCTTCTTCCGGGATAACAATACGGAAGATATTTTCTTCCATATTCATACTTTCTTTACGCAATTCAATATTTTCACGTACTTTATTTTCATATCCAGAATACGTGTGTAATACATACCACTCTTTATTTTCCATCTTTTTTTCCTCCTCGAAATGCTCGTTTACTCGCACAGCCTCGACATCCACTTTGCACAGACCTTAAGCGCTACACGCTCCTACATCTCTACTTTAGTGGTTCGAGGCGAATCGCCTTTACTCACATTATGTTTTTAGTTTTCACCTTGGCTGCTTGTTGAAACCATAATAAAAAACCTACATTGCGTAGGTTTTTTGCTTTGTTATTATTATAACGCTAATACGTTTGTTTGCAAAGTCTTAGTTTATGAATTATAAAGAAAGTAGCCAATTTACAAGTGAAGCAAACCCTAAATCTGCTGCACCAAAATATAATCCAAATAAGATAACCATTACAATAACTGTCCATGTGAAGCGATTAATTTCCTTAACACTTGGCCATGTTACTTTTTTTAATTCTTGAAAAACACCTTTAACATACCCCATATAACAATACTCCTCGTTTAACCTTATTATTTTGTCTCTTTATGCACTGTGTGGCGATTACAATACTTACAGAATTTTTTAATTTCTAATCGAACCATTTTTCCTACTTGCGTAGGTGTCACATGGTAATTGCGCTGGCCACATTCAGTACACGCTAAGGCTGTTTTCTTTTGAGCCATAACAATCCCTCCATTTTCACTGCGTAATATATTTTTTACGACTTGAACACTCTATATAATATAAATGATTGTTACAAAAGTCAAGGGTTGCTGCAGATGGTTTCTTCATATTACGACATTCGCCCTATTTTATCCCTACTAAAATGTTTCATCCCCTACATTTTTTGAGTGACATTTTTCATTACTAAGCCTATTTAATATCAAAATACTTTTTACATTTAATACGACATCTAGCTAGAGCATTTTCTACCGAGCGTCTATCCGTATGTAATTGCTCAGCAATATGACTAATATTATTATCTTCTTCTAACAGACGGTTACATAACGCCACACGTTCTAAATGTGTCAAAGAATTAATAAATGCATCAACCGTTTCCTGCAAGATAATCTGCTCATCAATACTCGTTGTTTCCTTCACATAATATTCAAGATAGGTTATATTATCTGAAAAATCATCAAATTCGCTCGTTTCTTGCAACGAGGTAAAAGATACTTGCCCACCTCTTTTAATAGCTTGTCTATCCCGACGAATATTGGATAAATAATTTTCAAACACTCGTGCAAAATATGTCGCCACATACGGAGAGTTTGCTTTGTCATACTTTTCAATCACGCTCCACCAAATAATACGTGCTTCTTGTAAATAATCATCGGGTTCAAAGCCTTCAATGCGTATCGTACGCATACATTTATAATACAGCGGCATGAAGCGATTATATAATTCAGCGAAACAATCATTTTCAAAACTATCTTTCAAATGTTCGATTAATACTTCATTACTGAGATCCTTTACGTTCATATTCTTGTTCTCCCTCTCGATATAAACGACAAACTCCTTATTGATCTTTTTCTATTTGTTGTCTCAATTCATCTAACGCCATCAGTTGGTTCACTTGCCATGGACTGTGTCGACGCAACATTCGATTGTAGTACTGATCCACTTCTGTGCGTACTTGTTGCTTCGTATAGCTAATTTCTAACGCAAGCTCATTTGCAGATTGTCTTAAAGCACCTCGTTGAAAAATTAGCCATTGCTCGGCATAATCACTCGTTGCGACAACTACACGATAGATTGGACTAATGTATTTGGCTACTTCCCGTTCAATATATGAATCTGCCGTTTCATTTTCTTTGGTGAATACAACTTGGAGATTAAACTCAGTAAATTTTTTTGTAATACCAGGTACGAGATAGGCATCAAATACGACAATGATTTCATGATATCCCTTTACTTTTTTAAAATTAGATAATTCGAACAATAATTGATCGCGGGCCAATTCGAGCTCATCTTGTTTCATTAATTTTTCAAGATGAGGCCACGCACCAATCATATTATATCCATCAACAAATAATATATCTTTTTTTCTCAGCATGACGCCTCACTTACAGACGGTGTCTGGCTACTTCATACATCAAGACACCTGCTGCCACACTCGCATTCAAACTTTGTGTCGTTCCAGTCATTGGAATCGTTACAATGCCATCTGCTGCTGCTTGGACTTTTGGTGACACCCCTTGCCCTTCATTCCCAATAATCAAAGCAATGGATCCTTTGCTATTCCATGTCCGCATATCTTCTCCTGCCATCGCGGTCGCAAACACCCATACGCCTTTCGATTGAAGTTGCTCAATCACTTGCGTAATATTAGTAACACGTACCACCGGCACATTCTCTATTGAACCTGCGGAAGTTTTAGCAACAACACCCGTTAATCCAACAGCACGTCTTTTAGGAATAATAACACCATGTACACCGGTTGCTTCAGCTGTTCGAATAATTGAGCCTAGATTATGTGGATCTTCAATCCCATCTAATATGAGAAGAAACGGTGATTCTTGTCTTGCTTCCGCCAACGCAAAACAATCATCTAACGTTTGATAGTCAAAAGCGGGTAAGGTGACAACTACACCTTGATGATTCGCATTATTTGTCATCTCATCTAATTTACTTTTAGGTACTTCACTGATTACAATCCCTTGTTGTTTCACTGTCTTCAGTATATCCTGAATTCCAGATCCTGTAAGCCCTTTTTGAATAAATAGTTTATTTATTTGTTTTCGCTCTTTGAAAATTTTCATAACGACGTGGCGACCGTAGAAAATCTCACTATTATCATGGTTTTCCGCTGCTTGTCGTCGTTCTTTTCGTTTATTTTTTTCCACTATGACACCTCCGATTCGATGTATTGTATTGCTTTTTCCATTAACTGATAACAACGTTCCTCTTGACTTGTTAATGTTAACCATCCAATCAATGCTTCAAATCCTGTCGCTTGACGATAATCACTAATCGAAGCATTTTTTGCTTTTGTATTGGCCTTGTGATTTCTACCGCGTTTGTAAATATCAATTTCTTCCGGCGATAATATATCAATCTCTTTTATCCAATGTTTCATCACTTTCGCTTGTGCTGTCGCAGATACATATTTCACCGCCGCACGATGTAATTTATTTGGCGCAGTATCACCTTTTTGAATCACATGTTGACGTATATGTTGCTCGTATACGGCGTCCCCCATAAACGCTAAGGCTGCCCCATTAATTAAATTTAAATCTTGCATTAGCTGTTCACACGCTTCCACGTTGTCCCTTGCGGCGTATCATCCAGCAAAATACCCTGTGCTTTCAATTGATTACGAATCGCATCACTTCTAGCAAAATCTTTCGCTTTACGCGCTTGACTACGTTCATCAATCAATGCTTGAATCGCATCATCTAGTAATGCCTCTTCTTTTAACTGAATGCCAAACACTTCCAATAATTGCAAGAAATTATCTAGCATCGCATGAATGGTCGCTTGTTCGACTACTGGCTCATCTAAATAGCGATTAATCACACGTGTCAATTCAAATAATACACTGATGGCATTGCCTGCTTGAAAATCATTATCCATCTCTTGAATAAACAATTCAATTTGTTGTGCCATTAATGCTTGCCACTCTGCGCCTTTTGCACTCTGTTCGCTGACAGCGTCGTGTTGACGATGGCGCAAACGACGGTGTACTTCCTTCAAGCGATTGATATTTACAGTGGCTTCATGTATTGACGCTGAATCAAAGCGAATTGGACGGCGATAATGAACGGTTGCTAATAAATAACGAATCACCATTGGATCCACTTCTTTTAACAAATCATGCAGTAAAACAAAATTACCGAGAGATTTACTCATCTTTTCTTCATTCTCACCAATCGTCACAAAACCATTATGTAACCAATAATTGGCAAATACATGACCCGTCGCACATTCAGATTGCGCAATCTCATTTTCATGGTGTGGGAATTGTAAATCCTGTCCGCCACCATGGATATCGATTGTGTGCCCTAAATGTTTAGTCGCCATAACTGAACATTCAATATGCCAACCGGGTCTTCCTTCGCCCCAAGGCGATGTCCAATGAATTTCACCTGGTTTAGCTTGCTTCCATAATGCAAAATCAAGAGGTGAGTCTTTACGCTCAGCTAACACTTCTTGAACTCGTTCACTCGCACCTACCATCAAGTCTTTCAATGATTGATCAGATAACTGCCCGTATTTATCAAACGATTCCGTTTTAAAATAGACATCGCCTTGTGATTCGTAAGCAAATCCTTTATCGATTAAGACTTGAATAAATTGAATAATGTCATCAATATGATTCATAACACGTGGGTGAACAGTTGCTGGTAAGATATTAATCGCAGCAGTATCTGCTTTGAACGCATCGATATATTTTTGAGATAATGCTGTCGGTGTTAATCCTTCTTCATTGGCAGCTTTAATAATCTTATCGTCCACATCCGTAAAGTTGCTGACGTAAGTAACATCATAACCACGGTACATTAAGTAGCGGCGAATCGTATCAAACGATACCGCACTACGGGCATTTCCTATATGAATATAATTATAAACAGTTGGTCCACAGACATAAAATCTAACTTTGCCTGCTTCAATCGGGACAAACTTTTCTTTTTTTCTCGTTAAGGTATTGTAAAGTTGGATTGCCACGTACTCTCTTCCTCCTTTTATTCTGGCTCCTTCTCGCTGAAATGACTCCTGCATTCCCGAACCTATTATACCAAGGTCACCTCATGACCTTGGTTTTCTTACACCCATCAACTCATACAATTCTTCTTGCATCGTTGTCACCTCACTAATAGAAAGCTCATTCTTATCATTGATAAAGCAGTAGATTAAGTCTAATTTCATTAACAAACCATGCAAGGTGTAATCTTTATACATTTGATGCTCATCCATTTGTTTCTTAATGTAGGATAATACAATCAAGGCGATGTATTGCGTAAATAATTTCCCTCTCAAACTTCTTTCGCTTGATACATGAACCCGTCTCATATTCAATCGATCTTTAATATCATTAAATGCTTTTTCAATCAAATCTTTGTTACGGTAAATATCCAATGCCTCTTTACTGGTTAATTCTTGATCGGTTAGGAGTCCAAACCAACCAAATTTTTGTCGATGGTTATTTACCGCTTCTTCGTCGATTACTTTTTCTCCATTTTCTACTTTAAAATAACACTTCTTGAATGCTTGATCGCTTTCTTTTATTTGTCCTTTCTTCCAATCTCTTAACACTCGTAACAAACGATCATTAAATTTTTCATTCATGCTGAGCGCTCTTTCTTCATCGTAATACAAATGAACGGTCACCGGATAATAACTGGTAGGTGATGCCTTAAACACATCGGTTACTTTATGGGAATATGCATACACACGTTGTGCTTGGTAATAATTCATGACAGAATGTGTTTTTCCTGCATGAGATTCAATTAACTGTTTGATGTATCCAACACTTGTTTTAGCCCCCAAAATAAAGCTCTGTCCACTCTCTAATAGTCCTTGAATATTTTTAGCTGAGTTGAATCCTCTGTCCATTACGACATTCACTTTCGTTGCATCAATATCTTCTAACTCATCTAATAACCAATTGACTGTTTTTACATCTGTAATATTTCCTGGTAGTTCACGGTATGCAAAAGGTAAGCGGCTCTTTTGTCCATATAATAACCCTAAATTCAATTGGGCTAACCGATCATCTTCTTTATTGTATCCATATTGTACATCTTTTAGTTTTTCTGAGTAGCTGGAGATACTTGTCGTATCATAGGCCCAATACTCATTTTCTCCGTGTGTTTTTACCATCCAATTAAAGAATCGTTGCACATCATCATGTGTAATTGACTGGAATACGCGTGAAATATCTTGAGACGTTAATGGTTGTCGATAAGTATAGTTGCTTTCTGCCCAATCAGAATAGTACATCATTGAATTATTGGGTGCTGAGATGAGGTAACAAGCTAACTCGAAAATATCTTTCCCTTTCTCTCCAAAGATAGCTTCTAAGCCTTTAAATAATTGTAATTTATTAGCTATTTGTTGAAAAAGCGAGCGTACTCCATAATGCTTTTGTCGGTAAGTGTTTGTGTCAGTTTGACGCTTTTTCTTAGGGGCTGTTCGTGGTGTCGTTGGGACAATTTCCCCTGTTTCAGGATCTATTTTTCCAATGAGTTTTCTTTTAGGGCGAGATTGTTTCTTTTCTTTATCATAATAAGAGGTTGATTCATAAACATAAGTTATTCCAGTTTTTTTGTTTTTCATACGTACAAGTGTCATGATTAAGCTCCTTAATGTATATATATTGGTATAACTAAATTATATCAGTTGTGCCAATGTAAGTCGACAAAAATATCACGAAAAACTTTGATTTTATCAAGTTTTTCGTGATATTTATTGTCTGTGGTTTAATTACTTCGGGAATTCAGGATGACTCCACTTCAAAAGCCAACTCTGTGCGCTTCTCGCTCGCCGTTGGCTTTCTCCAGTGGTTCATTTCAGTGCGCTCGTTGTCGCACTATGTTTTTTAATTCGTGTGGGTTGACTTGTCCTCTACTTCGAAAACTATTCGGAACGCTCCCGCACATTTTGTTCCAGTGCCTCAAATCAGGGTATCCTCGCTCACACTAGGATTCTTTTATATTAAAGAATGGAGCTTTTGAGAAAGTTAATCTACTTAAAAGCTCCATGTTCATTCATTTTTACGCTTGCTATTATGGTTCCATTACTGCTAATACTTGGTCAATATGATTAAGTACTTTTTCTTTACCCAGTACTTCAATCACATTTGGTAACTCTGGTCCATGCATTTGTCCAGATACTGCAATACGGATTGGCATAAAGAGGTTGCGACCTTTAACCCCTGTTTCTTTTTGAACATTTTTTGTCAATGGTTTTATATTTTCAGCAACAAACGCATCTGGACTCAATTGTTCTAATTGTTGACGCATCGCTTTAATGACGACAATCGCTGATTCATCCTCAAGTACAGCTTTAGACTGCTCATCAATGACCAAAGTGTCTTTAAAGAATAATTCAGACGCAGACACAATTTCAGCACCATATGACACTTGTTCATGATACAAACTCACTAATTTGCTCACCCATGCTAATTCTACTTCAGATGGATTCTCACTTACTCTTCCTGCTTCAACTAAATGTGGCAAGGCTAATTCAACAACTTTTTCAAGCGGTGCTTGCTTCATGTACGTATTATTAATCCACTCTAATTTTTTCGCATCGAACGCTGCAGGAGATGTGGATAAACGATTCGCATCAAATAATTGGATTAATTCCTCACGCGAAAAGATTTCTTCTTCACCGACTGGTGACCATCCCAATAAGGTAATAAAGTTAAACATCGCTTCTGGTAAGTATCCTAATTTACGATATTGTTCGATAAATTGTAAAATACCACCATCACGTTTACTCAATTTTTTATTTGTTTCGCTGTTAACAATCAAGGTCATATGACCAAATGTTGGTACATCCCACCCGAATGCGTCATAAATCATCATTTGTTTTGGTGTATTAGCAATATGGTCATCGCCACGTAACACATGTGTAATTTCCATTAAATGATCATCTACAGCCACGGCAAAATTATACGTTGGCATACCATCGCGTTTTTGAATAACCCAATCGCCGGAAATGTTTTTGGACTCAAAGGTAATGTCACCTTTTACCATATCATTAAAACGATAAGTAACATCTGCTGGTACACGAAAACGAATAACTGGTTGACGTCCTTCAGCTTCAAATACTGCTTGTTGTTCTGAAGTTAAATGAGCGTGTTGACCACCATAATGTGGCATCTCGCCGCGTGCACGCTGTTCTTCACGTTCCGCTTCTAACTCTTCTTCTGTCATATAGCATTTATATGCTTTATCTTCAGCCAGTAATTGTTCAATTAATGGTTGATAAATATGTAACCGTTCTGATTGACGATAAGGACCATATTTGCCAGGATTGGCAGGAGACTCATCCCAATCCATACCTAACCATGTTAAATTAGATAATTGACTTTCTTCACCATGAGCAATATTACGTTTTGTATCGGTATCTTCAATCCGAATAATAAATTTACCATTATGATGACGCGCAAACAAATAATTAAATAATGCTGTTCGCGCATTTCCTATATGTAATTCTCCAGTTGGACTAGGTGCATAACGCACACGTATTGTTTCACTCATTTTTCTTACTCCTTTTTTGCTTTTCAAAGTATTCGCTGCCGCACTATAGATATTCTGACTCGCTTGGTTTATCTTGACCGCAACCCTCACTACATAAATTACCTCTGTGCACTACTCGCACGCCAGTAACTTCTCCTAGTGGTTCCAATCAGAGTACTTTCACTCGCACTATGGCTTTATTCGACTGGTTTGGCAAAAATCATTCGACCTGCAGCTGTTTGCAGTGCACTGGTTACGACAACATCAATCCATTGATTCATGTAATTTTGACCATCTTCTACGACAATCATCGTGCCATCATCTAAATAGGCAACACCTTGTTTACGCTCTGTTCCTGATTTAATGACTTGCACATGCATTTCTTCGCCTGGTATAACGACCGGCTTAACTGCATTCGCTAATTCATTAATATTGAACACTTTCACATTTTGAAACTCACAAACTTTGTTTAAATTGTAATCATTCGTCAAAATTGCAGCATCCATCAATTTCGCTAGGCGAATTAATTTACTATCAACTTCTGCAATATCATCAAAATCACCCTCATAAAACTCAATCGGTATCTGCCCATCTTTTTGTAGAGCATTTAAAGTATCTAAACCTCTTCTACCTTTAGCACGTTTTAACGAATCCGCAGAATCAGCAATAAACTGCAATTCCTGTAATACAAAATTAGGAATCACTAATGTTCCCTCAATAAAATTCGTTCGCACAATATCTGCAATACGACTATCGATAATCACACTTGTATCTAACAATTTGTACTTATACATATTATCACTCGTAGCAGGTTCTATCAACTGAGATTCCTCGGTTTCTCGCGAACTTTTATGCATGGAGCGTGAAAATAATTTCCTCCACTCATCTTTACGACTCATCGCGGTTTGATAACCAACTAAAGCGAGCGTAATTGAGAAAATTAATGGTAATGTTGATGATACAAATGGAATATTCAAGCTATTAAATGGCAATGATAATAGAAAACCTATCAGTAAACCAATTAACGTTCCAATCGTCCCAACAATTAAATTCAGTGTCGTTAAATTATTCATCCACTCAATCAAGTAGCGGATAACACGCTCAATAAATGGCGATAACAAGCTGCCTAGTACTGTAAAAATAATCATAAAAATAAAGGCATTTAAATAAATATTACTAATCCAACTTGGTAAATTCGGTATACCCATCCATAAACCTGGTCCTACCGTAACGCCAAAGCTTAATCCAATCAATACGGATAACCCCGTAATTATTCGTTTATACATTTTATCCTCCTTTCTTACCTTGGAAATACAATTGCCAATGCTTGTTTAATAGTGGAAACTGGGATGACTTCAATCGTCGTGTTTAATGTTAATCCTTGGACATTATTTTTAGGTACAAAGATGCGTTTAAACCCTAATTTATTAGCTTCAACAATCCGTTCTTTCACTTGCGTTACTCGTCTTATCTCACCTGTTAAACCAATTTCACCTACAAAACAATCATCAATCTGCGTTGGTCGATTCCAGTAACTAGATGCGATACTCATCGCAATTGCTAAGTCAATAGCTGGCTCATCTAATCGTACCCCACCTGTTGTTTTAAAAAAAGCATCTTGATTTTGAACTAGCAATCCGCAATGTTTTTCCATTACTGCCAATAAAAGCGAAACACGTTGATGTTCAATTCCACTAGCTGTACGTTTTGCGTTCCCAAAAACTGTGGGGGTCATTAGCGACTGTATTTCCGCTAAAATCGTTCGTGTACCTTCTAGCGCCGCTACGACCGTTGAACCGGTAGCGCCTGGTAATCGTTCTTCTAAAAATAATTCCGATGGATTGGTGACTTCTTGTAACCCTACGTCAAGCATTTCAAAGACACCCAATTCATTCGTTGAACCAAAACGATTTTTCACCGCACGTAAAATACGAAAACGATTATGCTTTTCACCCTCAAAATACAATACTGTATCCACCATATGTTCCAACATTCTTGGTCCGGCGATATTACCTTCTTTAGTTACATGTCCAACAATAAATATAGCAATTTGATTGTCTTTAGCAATACGCATTAATAAATTCGTCGTTTCTCTTAATTGTGAGACACTACCGGCAACACCATTATGTTCTGGTGACGTCATGGTTTGAATAGAGTCAATAATTACCATATCAGGTTCAATGCGCTGAATTTCACCAGCTACAGCAGTCAAATCTGTTTCTGACAATAAATAAAATTGATTACTGTTCAACGAGAGTCGCTCTGCACGCATTTTGATTTGTGATAAACTTTCTTCCCCCGATACATATAATAACTTTTGACCTTTATTGGCTAATTGCAATGAAACCTGTAGGAGTAAGGTGGATTTACCAATCCCGGGATCGCCACCAATCAATACTAAAGAACCATTTACAACGCCTCCACCAAGGACACGGTCAAATTCTGAAAAATCTGTATTCACACGTGATTCATTAGTGTATTGAATTTCATGCAACTGCTTAGCCCCGCGTGACAACGGCTGTTTTGATGTTTGAACCTGAACACGCTTATCAATCGACGATGACGTCACTAATTGTTCTTCCATTTGGTTCCAGCCGCCACATTCAGGACACTTACCTAACCATCGTGGCGATTCATAACCACAAGCCATGCACTCGTACATTACCTTTTTTTTCGCCATTCACTTTCTCCTTTCTGTTTGCTTATTTTTTGTCGTTTATTTATCCGAAGAACCAAATCCTCCAGTGCGCACGCCTTGTCCTCCTGCATCACTATCGATTTTTAAAAATGACGTGAAAATACCTTGAGCAATACGTTCACCCTTTTTAATTTTTTGATCGACTAAACCAAAGTTTAGCATTTGAACAAAAATATGTCCTTCATTGGCTTCATTGTTATAGTAGTCGCTATCAATAATACCGACACTATTTGGTAAAACTAAAAATCGTTTTAATGGATTACTTGAACGATTAATAATTTGTAAATATTCGTCATCTTGCATATACGCTTTTAATCCTGTTGGAATAAGTGTTGGTTTTAATAATTTATCTCGCAATCTCGCTACGTGTTCGTCTTTTTTATCGGGTGTTTGATAAATCCATTGTTTCATTTCTTGTAATAAATAACGCATTAATTCATGCCAAAAACTCGGCAAGACGATATCTTCGCTTGCTTCAATATCATAACCTGCTGCGTGATGCGTGGCACGCTTAGGCAACTGAATATGTTGATGTTCGTAATATGACACAACTTCAAAACCTCTTTTTTTTTCCATTATCAGATAAATCTCCTTATTCTGGTTCGCTTGGATTGACTTGTCTCCACTTCAAAAGTTGCCTTTGTGCCCTTCTCGCACGACGGCAGCTTTCTCCAGTGGTTCAAGTCAGAACATCCGCGCTCACACTTTGTGTTATTCTGGTTCGCTTGGACTGACTTGCCTCCACTTCAAAAGTTGCCTTTGTGCCCTTCTCGCACGACGGCAGCTTTCTCCAGTGGTTCAAGTCAGAACATCCGCGCTCACACTTTGTGTTATTCTGGTTCGCTTGGATTGACTTGCCTCCACTTCAAAAGTTGCCTTTGTGCCCTTCTCGCACGACGGCAGCTTTCTCCAGTGGTTCAAGTCAGAACATCCGCGCTCACACTTTGTGTTATTCTGGTTCGCTTGGATTGACTTGTCTCCACTTCAAAAGTTGCCTTTGTGCCCTTCTCGCACGACGGCATTTGGATTTTGGCTCGCTCGGACTGCCACGACGTCCACTTCGCTTAGTTCTTGAAACGCTCTTGCGTTTTTGCCAACTCTGCTCCAGTGGTTCGTGGCAGAACGTCCTCTCTCACACCATGTTTATTAGTGGTTTAAGTCAGTTCAACTGCAGTTGAATTATGTTTAGTTGTTTCTGCTATCTATTCTATCACAAAACCTTAACAAACATACACTGATATTATTGAATAATTGATGAATTTTTAACATTTTATGCAGTCTATTTTATCCATTGTTGCTACTGCAAACCCTTTCTACAATATGACGGAATCTTTTGTGCACTCAGCCAATAGATTTTCAAACGTTTTCATTTTATACTTTAATTACACTATTGATTAAAGGAGATTTTATTTTATGGTAGAAATGAAACTTAAAGGCATTCATAAAAAATATGAAGGCGCAGATTTTTATTCAGTAACAGACTTTAACTTAGATATTCAAGACCGTGAATTCATCGTATTCGTAGGTCCTTCAGGATGTGGTAAATCAACGACTTTACGTATGATTGCTGGTTTGGAAGATATTTCTGAAGGGGAATTATGGATTGGCGATACGTTAATGAATGACGTAGCTCCTAAAGACCGCGATATCGCGATGGTATTCCAAAACTATGCGTTATATCCTCACATGACTGTGTTTGATAACATGGCATTCGGTTTGAAATTACGTAAATATCCAAAAGATGAAATCAAATCTCGTGTTGAAAACGCAGCTGAAATCTTAGGTTTAACACAATACTTAGACCGTAAACCAGCCGCTTTATCTGGTGGTCAACGTCAACGTGTTGCTTTAGGACGTGCTATCGTTCGTGATGCAAAAGTATTCTTAATGGACGAGCCATTATCAAACTTAGATGCGAAATTACGTGTACAAATGCGTGCTGAAATCGCAAAATTACACCAACGTTTAAATACAACAACTATTTACGTAACGCATGACCAAACAGAAGCGATGACCATGGCAAGCCGTATCGTTATTATGAAAGACGGTATTATCCAACAAATCGGTTCTCCTCAAGAAGTATATAACACACCTAACAACGTATTCGTAGCTGGATTCATTGGATCACCTGCGATGAACTTCTTCAAAGTAACGTTAAATGATGGCGTTATTACAAACCACCAAGGTTTAGAATTAAAAGTGACTGAACCACAACGTAAATTATTAGAAGACCGTGGTTATAACGGCAAACAAATCACATTCGGTATCCGTCCAGAAGACATTCAATCAGAACAAGTATTCTTAGATGCGAACCCAGGTTCAATCGTTCGTTCAGAAGTTGTCGTTTCAGAATTATTAGGTGCTGAAACTATGCTTTACTCTAAAGTTGGGGATACAGAATTTATCGCTCGTGTTGACGCTCGTGACTTCCACAATCCAGGTGAAGTGATCGAATTAGGATTCAACATGAATAAAGCGCACTTCTTTGACGCAGAAACAGAACGTGTTATCCGCGCTGAAGTAATGTAATCTAAACTCCGAAAAATGAAAAGACAATGTATGATAAGCCATACATTGTCTTTTTTTGGCTCTCCGACATCTTGTGGGTCCCCACAAGATGTCGGAGCCCTCCCCATTCCCCAGAAAAAGTTGGTATTCTCTTTTTTTGGTCTAATACGTTTACTGCTGTATCTAAGTCGCTAATTTACAGCTATGCCGGACATCTCTTGGAGTAGCGTAACATTTTGCAAGCGATGCTTCAATGATTCCTTTCACAGTGTTTTTTATCCCACTTTTTTAAGACCGAACACCTGCGGTTACACTATATTTTTAAAAATTGTCGCATTGAACGGCGCGCCCCGAGTATACCTAATACAATACCGATTAATAAGATGCTAATGCCTAAGTAAATAAAGAACGGCCATGTCGGAATAAATTGTAAATTCATAATGCCGAACAGTTGAGAGGGTGCGATTCGAATAGCTTCATAAATCGCATACAGTAAACCAAGTGCAATACCAGCACCAATGATACCAATAAAAGCACCTTCATACGCAAATGGCGCACGAATAAAACTGTTTTTCGCCCCCACTAAACGCATAATCTCAATTTCAGTTTGCCGAGCAAAAATCGTCAAACGAATCGTGTTACTAACTAGTAAAACTGCGACAACTAAAAAGACAGCTGCAATTACCGCTAAAATATAACGGACGATTTCAATTTGTTGTAATAACTTGTCTGCTGTCAATTCACCATAAGTAACTTCATGTGCATAGGTCATTTTTTTTATGGCTTCCGCAACGTCTTTAATATATTTAACATCATCCACATCAACCACAAACACATTTAATAATGGATTCGCGTCACCCTCATGTAGACTAAATTCTTTACCCACATTTTTTATGATATCTTTTAATTCATCATCTTTGGTACGATAAACAACTTTAGATACATGGTCAAGTTGTTCTATCTTTTGTTTTAGTATTTGCTCATCCGTAGCATCCGCTGCTAAATCAATCATTACTCGGATTTGAATACCTGATTCAATATCTTTAGTTACTTTTTCAACATTCATTAATAATAGGACTAGTCCACCCATCATCATTAATGTCAATGCCATAGTAAAAATAGAAGCAATAGTCATCCATCCATTGCGGAACAAGTTACGAATACCATCTCTAATATGACGAAAAATATTTCTAATGACGCTCATCATATTCCCCCTTATAACTATCACGTACTAATTTACCTTGATTTAATTCAAGTACTCGATGTCGGAATTGATTCACAAACTGTTCATTATGTGTACCCATAATAACCGTTGTACCTAAGGTATTGACTTTTTCTAGCAAACTAAGAATCCCCAGTGCTGTTTCGGGGTCTAAATTTCCTGTCGGTTCATCAGCAATTAATATCGCTGGGCGATTCGCTAATGCTCTTGCAATCGCTACCCGTTGCTGTTCCCCACCGGACAACTCTTCAGGTAATTGGTTTACTTTATGTCTTAAGCCTACTTGTTCCAATAATTCATGAACCCGTTGCTTAATGTCTTTGCCGCGTTTTCCCGTTACTTCGAGTGCGTATGCGACATTTTCATAGACCGTTAATTTGGGTAATAATTTGAAATCCTGAAAGACGACACCAACATATCGTCTTAAAAATGGAATATCCCTTTCTTTCATCGCACCGATGCGATATTTCCCCACTTGAATTTTTCCTTTCGTTGGCGTCTCTTCACGATAAAGTAACTTCATCAGCGTCGATTTACCCGAACCACTCGGTCCGACAATATATACAAATTCACCTTGTTCTATACGAACACTCATATCATCTAAAGCTTTAACACCATTAGGATACTGTTTCGTAACATTTGTTAGTTGTATCATCTTATTCTCCTTGATTTTATGCCTCTACTCATCCTAGTTTTACTAGTTTAACACGCATTAGTTAATAAGGAATCTCAATCCAGTTGCAGTTTAATGTCAATTAGTCTTGTAAACGCCATTTTAGATACGCATCAATAAATTGATCAATATCTCCATCTATTACTGCTTGAGTATTGCCTACTTCAAAACTTGTGCGATGGTCTTTTATCATCGAATATGGATGGAAGACATACGAGCGGATTTGAGAACCCCAAGCTATCTCTCGCTGTTCTCCTTTGATTTCAGCTAATGCCTGTGCTTGTTTTTCTTGTTCTAACTGATATAGTTTCGCTTTCAATAAATTCATCGCTAAATCACGGTTTTGAAATTGTGAACGTTGGGACTGACTTTGCGTCACAATACCCGTAGGGATATGGGTAATTCGCACAGCTGAGCTAGTTTTATTGATATGCTGACCACCGGCTCCACTGGCACGGTACGTATCGATACGTAAATCATCTGGATTAATATCGATATCAATCGTATCATCCAATAATGGGGTTACTTCAACAGATGCAAAGGAAGTATGGCGCCGACTATTAGAGTCAAATGGCGAAATGCGAACAAGTCGATGAACGCCTTTTTCAGATTTTAAATAGCCATAGGCATTATGCCCTTTTATCTCTAACGTTACACTTTTAATTCCCGCTTCATCACCATCTTGATAATCGACGACTTCAATCGCAAATCCTTTTTTGTCTGCCCAGCGTTGATACATTCTCAGCAACATACTGCCCCAATCCTGTGATTCTGTTCCACCAGCACCTGGATGAATCTCAAGTAATGCATCATTGGCATCATGCGGCTCTGATAGCAATAGCCGCATTTGAAATTGCGTCGTCTTATCTTTTAAAGTAGTAATTAAGGTAACTGCTTCTTCAATCAATGACGGCTCTTTGGACTCATCGTAAAGTTCAACTGCCATTTCAATCTCTTCTAGCTGTTCCTCCATTTGATGAATCGTTTGGTACGTTTCTTTCGCACTATTTAATTTTGCAATCACTTTTTGCGCTTTTTCGTTATCATCCCAAAACGTTGGAGCTGACATCTGATGTTCATAATCAGCGATATCAGCTTCTATGGCATCAAAGTCAAAGAGACCCCCTAAAACTGTGAATAGTTTGTTGCGTATCACTTATAAATTGTTTAATCTCATATAATTCCATAATATCCTCTTTCTAAAAAACAGACATAAGGTTCTCAATCCATTAGCTCAACGACAAATCGCTTAAAGGTATATTCATCCTTTCGACGGCATCTGTTGAATTCATGCATTAGAACATTATGTCCGATTAATTCAATACACTCATATCACGACACAAGCGTATTCTTATTTTTTATTATCTAATCGCATCTGCTGGTGCAGGAGATGGCGCTGGACGTGCAGCTGGATTATTCACCTGTTCACGCTCAACGTTTTGACGTACTTGAGCTTTCATCACGAAGCGGGTGATGTCTAATTCGATTGCTGAAATCATATCTTGGAATCGTTCATACCCTTCCGTTTGATATTCTGTCAATGGATTCGTTTGCGCGTAAGCACGTAGTCCCACACTTTGACGTAAGTTATCCATCATATCAATATGATCTGTCCATTTGCTGTCAACTACTTTTAATGTGATTACTTTTTCAAATTCTGTAATTTGTTCAGGCGAAGCTAATGATTCTAACTTTTCATCATAATCAGCAACAGCTTTATTGTATAGGTAATCCACTAATTCTTTCGCTGATTTACCTTGTAAATCTGATACTGAAATTTCATCTGGATGGAACAATGCATTGTGTGCAAATTCAACCAATCCTTCTAAATTCCATGTTTTTTTATCGCCTTCGGTAGCATAATTGACTTGTGATTCAATCGTACGTTTCATCATCGCTTTAATATATGGTGTCAAACTCTCTTCTGTTTGAATCACTTGTAGACGTTGTCCATAAATGACTTCACGTTGTTCACGCATGACTTCGTCATACTCTAAGACATTCTTACGTGTATCATAGTTGTTACCTTCAACCCGACGTTGTGCAGATTCTACTTGTTTTGATAACATACGACTTTGAATAGACACATCTTCACCGTCATCATCAGTCATATTTAATCGTTGCCATAACGCTTGAATACGATCTGAACCGAAACGACGCATTAAGTCATCCTCTAATGATAAGTAGAATTGTGATGCACCTGGGTCCCCTTGACGACCTGAACGTCCACGTAACTGGTTATCAATACGACGCGATTCATGACGTTCTGTACCAATAACACATAGACCACCTAATTCTTTAACCCCGCTACCTAATTTAATGTCCGTACCACGACCAGCCATGTTAGTCGCAATCGTTACGGCACCACGTTGACCGGCTTGCATAACAATTTCGGCTTCTTTAAAGTGGTTTTTCGCATTCAATACTTCGTGTGGAATACCTGCTTGAGTTAATAATTTTGATAAATATTCACTCGTTTCAACGGCAACTGTCCCCACTAAGATGGGTTGACCTTTTGCGTGACGCTCTTGAATATCTTTTACCACCGCACGGAATTTCGTTTTTAAGTTAGGGTACAATAAATCTGGTGCATCAAGACGTTGAACAGGGCGGTTCGTTGGAATTGACGTAACGTTCATATTGTAAATTTCACGGAATTCTTCTTCTTCTGTCTTAGCTGTCCCCGTCATACCAGATAATTTCTCATACATACGGAAATAGTTTTGGAAAGTAATCGTCGCCATTGTTTTTGATTCGTTTTCGATTTCAACGCCTTCTTTTGCTTCAATCGCTTGGTGTAAACCATCGGAATAACGACGTCCTTCCATAATGCGACCTGTAAATGGATCGACAATTTTAACTTTTCCTTCATCGACCACATAGTCAATATCATGAATCATAATATAATTTGCACGTAGCGCTTGGTCAATATGATGCACTAAGGCGGTATTATTCACATCATAAAGGTTCGGTAAACGGAATACGCGTTCTGCTTTATCAACACCCGTATCCGTTAAAGAAATTGTTTTAGAGGTAATATCAATTGTGTAATCTTCCTCTTCTTTTAATCCTTTAGCAAAATAATCAGCACGTGTATATAAAGCCGTTGATTTACCTGCTTGTCCTGAAATAATAAGCGGTGTACGTGCCTCATCGATTAAGATAGAGTCTACCTCATCAACTACCGCAAAATGTAGTGGTCGTTGTACCATTTGGTGTTTATATACAACCATGTTATCACGTAAATAATCAAATCCTAATTCGTTATTCGTTGAATACGTAATATCACAATTATACGCTTCTCGTTTTTCAGCAGAAGACATACTGTTTAAGTTCAACCCAACTGTTAAGCCTAAGAAACGGTAGACTTCACCCATTTCTTTCGAGTCACGTGTGGCTAAGTAATCGTTAACCGTTACAACGTGTACCCCTTTACCTGTTAGAGCATTCAAGTACACTGGCATGGTTTCAGTTAGTGTTTTACCTTCCCCTGTACGCATCTCAGCGATATCACCATTGTGAATCACTAATCCACCTTGAATTTGTACTTTATATGGGAATAAACCTAAAACACGACGCGCTGCTTCCCGTGTTACCGCAAACGCTTCGACTGTAATATCATCTAATGTTTCTCCTTTAGCTAAACGCTCACGGAAAATATTCGTTTGACTACGTAATTCTTCATCCGACATCGATTTATAACGATGTTCTAACTCCATTACCTTGTCTGCAATTTTTCCTGTTCGCTTTAATTCAGCTTTATCATTCTCAAATAAATTTTTAAGCATATTTGCCATTAATGATTGACTCCTTTATTTATACGTTCATATTTTTAAAATTTCTCATAAAAATGCATACTCACTCTCATATTGTACCATTATTTTTTCTTATTGAACATTATTTTTTTGCGAATTATTTCGACTGCCGCGATTTATTACTATCAATTATTTATATCGGCTGCGCATTGTTATTATCAATCACTCAATTGAATACGATAATTTCACTGTATTGATACATATTGAACCATTTGGATGCACGAATTTACACATCATTTGTGCTTATTTTTGGATAAAAAACATGACGAAACCTGCGATAATATATCCTATCATGCCCCATAGCCATTGCTGATTAGCTATTGTATTTTGTTGATTTTTACCGATGTTTTGCAAAGAAATACGATTATTCCCCATTGAAATAATATAAATTAAAATACACCCAATGAAATACAACATGCGCATCCGTGTCATCAAGACACCACCTATCGCCAATCCCATTAGAAAGATTAACATTTTTTTCAGTGTTTGATTCATGTTACATCCCTCCTCCCATACACCTACAACATTATATAATATTCACGCTAGCCATGCACCTAGTTTACAATATTTAACCTAAATCACTAAACTGACCGAGCTACGATTGCTGTCACTCTAACAGAATCCGACCTAAAAAAGCACAGAACAATGTCTGTGCTCTCAATATTATTTATCTTATAAAGAACCTGTTTCAATTAAACCATAACGTCCATCACGACGACGGTAAACAATATTAATATCGTCTGTTTCTGAATCAGTATAAATAAAGAAGTCATGACCTAACATGTTCATTTGTAATACGGCTTCTTCGCTATCCATTGGTTTTAAGTTAACACGTTTTGAACGAACAATTTCTAATTCAGACTCTTTTGCTTCAACTGGTGTTTCTTCAGCTGTAAATGATGGATCGAATCCTTCAAAGCCACGTTCTCTTGATTTACGGTGAATTTTTGTTTTATATTTTCTAACTTGACGTTCCAATTTATCGACAACTAAATCGATACTTGCATATAAATCAGACGTTGTTTCTTCAGCACGTAATACTAGGAAAGATAATGGAATCGTAACTTCTGCTTTCGCTGTTTTATCTGGATAAACTTTTAAATTTACATAAGCGGTTGCTTCGGGCACATCATCGAAGAAACGTTCTAATTTAGCAACTTTTTTCTCCGCATAATCACGAATCGCTTTCGTCACTTCAATGTTTTCTCCGCGTACATTATATGTAAACATACAAATCCCTCATTTCATTTATATTCTGTTTTTAGTCTATTCCTACTACATAAAATATAGCTAAATAAACTATTATAAAAAGCATCTGCTATGCTTTGAGTCTATTATAACACATTTTTTTCATTTTGAAAACGGAAACATTTTGTTTTTGCAAATATTTCCCTAGCACTTTTCAAAACATTGAACCTCTCCCGACTAATGTCATAAAATTCATGGATAGAGCGCAGATTGGTTGATTTTCTTTCTAACCAACAGTGATGACACTCGTCCCTGTAGTTCCTGCGCTCCATTGCGTGGTAAGTTAGACTAGTCTCTTCATTTAGGATATTGATATCTCTATCGTGATAACAAACACAGGTTTCACAAGTCCATTTAAATAGATAAGTCTTTCTTGCCCGAATAGTACCCACAATCTAAACAAAGTTGAGAAGATAGGTGCCAACAAGTGATTGTTGATACTTGTTTTTCGTAATATTCAGACTTATATTCCAACATTCTTACACACTTAGACCACGAAACATCGCCGATAGATTCAGATAATTGGTAATTTTTTGCGAGATAAATTATTGATACTCACGCAAAAAGAATTCTCTGCTATTCTAATAAATCACGTGCCAAAGTTAAACTCACACACACTTTAACTCCGTGATGATACAATACTTCTTTGGCTCGTATTAAGGTCGTTCCAGTCGTATACACATCATCAAAAATGAGTACTTTATCTCTTAATTTTGCTGCTGATTTAAGCGCAAATGGTTGCGTTAAAGCTAGTCGCTCTATTTTTGTTTTCTTGGCCTGCTTTTTACCATCACCTGCATAAACTAAGGGCGCATCATAAGGTATTTTCGCTTGTTGTAATAAATACTCAGCAGGTATAAAACCCCGTTGTTTTAAACTCTTAGGTGAGCTCGGTAAAATAATCCATTGATACGCTTGATAACGACGATAATATTCGTTCAATACTGCTAACATCACAGCCGCTTGACGCGTATCACCATGATACTTATAATCGACAATCCATGCTTGAAAGGCTTCATTGTAATAATAAATAGCAACTTGTTGTAAAAATGATTCATCATAAATAGTCAGCCAGTGCTGACAATCCGTACACACATTTCCTTGTTCAATTGGATGCTGACAATACTGACAAACAAGTTGCTGGCTCACCTCACAACGGCTGAATTGTTGCTGACATTTTTCGCAAATAACTTCTGGGTATAGGCGCTGTAAACACCATAAATCATGCCATTTCATTGTTGGTTCAAACATTTGTTGGCATCTTAGACAATGTAGGTTCATTCACTAATAATCCTCTTTTTCTCGCTTCTTTGTTCATCGAACGAATATTTCTACGGGCTAAAACCATTTTTCTACTTATACCAAAATGAGCGTAAACAAGTACTCCAGTAGGAAATTGTGGGTTTCTTCCTACACGACCGCTCATTTGAATGAGTGCTGCATCCGAATATTTTGCATCTTCTGCGCCTACAATGACGACTTGACAATTTTTAAAGGTGACTCCTCTTTCTAAAATTGTCGTGGTAATTAACGCATCTAACTCGCCGTTACGCAGCTGCTGGACCTTTTCAATGCGCTGTGCATCTTGCGAATGGACTACTGCTAACTTAATGTCAATCCCTTCTTCTTGTATCCATTGATAAAGTAAATCAGCCATCTCAATAGAAGGCATAAATACTAATTTAACACCTTCCACATTCAAAAATTTTTTAAGAAACTGCCATAATTTTCCTTTTTTATGCTGTTGAATCTGTTCTTTCCAGTCACCCACCCAACAAAATTTTGGTTCTGGTAAAGGATACCCATGAAAACGTGCAGGTAAAATTGCAACCTCCGCTTGTTTCGCTTTAATCTTATTTTGTAAAAATTGGTCAGGTGTTGCTGTTAAATATATTTTCTTACCATTAGGCTTTAAGGCTTGTTGAACAGCAAAATGTAAACCCTCGTCATTGGCGAGTGGAAAAGCATCGACTTCATCGACAATAATTAAATCAAAAGCGTGATAGAATTTCCACAATTGATGAATCGTTGAAACAACGAACGGCGTATAACGAAAGTCTTCATCCATCTTACCGTGAAGGGCAATCATATCAACTTCACTAAAAGCTTGTTGCAAACGTGGCGCTAACTCTAAACAGACATCTACGCGTGGGGAGGCAACGGCTACTCTGCCTTTTTTTAATAAGACGTGATTAATGACTTCAAAAATCATCTCTGTCTTGCCCGCACCGGTTACTGCTACAACAATATCATCCTTAGTAACATCACTTACGTGTTCAACTAACATCGATGAAACTCTTTGCTGTTCGTTTGATAATGTACCCCGCCAGCTTAAATAGGTAGACTGAGACATTTCTAGCTCCGGCATCAATGTATTTGAAAAACGGTATAAAGTGTCTTTTGTAGTAAGTCGCCCTAATTGAATACAGTGTGTACAATAATGAACCGAAGGATGAATTGTCTCAAAATGTTGTTGATTATTACAACGCTGGCAGCGCAAGGTTCCTTTTATACGAATCACTGCATCCACTTGTTGTTGCTGACTCAACCACTGATGCTCAGCTTCAGATAATTGTCCTATCAATTGTTCATATTCATTGAGTGTCATCTGCCGTCCTGCTAATTGTTGTCTATTCACCACTATTCACCTCTTACTAATAAATACACAAAAAAAGTGACAATTGCTTGATATCAATTGCCACTCTAACTACCTATTTAGTATATTTTTTAATTTGAGGTACCACTTGTTCCCCTAATAGTGTTAAGGTACGCTTGACTGATTCAAACGACACCCCACCAAAATCAATGTGCCCGATAAAACGTTGATGTCCTAACTCTTCATACTGCTTCAACATTTTTTCTACGATAAAAGATGGACTGCCGACATTAATGAGCGTTGACAATTGGTCCGCTTGTTGAAACTCCTGTTTGTCGATAGTTTGATTATTCACTTGCATAGAACCCGCTTTAACATACGGATAATAAGCATCAATTGCTTGTTGGTTTGACTCGTGCGCAAATAAATAACCCGCTATCGCTACTGGTAATTGTTGAACTTCATGGCCTTCACTCATAGCATGATTGCGATAATGTTGAATCAATGAACGGTAGCGCTCCATTTCCCAGCTGTAATCCATTACGCAAATCGCATCACCATTACGTCCGGCTTGCTCTGCGGATGCTAAACTACCGCCTACTGCACGCCAAATCGGCAACCCCTCTGCTTGTATTGACCGCGGTAAAATTTGTACATTATTCAACGGTGTACGGTATTCGCCTGACCAGGTCACAAATTCTCGTTGATTAATCAATTTTAATAACTGGAATTTTTCTTCAAATAATGCTTCATAATCGTTTAAATCATAACCCAAGGTTTCATAAATACCTGTGCGGGCTGAACGACCACACAACAATTCCATTCGTCCATTCGAAATTAAATCGATAGTAGCAGCCTCCTCATAAACCCTAACCGGATCGGCTACACCAATAATCGTTGCTCCAGATGACAAGCGAATTGTTGAGGTTGCCTGAGCAATCGCACCGAGTAGGACTAAATGCCCTTGGCTTACGAACATTGGTTGATGAGACTCACCGACTTGAAAGATATCAAAACCTGCTTGTTCTGCTAATGTAGCCATTTCAACAATATTATGGATACGTTCAGTAGCAGTATAACGTTTTTTAGTAATCGGATCAGCTATATGATCACCTAATGTATATAACCCGAGTTGTAAACCTGTTATCACACTTTTTCCTCCTTGGCGTACTGTTTGTATGTGTCTCATTTCATGCTTCCATCATATCGTATACGTGCTTAAATTTCTACTCTAACACATAATATTATGCCTAAAGAAGACAGACTGAAATCGCAATACTTCAATCTGTCTTCTAAAATAACAATAAATAATGACCATTACGCAGGATAATTTTCAATACTCGGTATAATCCCTAAACCTTTTGCTCTACGTCCCGTATGAGCACCCACAACTGGTCCTAGTGTAGCAATCGAAATCTCAATCTCAGATTGCTCTGCTCTTAATGCTCGAGATAGTTCTTGGACATCACTTAACGCATCCGCTTGTGAAAAAGCCACATTAATCCCTTTAGGATATTGACTTTTTGCTTGAGCAACTAATTCAAACCAGCGTTTATAGACTTTTTTATTGGTACGAATTTTCTCGAATAATACAATCTTTCCTTGCTCATCAAAAGAAAGAATCGGTCTTATTTGCAGCATACTGCCTAAAAGAGCACTTGTTGCACTAAGACGTCCACCTTTTACTAAGTTCGACAAATCTTCGACCATAAAATAAATACGAATATTTTCAGCTAACCATGTTAATTTTTTAGCAATACTATCTGCTGAATCACCAAGCTCAATTAAGGTAAGTGTCGCTTTAACCAATGCTTCCATCCCTACGGCAGCACCTTTTGAATCAATGCAATACGCAGTTATTTTTTCTTTATACTCATTAGTCACCATCACAGCCGATTGATACGTCCCACTAATTGCAGCTGATAAATGGATACAAAATACGGTATCATATCCTTTCTCAACCAATTTATCTAATAATGAATAATAACTACCAACTGTGGGTTGTGACGTCGTTGGTAACTGAGTTTCTTTTTCTAGGCGATTATAAAACGCGAAAACTTCTGCTTCATCACTGGAATCATTCATCACAGTGCCATCATTAAAATTAACCATCAAATTAACCGTATAAATATCAGGATGTGAAAGTAGGTCAGCAGATAAATATCCTACGCTGTCTACAATTATTGCTGTTTTCATTAAATTCCTCCTCTTTTCCTTATCGTATTAACGATTAATTGGAATATTGACGCGTTGTTCTCCAATCTCTTGCCACTCGAATTGACCATTAAATAGAGAAAGTAAATATTCTTTAACTCGCTCTACTTTTGATAAATCAATCGCTAATTGATAACTTACTTTATCAGTATATTGTGTATCGAGTACCGTTGCTTCAATTTCATTTTTTGCTAGATGATATTGAAAAGCATCCACTTGAGCATAACTAAGCGTTAGCTCAATTATACTTTGTGTAATATTTTGAATCAACACTGCATTTGCTAAAGCTTCACTCACGGCACCACTGTATGCTCTTACTAAGCCGCCTGCACCTAATTTTGTACCGCCAAAATACCGAACCACAACAGCTAAAATATTTGTTAACTCCTGCTTTTTTAATACCTCCAGCATCGGTACACCAGCTGTCCCTGATGGTTCACCATCATCACTCATGCGTTGAATAGATGCATCCTCATTCAATACATAAGCACTGCAATGATGATTCGCTTTGTAGTGTTCTTTTTTTATTCGGCCAATCAATTGTTGCGCTTGCTCTTCACTATCAATCGGCATTAAGTACGTAATAAAACGAGATTTTTTTATTTCAATTTCGTATTCAAAAGCTTCTGCAATACTATAAAAATTTTGTTCCATCATTATTCAATCCCATCTGCTGCTGGAATAATCGCAATTCCTTGAACGCCATTACCACCATGTACACCCACAACAGGTGTCAAATAACCAATACCAAACGATAGCACTTGCGGAAACAGTTCTTGCATCATCTGTTGCGCTTTTTTAGCAGCTTCTAATGCATTACCATGACCAAAGCGTACATGAATTCCTTTTGGATATTTATCTAATGCCGCTTGAATTAATTCAGCCCAACGGCGATACACGCGTTTTTCGGTACGAATTTTTTCAAATAAAGCAACTTCTCCCGTTTCAGTAAATTCCAGTAATGGTTTTATTTGCAACAATCCACCCAAAAAGGCATTTGTAGCCGATAAACGACCACCTTTTACTAAATTATTTAAATCCTCAATCATCATGTAAATATGCGATTCTGTCGCTAACCATTCGAGTTGACTCACTATCTGTTCAAATGATAATCTCTCGTGTTCATAAAACTGTAAGGCTTGTTCTAACATATTTTCAATGACAACCGATGTCCCTTTTGAATTGATACACGCTGTCTTTAGCTTAGCTTGATATTCCTGTAAAATCATACTTGCTGTTTGATAGGTGCCGCTTAATTGACCAGATAAATGAATCGCAATCACACTATCATAACCTTTATCAACTAATTGTTCCACTAACTGATAATATTCTCCGGGAGAAGGTTGTGCTGTTTTCGGTAATGTACTTTCTTGCTTTAATTTTTGATAAAAAGCGACCACACTCGCTTCGTCAGTCGTATCATTAAATATTTCACCGTCAGCAAACTGAACCGTTAAACTCACTTCGTAAACATCTGGATGAGCTTTTAATTGTTCATTGATTCCTGCAGTGCTATCTACTATAAACGCTGTTTTCAACATAATTCCCCTCTCTCTCATTCAGGTTATTCTTTTTTTGATAAATGATACATTAATCGTATTAAGCCAATGACAACGAGTAGTGCAATGAATAACCAAACAAATCGTAATTTAGGCCAAATATGTGACGCAATCGCAATGATTGAAAATATAAATGCAAAACTAATCATGGCATATACTACTTGTTTTTTAGAAAAACCAAATCGCAACAAACGATGATGTAAGTGTTCTTGATCCGCTTGTCCAATCGCTTGTTTGGTTAATAGACGTCTTAACATCGCATAACTAGCATCAAATATCGGTACCAAATAAATTAATACGGGCACAAGCAATGAGTATAAACTCGCACTTTTTAAATTAGAAACCGATAAAGCCGCATACATAAAGCCGATAAATAATGCCCCCGTATCCCCTAAATAAATCGACGCTGGTGCCCAATTAAAAGGCAGAAAGCCAATAATGGATGCTATCAGCAACAGTAACATCATTAAAAAACTCATCCGAATCGATAAACTAAAAAAATACGTAGTAATGGTCAAAGTTACCAAACTAACAATGGTGACAGAACTTGCCAAGCCATCAACACCGTCGATAAGATTAATCGCATTGGTCACACCAAAAATCCATAGCATCGTCGCTAGATAGCTCAGTATTTGAAAAAGATTCGGATCAATATTGGGTACTAGTGCTGATGAAAATTCAATTCCTGCTTTAAAATACAAGACATTTGCTGCGATTAAAATACCGACAGTTTTTTGCCACGGCCGTAACTCAAGCGCATCATCGACAATTCCGACAATAATCACAATGGTTGAGGCTACCAATAACCATAATTGATTAGGATTCGTTAACAAATACGGCATCGTTAAAATGGAACCTAACCAAAACGCCAAGTAGATAGCAACACCACCATAACTGACCGCTGTTTGATGTCCCTGTTGAATATCATGCGGATCCTTGTCAAATAATTGAAAATGACGCGCAATATGACGAACAATCGCAGTTAAAATAAATGCCAAAAGCGTTACTTGCATAAAGGGTATCATTAGTTGTTGAAACAATGCTATCACTCCCTTATTCTTGCTCCAACGAGCTGGAATCACTCTGCTTTTGTTTGCTATGCGCACAGCATTGGCTTTCCGCAGGAGTTCATTTCAGAACGCTCGTTGTCACACTTTATTATACTCAGGCTCGCTCGGCTTGACTTATTATCCACTTTACCTGTCTCTTGAAGTACTAGACGCTGCTGCGACCTCTGCTCCAATAGTTTAAGTCAAAACACCCACGCTCGCACTATGGTTTATTCAACTAATAATTTTATGGCTCAATATTCTCCGTTTATTTTTTCCAAAAATCATCATAAATAGTGATTGGTAAGTGACGTTTATGTTGTGTTTTTAAATACCATTGTTCAATAATTTCAGCATCTTTATCGGCAATTACATGCCCCGTCAAATACGCATCAATCACTTCATAGCTGACACCTAATGCTGCTTCATCTGAAATCATCGGCTTTTCTTCTTCTAAATCAGCCGTCGGTATTTTTAAATAGAGCGCCTCAGGAGCTTTGAGAGTTTTAAGTAACTCACGTCCTTGGGATTTATTCAACCGCCACAACGGTAAAATATCAGCTGCTCCATCTCCAAATTTAGTAAAGAAACCTGTTACTGATTCTGCCGCATGATCCGTTCCAATCACAGCTCCTGCCATTTGACCCGCAATCGCATATTGTACTACCATGCGCTGACGTGCTTTAATATTGCCTTTATTATAGTCACTAATCATTAATGTATTTTCTTCTAAACTAGCAACTAAAGCATCTGTAGCCGGTTTGATATTGACGGTATAGGTTTTATCAGGTTTTATAAATGCTAAGGCTGCTAAAGCATCCGCTTCATCATTTTGTACACCATAAGGTAAACGAACTGCGATAAATTGATACGCTGGCTCACCGGTTTCCTCCCGTAATTCTTCTACTGCTAATTGGGCTAATTTTCCTGCTAAGGTAGAATCTTGTCCACCACTAATACCCAATACATAGGTTTTTAGGCCTGCATTTGTCACTAAATATTCTTTTAAAAAATCAATTGTTTTACGAATTTCTACAGCTGGCTCGATTGTTTTAGCCACACGCAATGTTTCAATGATTTCTTTTTGTAACGGTCTCATTTTTATACTGCTCCTTACTCTAGTTCGCCTGAGTTACCTTGATATCCACTCTGAAAAAACTTCCCTCTATGCTCTACGCACGCCGTGAACTTCCTCCAGTGGGTCCTCCATAAGTCTCAGCGTCGCGCGAAACAATGTCCTTTCTCACACCATGTGTATTCAGTTCCGATGTATTAAAATGACTGGCACTTCAACAAGTGCTTCTTTCTGCTACGGACACGCTGCCATTTTTCTCTAGTGGTTCTTTTCTCGGCACTCGCTGTCACATTATGATTGTTCTAGTTCATTATCAGCAACGAATTTATCTACTTTTTGACGAATTTCCTTAATACTATCCATTTTTTCGTCATATAATTTTTGTGATAAATCGACTGGATATTTTTCTGGATTTAAAATTCGTTTATATTCATCCCATAAAGCACTAATGGTTTTATTGGCATATTGCTTAATTTCTTCCAAGGTTGGTAACTCATATACCAATGAACCCTCTTTAAAAATATCAACCAATAGTGGTTTAGCCGTAAAATCTTTAACCGTTTTATTAATATACGTATGAACCGGATGGAACATATACAATTCTTCCAACTGGTCAGGACGTTCTTCGATAAGTGCGATATAATCACCTTCCGATTTTCCGTCACTGTTTCGCGTAATACGCCATACTTGTTTGACACCTGGTGTAGACATTTTTTCTGCATTACTTGAAATTTTCATCGTCGGTACCATTGTACCATTTTCATCCTCGATACTTACTAATTTATAAACGGCACCCAATGATGGCTGATCAAATGCAGTAATTAGTTTGGTTCCTACGCCCCAATCATCAATTTTAGCTCCTTGCATTCTCAAGTTTAAAATAAATTTTTCATCTAAATCGTTGGAAGCAATAATATGCGCATCTGGGAATCCTGCTTCGTCCAATTGTTCGCGAATCCGTTTTGACTGATAAGCCATATCGCCTGAATCAATACGAACACCTTTAAAATTAATCTTATCACCCATTTCTTGCGCAACGCGAATAGCAGTCGGAACACCAGAGCGTAAAGTGTCATAAGTATCAACTAAAAAGACAACATCTTTATGTGACTCAGCATATTTCTTAAATGCAGTATATTCATCACGATATGCTTGAACTAATGAATGAGCATGCGTGCCGGATACAGGAATTCCAAATAATTTGCTGGCACGAACATTACTAGTCGTATCAAAACCACCAATATAAGCGGCACGAGTCCCCCAAATTGCTGCTTCCATCTCTTGGGCACGTCGAGTACCAAATTCGGATAGCTTATCATCTTCACCGATGACACTGCGGATACGTGATGCTTTAGTTGCAACAAGGGTTTGGTAATTTAAAATATTTAAAAGCGCTGTCTCGACTAATTGACATTGCCCTAGAGGACCTTCCACTTGAATCAGTGGTTCATTAGCAAAACATAATTCCCCTTCTACTAAACTACGTACACTACACGTAAATTTAAAATCACTTAAGTAATTAAGAAAGGCTTCCGGATACATATTCAATGAGCGTAAATATTCAATATCTGCTTCACTAAATCGAAGTGCTTGTAAATAATGAACAATTCGTTCCAAACCAGCAAATACTGCGTACCCATTGTCAAATGGATTTTTTCTAAAATACGCTTCAAATACAGCATGGCGGTCGACAATACCGTCATCCCAATAGGTTTTTAACATATTAATTTGATATAAATCGGTATGTAACGTTAAGCTATCATCTGGATGATTAAACATTTTTGATAAATTCTCCTTTAAACTTTTCATTCATTTAACCAATATTTTACCATGAAAAGAAATAGAAAGAAAAAAATATCATCCCCTATTCAATTGAAATAGGAGATGATTGACATTCTTTTATGTAACATTAGTCGTTTGTACCTCGTTGAACGCTCTATAAATAACTCCATCAACAGTCGTAGACACACATTCGTGTTTCAAGAACTAAGAAAAGTAGCGGACCTTTGAGTACTCACTGGCGTCGAATTAATCTAACAGAATGAATTTTTCACTAAATAATGGACTTACTGAACGATTTTCATGAATACGACGGATAGCTTCACCTACTAATTGGGCAACCGAGATAACTTCCATCTTATCAATCATTTTATCTTCTGATAATTGAATTGAATCAGTTATAATTACTTTTTCAATCGGTGCATCCTTCAATCGTTGAACTGCTTCACCTGAAAGAATCGCATGAGTACAGCAAATATATACTTCGCGTGCACCTTTTTCTTTCAAAGCTTTTGCAGCTAAGGTAATTGTACCTGCAGTATCAATCATATCATCAATGATAATACATTTTTTATCTTTAATTTCGCCTACAATGTTCATGATTTCAGCCACATTTGGACGTGGACGACGTTTATCAACAATCGCAATCGGTGTTTTTAAAAATTCAGCCAATTTACGCGCACGAGTGACTCCACCATGATCAGGAGAAACAACGACGCAATCGTCTCCTTCTAATCCATTTTCGATAAAATAATTCGCTAATAATGGTGCCCCCATCAAATGATCCACTGGAATATCAAAGAAACCTTGAATTTGAGCCGCGTGTAAATCTAATGCTACAATACGAGAAGCACCTGCCATTGTTAACATATTTGCTACTAATTTAGCAGTAATCGGCTCGCGCGATTGTGCTTTCCGATCTTGTCTTGCATAACCGTAGTAAGGTATTACCACATTGATTGTTTTTGCACTTGCCCGGCGTAAGGCATCAATCATAATCATTAATTCCATTAAATTATCACTTACTGGATAAGAGGTTGATTGAACCACGTAAACATGATCACCACGGATACTTTCTTCAATATTCACTTTAATCTCTCCATCTGAGAAATGTGAAATTGAAATTTCTCCTAATTCTAAACCGATGTCTTTGGCTATCTTCTCTGCCAATGGACGATTGGAACTCAACGAGAAAATTTTTAACTTTGGATCTTTATAATGTGCCTTTGCCACGAAATATACCTCCATTTTATTTATTAATTTTGATGACTGAAATTATTTTTTTTGCAGCTTATCCCAATAATCTGCAATATTACGTTGCTCCACACGAGAAATTGCTAATGCTTCTGCCGGAACATCTTTCGTTAACGTTGTACCTGCTGCAATAAATGCGCGTGCTCCCACTTGAACCGGTGAGACAATGTTCGCATTGCAGCCGATAAATGAGTTATCGCCAACTGATGAACGATGTTTATTTTTGCCATCATAATTGACAAATATCGTGCCGCAACCGATATTAATATTTTTTCCTAAATCTGCATCGCCAATATATGTTAAATGTCCTGCTTTAGTATCCTCGTCAATTGTGCTATTTTTTACTTCAACAAAATTACCGATATGGACATTTTTACCAAGATGACTATTCGGTCTTAAGTGTGCGAAGGGACCAATCGTTACGCCTGGTTGTACAGTGGATTGCTCAATAACCGATTGCGTAATCTGTACGTCCTGTTCGATGTTACTATCCACAATTTCAGAATTCGTACCAATCAAACAATTGCGACCAATCACTGTATTACCTTTTAAATACACGCCTGGTTCAATTACCGTATCTTCACCAATCACAACATCAGCTTCAATGACAGTATTCAGTGGATTGATAATCGTCACACCTTGACGCATATGTTTTTCATTGATGCGTTGAGTCATTAATTGTGATGCTTGCGCTAATGCGACACGATCATTAACGCCCAGTGCCTCATTCATATCATCCATAATATAAGCTGAAACCATCCCACCGTCTGCTTTAATTAACTCAATCACATCCGGTAAATAATATTCACCTTGTGCATTATCATTAGTTACACGTGTCAATGCATTGAATAACTTTTCATTATCAAATACATAAGTTCCTGTATTAATCTCTTTAATTTGCTTTTCTTCATCTGTCGCATCCTTTTGCTCTACGATACGTTCAACTTGTCCTTGGGGCGAACGCACAATACGACCATATCCTGTCGAATCATCAGCAACCGCTGTTAATACCGTCGCGTGTGAATGAGTCGATTCGTGATAAGCAAATAATTGATTCAATGTTGCACCTGATAATAATGGTGTGTCACCACAAATAACCAAGGTCTGTCCTTTTTCACGACCAATAATCGCTTCCGCTTGTAAAACAGCATGCCCGGTGCCTAATTGTTCTTCCTGCAACGCATACTCCGACTGGTCGCCTAAAACAGACTTGACTTGTTCTGCTCCATAACCGACAATTGTCACAATTTGATTGACATTACTCTCTTTTACCGCTCTAACCACATGCTCAACCATCGATAAACCACAAACTGGATGCAGTACTTTATAGAGACTCGACTTCATCCTTGTTCCTTTGCCAGCAGCTAAAATGACTGCTATACGATTATCCATCAAAACACTCCTCGTAAAAAAGTCTGTTCAATTTATTATATCACGAAATGACTGCTACGATTGGCATTTTTTTATTTTTTATCAAAAAAATTTCCCAATTCACTTTGCAATTCAAAACGCGACGCTTCTTTGTTATATACAATTTCAACTTTTAATAATGAATCATAAGCCGGTAGTGGTTGTGGATCTTTGTTCGTACTTTCCACAAACACACATCGCGCGACAGTTTTACAATCAAATTCTTCAATTAATGACATCAACCCTAGCATTGTACCACCATTACGTAAGAAATCATCGATAATTAACACACGACTACCGGGTTGTAAACTAGCTTTGGATAATTCCATCTTAGAAACTCGTTGATGAGAGCCAGAGACATAATTGACAGAAATCGTTGAGCCGTCCATATCCGAAGAACTTCGTCTTACTACCACATGCGGAATATTTAAGTATCTGGCAACTTCAACACATAAACCAATACCCTTTGTTTCAATCGTAACGACAGCATCAAGATTTAATGATTGATATTTAGAGGCAATTAATTTAGCAATCGCATCTAATAAGTGTGGTTTTTGTAACAAATCGGCTAAATAAACATAATTACCTGGTAAAATACGCTTACCAGACGCTAATTCTGCTTGAATATGTGCCATCAAGGACTGTTCTTCTTGTTCTGGTAAAGTCGGTAAATAAATCATGCCGCCTTGTACACCAGCAATTGTTTGAATGGTTCCTAATTGATTGTACTGGAAAACATCACGAATAAAATCGATATCTTCACTAATTGACGATTTTGCACAGGCAAAATAATCAGCAAAATAGGATAAACTGACTAATTGATTGGGATGAGAAATAAAATATTGGCTAATATAGACAATTCTTTGATTTCTTTTTGTTTTTTTTGACTGCGGCTCCATCCTTTCGCCCTCCTACTCCTTACTCTGTCTCTAGTATAGCAAAAACACTGACAATAATGCACATAATCTGGTTAAAAGTTCGGAATTCTTTTCTTTCTTGCATATACAAGTAGGACGTGAACTTTATCACTGGACCAATGATATACAACCAAAAATACTCTACAGTGTTAACACATGTTCATTATATTGAACCTACACACTTTTCGATATGTTTTCATATTCCACCGCCACTCAACCATTAATAACATTATCATTTGAGCTACATAGCATTAGTTAACTTGTTCTGACCAAGCGACTGGGTCTTGATACCATTTTTCTAACGTAGCTTTATATTGACTAAGAGAAGCTTGTTGCGTCGCTACTTCTATTAAGGCGCGATAATTAGAGAGTGTGTACAACGGTAATTGACATTGTTCAAATGCTTGTTGACCAGTTGCTAACAAATAATTAAATATCGCAACACATCCTAATACTTCTGCTCCTTCTGCTTTAACAAAATTTGCTGCTTGAATCACACTTTTACCTGTACTAATTAAATCTTCAATCATCACAACTTTACTACCTTTGTCTAATCTGCCTTCAATGGCACTTTTTGTACCATGTGCTTTCGCACTTGAACGTACATAAACCATCGGTAATTGCAGTAGATGAGCAACTAAAGCCGCATGTGGTATCCCAGCTGTAGCTGTTCCAGCAATAACTTCTACATCTGGAAATTGTTTTTTAATTACTTGAACCATCGCTTGTGCAATCTCCAATCGTACATCCGGATGACTAATAATTAATCGATTATCACAATAAATCGGTGCCTTTAAACCACTCGTCCATGTATACGGTTCTTGTGGATTTAAGTTTACAGCACCAATATTTAATAAGTATGTCGCAATTAATTGTTCCATTTTGATTCACCTTGTCCTTTGTTAAATGCATCTTTCATCACTTCATACATTCTCTGCGGATTATCTGATTGCGTAATTGGACGTCCAACAACAATAAAATTACTGCCATTCAATGCCGCTTGATAAGGAGTAGTCACACGTGTTTGATCGTCGCTACCTACAACATAAGAAGGATTACGAATACCTGGTGTTACAATAATTGCTCCTGTACCGATACGGTCTTTTAATAAAGGAGCTTCTAGCGGGGAACAAACAATGCCATCAGCGCCCGAAGCCATTGCTAATTGAGCATAATGTTGTACACTGTCCTTGAGAGTCACTGGTATTAATAGTTCTTCTTGCATTTCTTGTTGCGAGAGAGAGGTTAATTGGGTCACTGCTAATAAAATAGGTTTTGGTTGTCCCTGAATCGCTCCGGCATTCAATCCTCTTTTAGCTGCCTTAATCATTTCGCTACCACCGCTAGCATGTACAGTAACCATCGATACTCCTTTACTTGCTAGTATTTTCATTGCAGACTCCACCGTATGAGGGATGTCGTGTAATTTTAAATCTAAAAAAATATGATGTCCTTTTAATAATAATGTATCAATTAAGTCATTACCTTCTTGATAATACAGTTCCATACCGACTTTAATATTCAACGCTTGATTATCAAACTGATTTAAAAATGTAAAACATTCCTCTCGATTGGCAAAATCTAGTGCAATAATTGGACAACTCGCTATCATGTCAACATCCTTCCTAAAAAAAAACTTTCCGGTACTCAAAAAAGTCCAGAAAGTTATCTTTGTATCAGAAAAATATTATAAAACATTAATCAGTTACTTGAATGCTTCTCGAACATTTTTAAAGTACGCTGTCTTTACTGATATTTTACGCATCCTATTCTCCAAAGTCAATATTCAGTAGGGTAATATTTATCTATTACTCAGTGATTGCTTAATATAAATTTAAATATTTATCTAATTCCCATTGTGTTACTTGTTTTTGATAAGAGAAATATTCAATTGTTTTTTCAGCAATAAAGTTTTGAGCAATATGCTCACCTAAAGCATCTAAAATAACAGGTTCTTTTTTCAATTCTTTCAACGCTTCACGTAATGAACCTGGTAAATCGTGCACACCTTCAGCCAAACGTTCTTCACGTGTCATCGTGTAAATATTGCGGTCCACAGCTAGCGGTGGCTCAATTTTATCTTCAATGCCTTTTAAGCCTGCTGCTAATAAAACAGACAGTGCTAAATATGGATTAGCTGATGGATCGACACTTCTAACCTCAACACGTGTTGAATTACCTCTAGCGGCCGGAATACGAATCAATGGCGAACGATTTTGACCACTCCACGCAATATAAACGGGCGCTTCATAGCCTGGCACCAAACGTTTGTATGAGTTAACTAACGGATTACAAATAGCCGTATAAGCACGAGCATATTTCAATAACCCACCAATAAAGTATTTTGCTGTCTGTGATAGCCCATCTTCTGTTTCAGGATCATAAAAAGCATTTCCATCTTCATTAAATAATGATAAATTACAATGCATCCCCGAACCAGCAATACCAAATACCGGTTTTGGCATAAAGGTCGCATGTAAATTATGACGACGAGCAACCGATTTTACAATTAATTTAAAGGTTTGAATATAGTCACACGCACGAATTGCATCACTATATTTCCAATCAATTTCGTGTTGACCAGATGCTACCTCGTGGTGACTTGCTTCAATTTCAAATCCCAAGTCTTCTAATTCTAAAACAATCTCACGGCGACAGTTTTCTGCTAAATCATTCGGGGCTAAATCGAAATACCCCCCCTCATCATTAAGATTCATCGTTGTTTTACCATTTTCATCTAACTTAAACAAGAAAAATTCTGGTTCTGGTCCCAAGTTAAAACTAGTAAAACCCATATCCTCCATTTTACGTAAAATACGTTTTAAATTACTACGAGGGTCTCCAGAAAACGCGACGTGGTCAGGTGTTTCCACATCACAAATTAAACGAGCAATACGTCCTTTTCCCTGACGCTCCTCCCAGTTAAATGTTAACCAAGTTGAATAATCCGGAATTAAGTACATATCACTTTCTTCAATACGAACAAACCCCTCAATTGAAGAGCCATCAAACATCATTTGATTGTTTAGAGCTTTTTCTAATTGTGAAATAGGTACTTCAACATTTTTAATTCTTCCAGTAATATCGGTAAACATTAAGCGAATATAGCGCACATTTTTCTCCGCCGCATCTTTCATAATTGTCTCTTTCGTCCACGTCATTGTTACATCCTCCAAAATTTTAAAATCTCATTCTAATATCCAATTCATCTTGTAAAATACGGCGTACATCTTGATCCGTTAATGTATGATTATTCATCGAATTTACGTTATCTGCTTTTTTTTGATAATGCTTTTGTATGCCTTTCAACGTCATCCCGTCATCAATCATATCCATTACTTCTAACAAACGATCGATGTCATTTAACGAGTATAGCCGACGATTTGTATTAGTTCTTTCAGGTGAAATTAAATGATAGTCTTCATAATATCGAATTTGCCTTGCCGTTAATCCCGTTAAACGCATCACTGTGCCAATTGGAAAGATAGGTAAGGATTTTTTTATCTCTTTATGCGCCATCATTATAACCTCCTAAAATTTTATTCTTATTATATGAACAAATGTCATGGGCGTCAACGAAAATATAACTTCTCATGTCACATTTTATAACATCATATAAAATATTACAATTTTTTAAAAAAATTCTCAATCGATACCTCCAGCACCGGTTTTATGTTAAACTAGCTATATTAATATTATTGGAGGTTTTACATGCAGCGAAAAATGCATCGAAGTATGATTATTCTCACTTTGAGCTTAATATTATTTAGTTTAATCTCGATTAATTTTTTAAAAGAAGAATCAGAACAACAATTACAAAGTAATCTAGAAACTACGACTCAAACAACTGATGCATTAACAACAGAACAAACAACCGTAGCTGATATCAATCATACTTTTGCAGACATTTTAAATGGCTCAAATTTACACGATAAGCGATTAGCCGATAAAGTTTCTGCCTTTATTAAGGAGAACTATCGATCCTATTTTCACGCTCAAGACGATATTGTTAGTGCGCTAAAATCGACCAATACGGATATTGAAGAGAGTGGCTTTTTATTTTTACCCAAACATCCAGCACAAGAAACGGATGCTGCAACTGAACAATTAGATATCCCCTTACTGCTTCAAAAAGATGCCAAGTGGCGGGCGCTATCCTACGGTACTAATACCACCAATCAATTGGGTGAAAATGGTTGTGCGATTGTATCTCTTGCGATGGTCGATAGTTATTATCAAAAAAGACTGATTAAGCCTGAAGAAATTATTAAGTGGAGTGGCAATAATTATTATATTCACAATCAAGGAACATCTTGGCAAATTTTCTATGACTTTGCATCAACACACGGCTATCAATTTGAAAATTTTGGTTCCAATTTCTACGAAGCGATGCAGGCCTTACAACAAGGTAAAGTTATTGTTGCATCCGTTAGCCCAGGATTTTTTACAGAAGTAGGGCATATTTTATTAATACGCGGTTATGATGGCAAAAAAGTATATGTCAATGATCCTAATGATAATGCTAAAAAAATGTTTAGCTTACAAGGTATTGATGCCTCAATCTTTCTAAAAGAAGGACTCAATTACTGGGCTATCTATCGCTAAGGTTCACATGAAAAGAGGATTCCTAACATGGATTATCAAAAAAATACAACAATAGCTGCACGTGGGGCAGCTATTGGTATTTTTATTTATTTATTTTTAGCTGTTATGAAATTAATTACAGCACATTACTTTCAATCAATGTCACTCCAGGCAGATGGACTGAATAATTTATCCGATATTTTTTCCTCTCTATCTGTTTTTATTGGTTTACAATTAGCTAAAAAGCCTGCAGATGATGATCACCATTTCGATCACTCAAAATTTGAAACACTTGCTAGCTTTATTACTGCCGTCATTATGTTTACTATTGGATTCGAAGTATTTTCAAGTAGTATCTCCCGTTTAATTGCTGGAGAATATCAACAGACTGATCTTAAAGCTACCTATGTATCACTGATATCGATGTTAATACTAGCACTTACCCGCCGCTCTATCAAAAAAATGGCTATTAAAACCAATAGTCTTGGTTTAAAAGCAACAGTTGCCGATATGCGTAATGACTTACTTATCAGTTTTGGTACATTCATTGGCGCGCTTGGCGTGAAAATCGGCATACCATTTTTAGATACGGTCATTTCTATTATTGTCTCTTTATTAATCATTCGTACCGCTTTTGAAATTTTTAAAGAATCATCCTTTGTATTGTCGGATGGGTTTGACAAAGAGGAGTTACAAAAATACTATACTATTATTATGAAACACCCAAAAGTATACAATGTCTCCAATTTACGTGCTCGTCTAAGCGGTAATAAAATATATGTCGATGTGACAATTGAAATAGATGGAAACCTATCTGTTATCGAATCACATCATATTACGGAAGACATTGAACGAATTTTATCGTATAATTATAGTGTGTATGATTGCGATGTGCATGTTGAACCATATCATCATACGAATAATGACGAATCGAGGTAAAAAAATGTCATCTGTAGTTGTTGTAGGTACTCAGTGGGGCGATGAAGGGAAAGGTAAAATCACTGATTTTCTCAGTGAAAATGCTGAAGTAGTCGCACGTTATCAAGGCGGCGATAACGCTGGTCATACCATCAAATTCGATGGTAAAACATATAAGTTACATCTCATTCCTTCTGGTATCTTTGCTAAAGAGAAAATTAGTATTATCGGAAACGGAGTGGTAGTCAATCCTAAATCTATCATTGAAGAATTGAATTATCTCCACAAAGAGGGCGTAGCAACGGATAATTTACGTATTTCTTCCCGTGCTCATGTAATTTTACCTTATCATATCGAATTAGATAAAGCACAAGAAGCATCTAAAGGCGATAATAAAATTGGCACTACGAATAAAGGTATCGGTCCAGCCTATATGGATAAAGCAGCTCGTGTCGGTATCCGTATCGCCGATTTATTAGATAAAGAGATTTTTGAAGAAAGACTTCGTATAAATTTAGCTGAAAAAAATAATTTAATCATGAAACTCTATGGTGGTGAACCATTACAATTTGACGATATTTTCGAAGAATACTATGAATATGGTCAACAAATTAAACAATATGTAACGGATACATCGGTCATCTTAAATGATGCTATCGACCAAGGTAAACGCGTATTGTTTGAAGGCGCACAAGGTGTTATGTTGGATATTGACCAAGGAACTTATCCATTCGTAACATCATCCAATCCAGTTGCTGGTGGGGTAACGATTGGTAGTGGGGTAGGACCTTCTAAAATTGATACAGTCATTGGTGTGTGTAAAGCCTATACATCTCGTGTAGGGGATGGTCCATTTCCTACTGAATTATTTGATGAAATCGGTCATACCATTCGCGAAGTAGGGCGTGAGTACGGTACGACTACTGGACGTCCTCGTCGTATCGGCTGGTTTGATAGTGTTGTTATGCGTCACTCACGTCGTGTATCCGGTATTACGCATCTATCATTGAATAGTATTGATGTATTAACTGGATTAGAAACTATTAAAATCTGTACAGCTTACCAAACGAGTACAGGTGAAGTAATTGAATACTATCCTGCTAGCTTAAAAGTATTAGGTGATTGTTCCCCAATTTATGAAGAATTACCTGGTTGGACTGAAGATATCACAAATTGCCAACGATTTGAAGATTTACCAGTCAACGCACAAAATTACGTTCGCCGTATAACCGAATTAGTTGGTGTTAAATTAGCAACACTTTCCGTTGGACCAGATCGTACCCAAACAATGATTCTTGATTCTGTTTGGCGCTAATCATTAATACAAATACGCCCAACTTAGATATTTAAGTTGGACGTATTTTTTTAGGTTAATCATTCAAATTTTTATTACATTGTACACTTATCCCATCGGTGGCTCTGGTACATAACTTAAGCTAGAAAATTTATTGTATTCTTTAGTAAACAATAAACGTACGGTGTCTCGAGCACCACTACGGTTTTTTGCTAAAATTACTTCAACACTATTATCCGGTAAATCATCCGTTTTTTCCGTTTCTTCATCACCTTCTTGTTGATGATAATCTTCGCGATATAAAAAGGCAACGATATCCGCATCTTGTTCGATAGAGCCTGACTCACGAATATCACTCAACATCGGACGCTTATTTTGACGATGTTCCAATCCCCTTGAAAGTTGTGATAAAGCAATGACTGGCACGCTTAATTCTTTTGCCAACTTTTTAAGTTGACGAGATATTTCTGATACTTCCTGTTGACGGTTCTCTCTACCATTCCCCTCAATCAGCTGCAAATAATCAATCACAATTAATCCTAAATCAGGATTTTCTTGTTTTAACCGTCTACATTTTGCACGAATTTCATTGACTCGAATACCAGCAGTATCATCAATAAAAATTGGTGCATTTTTTAATGTATCGGTAGCTACTGTTAAACTATTCCATTCATCATCCGTTAATTGACCAGTTTTTAAATTTCCAGCATGAATATTACCCTCAGCACAAATCATCCGATACACCATATCAATCGCCCCCATCTCGAGTGAGAATATTACGACTGGAACTTTTGATTTGGTACCAACATTTTGAGCAATATTTAACGCAAATGCTGTCTTACCCACAGATGGACGGGCAGCCAAAATAATCAATTGATCAGGCTGAAAACCGCTGGTTAATCGATCCAAATCAATATAGCCAGAGGCAAGTCCAACAATGTCTCTCTTTTCTTCCGATAGTTTAATAATTCTATCAAACGCTTCTTTAATCAGACGATTCATTTCTTGTGGTCGATTACTTTGATTATTTTCACCAATTGATAAAATAAGTTTTTCACTGCGATCCAATACATCTTGAATATCTTCTTCTGCTTGATAAGCATCGGACATAATCGTTGTAGAGGCAACAATCAATTTACGTAATATGGATTGATTTTTAACAGTCGCTGCATATTGTTCAATATAATAACTAGATGGTGCTCTTGAGATGATTTCAGCAAGATATTCTTCACCACCTGCATTTTCTAATGCATCAGTTGCATTCAAAGAAATCATTAAGGTCCCATAATCAAATGAACCATCGCGGTCAAATATACGCTCCATCGCTTCAAAAATTAATTGATGTGCGCGTTTGTAAAAATCATCGGCTTGGAGGATAGCTTGTACTGTCCCGATTTTTGTTGGGTCAACTATTAAAGCACTTAATACTGATTGCTCAGCTAATATATCATGTGGCATTTCACGTTCTTCTGATATTAGTTGCACAATGAACACCTTCTTTCTTAATCCTTAATAAGTGTACTAAAATATACATTTAGTTGCAATCTCAAAACACGCCAATGAGCACTTTAAATAGACTGTTGGTGCAAGAATGTATAAAAGCGCTCTGAGACTTCGTACACCACTCAAACCAATCTGTCGAACCGGATAAAAAGAAACGACAGTTGCTTACACTATCGTTTCCAATTTTCCTTATTATGCTTCTACAACATGAACATTAATTTTGGCTATTACATCATGATGTAATTTAACATCCACATGATGATAACCCAATGAAGATAAATTTTGCTCCAATTGAATTTTACGTTTATCAATCTCAATTTTATATTGCTTATTTAATTCTTCAGCAATTTGTTTTGTTGGAATTGTACCAAACAAACGGCCATCTCCAGCTTTAGCTTTAATGACAACCACTGTTTTTTCATCCTCAATTAGTTTTTTTAATTCTTTGGCTTCTTGTAATTCCTCTTCGGCTTTTTTAGCTTTAAACGCATTTTCAGCTTTCAATTGACTCATTGCTGCATTATCAGCTAATTTGGCTAGCCCATTTTTGATTAAGAAATTTCGACCATAGCCTTCTGATACTTCAATGACTTGACCTTTTTTACCTTGTTTCTTTACATCTGATAATAAAATAACTTTCATTACTAATCCCGCCTATTCTCAATTTTTGTTAATAATAAGTTTTTAGCTTCTTCAACGGTTACATTATTAATTTGTGTTGCTGCATTTGACAAATGACCGCCACCACCTAATGTTTCCATAATTTTTTGAACATTTATTTTCCCGATACTTCTAGCACTAATTGCAATTGTCTCCGGACTTCTGCGATAAATAACAAAAGATGCTTCAACATTTTTTAGATTCAACATATTATCGGCAGCTTGTGCCGCAGTGATATTATCAATGACTTGGTCTTCTGTTCCACATGAAACAGCGTATTCGTTAAAGACAATTTCAGTTTGTTCAATAAGCTGATTTCTTTTTTTTACCAAAGCTAAATCTTCTTTTAAAATCCGTTGAATTTGTTCCGTATCAGCGCCTCGACCTTTTAAATAGCTTGCTGCATCAAATGTTCTCGAGCCAGTTCGATGCGAAAAATTATTTGTATCTACAATAATACCTGCTAATAAAGCGGTCGCTTCAAAATGATTTAAAGACTCAATCGTATTACGCATATTCATAAAGAATTCCGTCACGAGTTCACCCGTAGAAGATGCGTAAGGCTCAATATACGTTAGCACCGTTTGAACTGGAAAATCTTCGCTCCGTCGATGATGATCAATAATCACCGTATTATATCCTTTAACCAGCAATTCTTTTGCTTCAGATAAAGAAGGGCGATGATGATCCACTAAGATAATCAATGTTTTGGATGTCATATACTCGCGTACAGAATCGTGGTTTAAGAATATATTTTTTACATTATAACTAATTTGTGGACTCGATAATAATTGTTGAATATCAGAGTTGAATTGCGCTTCATTTACGATTATTTTTGCTGTCTTACGCTGTTCGGTAACAATTTTATAAATACCGAGCGCAGACCCTATTGAGTCCATATCGGGATAGATATGACCTGCAATGAGTATATTACTCGCTTGCTTAATTTGATTAGTGAGTGCTTGATAAACTAATTTTGAACGCGTGTTGGTTCGATTACCTTGTAACTGTGTTTCGCCTCCATAAAAACGGGCTGATTCATCACTTGATTTAACAACAATTTGGTCGCCACCACGTCCTAATGCTAAATCTAAATTTAATTGTGCTTCTTTAGCCAAATCACTAATATGAAATTGTTCAGCATTATCATAAGCAATTCCAATACTAAATGACAAAGGGGTATTTTTTGAATGGTATTCGTCACGTAATTCACTAAAGAATTTAAATTCAGAGGCTTCAATATGTTCTAAGCCTATTTTATTTAAGAGCATTAAGTATTTATCATCCTCAATGCGTTTTAAATAAACATCAAATGTCTGAGCCCACCCATTCAACCTTGTCACTAATGTAGCGTCAAAATCAGCGACTTCTTGATCGTTTAAAGACTGAACCAATTCATCATAGTCATCAATTAATAAATATCCAAACACTAATTGATTATATTTTTTATTCACTATGATTTCATATTCTTTTTCAAAATCAATCCAATAGATTGCTTTTAGACTTGGTTTATGTGCGATTTTATACATTTTCCCTGCGAACTGCATGATATGCCAATCAGCATCAAATCCCAGCACAGTTTCGAATTCATCAGAAATTTGGTCAAGTTTTTTCCCAACAATATCATTTTTATTGATAATAGATAGAGCAGAGTGATTTCCCCATATCACACGATGTTCATCATCGTACATCAAGATTCCCATCGGATTATGGTTAAACACATCTTCTTTAATACTATCTAAGTTCATCACTAACTTACTAGCTACGACATTAACACTAAATAAAAAGCGATTAATATTATAAACCATGAGACAAAGTATTAATGCAAATAAAACGAGTAAAAGAATACCAATTTCCCACTTCATTACAAAAGCAATGATGGTAATACACAAATAAATAGCGGTCACACTATAAATTTGCCAACTATAACTCAATTCATGAAATTGCTGTAATAGTTTTAAAATCTTTTCTTTATTAATATTAACACCTCAATTCATATCATATATTATACCACATTCACCATTCCAATCCATTCTAACACCATCAAAATGTTTCACGTGAAACAAAAAGGTGCATTCTGTATAGAATGCACCTTTGATAACTATTAGTCTTGTACTGTAAATGGTAATAAGCCCATAATTCTTGCACGTTTAATTGCTAATGTTAAAGCACGTTGGTGTTTCGCACAAGTACCTGTTACACGACGAGGTAAAATTTTACCTTTTTCTGAGATGAATCGTTTTAATAATTCAACATCTTTGTAATCAGGGTGATCAATATGGTTAGCACAGAAGAAACATACTTTTCTTCTGCGTCTTCCGCCACGACGTTGACCCATGTTTATTCCTCCTTATCGATTCTAGCTATTCTAGAATTAAAATGGTAAATCATCTTCTGATAGATTTATCGGTCCACCATCTGAAAATTCAGAAAATGGAGAACTATTTTGATTATAATCATTATTCAATGAATAATTGTTTTGATTTTGGAAATTGTTGTTTGATGGTTGAGAGAAAGAATTACTGTTATTACCATAATCATTACTTTGTGGTCGTTGTTCTGTTTGAGCGCGTGTCTCAATGAAGTAAAAGTTATTAACAATAACTTCAGTCACATATACTCTTTGACCTTGTTGATTCTCATAGTTTCTAACTTGAATTCTACCATCAACAGCAATTTGCGAACCTTTTCTCGTATATTGAGCTAAGATCTCTGCCTGTTTTCTCCAAATCACACAATTAATAAAATCTGTCTCACGCTCACCTTGTTGATTTTGAAAACTACGGTTTACCGCAAGGGTAAAACTACCAACAGCAGTTCCAGAAGAAGTGTGTCTTATTTCGACGTCTCTAGTTAAACGACCTATTAGTTGAACATTATTCATTTCCAAATCCTCCTTCAAAGTGTTTCACGTGAAACATTATTAGTCTTCAATTTTTACGATCATATGACGTAAAATATCACGACTAATACGAGCTAAACGAGCGAACTCATCGATACCTTTTGCATCAGTTGCTTCAACGTTTACTAAGTGGTAAATACCTTCTTTGTAATCGTTAATTTCATATGCAAAACGTTTTTTCGCCCAGTCTTTAGACTCAACAACTGTTGTTCCATTATCGCGTAAAATTCCATCAAAACGTTCTACTAATTCTTTTTTAGCATCATCGTTCATATCAGGACGAATAATGTATAAAATTTCGTACTTAGTTGGTTGACTCATAACTGCACCTCCTTTTGGTCTTTTCGGCTCATAATGAGCAAGGAGTGGATAGCATTGCTGCTAAATACTCACATTTCTATATTATACTCTTTTTAAAATAAGGTTTCAACACATATTTTGATTAATTTCCTACGATTAACAAATTTTGCGTAAGGTTTATGATTTTTCCTCATTTTCAGTTGTTTCCTCATCGTCTAAATCATTTGACCGCAAGATTTTTGTAACAGAGCTAACTACGGATTCATCATCTACACGAATCATTTTAACACCGAGTGTTGCTCGTGATGTTTTTGAAATACTGTCGACAGTAAAGCGAATAACAATACCTTGATCAGTCATTAACATCAAGTCTTCCGTCTCTGGATCATTAATAGTTACAATGCCAGCTAATTTTCCGCTTTTCTGACTAATTTTAGAAGTCTTCACACCCATACCACCACGTTTTTTAACAGGATATTCATCGGCAGAAGTTCGTTTACCATAGCCATTTTCAGTAACGACTAATACTTCACTCTGTGCATCTAAAAGGGAAGCTCCAACAACATAATCACCTGCACGTAATTTTATACCTCGCACACCTGTTGCGGTACGTCCCATAACACGGATATCTTCTTCATTGAATACCATGGCATAAGCATCGTGGGTGCCGATAATAATATTTTTGGTGCCGTCCGTAACTAAAACTTGAATCAGTTCATCATCTTCACGCATATTAATCGCTCGTAATCCATTGTTGCGAATACTTGAATATTCACTTGCGTCAGAACGTTTAACCACACCAGATTTCGTAACAAAGAATAAGTAATTGTCTTTTGTATCTTCCGCACGAATACATATCAATTCTTTAACAAACTCATCTTTTTCAATATTAATTAAGTTGACAATTGGTAAACCTTTTGCTGAACGACCAAATTCTGGAATGTCATAACCTTTTGTACTATAAACTTTACCTAAATTTGTAAAGAATAATAAAGTGTCATGCGTTGAACAAGATATCATCGACTTAATCGTATCGTCCTCGCCTAAGCCCATACCTTTAACGCCACGCCCTCCACGATTTTGCACTTGAAATTCGTCTTGGGTCATACGCTTAACATAGCCATTATCCGTTAGGGCAATCAGAACATTTTCCTCTTCAATTAAATCTTCATCTTCAATATTCGTCAATTCACCAACACGTAATTCCGTACGACGTTCATCGTTAAAACGTATTTTAATATCTTGTAATTCATCCTCAATAATTTCTAAAATGCGGACTTCGCTACCCAAAATTTCTGTTAAATGACGAATTAATTCCATCAAATCATTGTATTCTTTATCAATTTTTTCTCGTTCAAGTCCTGTTAAACGAACTAAACGCATATCTAAAATTGCTTGCGCTTGAATAGGAGTTAAATCAAAACGTTCAATCAGTGTATTCTTAGCTGTTTCAGGCTCACGCGAACTTCGTAAAATTGAAATCACTTCGTCGATTACGTCAAGAGCTTTACGTAAACCTTCTAAAATATGAGCACGGTCTTCTGCCTTTTTCTTTTCAAAAGCAGTTCGACGACGAATAACTTCTACTTGGTGATCTAAATATTTTGATAAAATATCTTTTAATCCTAAAATTTTCGGTACACCTTTATCGATGGCTAACATATTAAAGCCAAAAGATACTTGTAACGATGTATATTTATATAAATTATTCAATACAACACTAGCGCTCGTATCACGACGCACGTCAATAACAACACGCATCCCTTCACGACCTGATTCATCAGCAACATAAGTAATGCCTTCAATTCTTTTTTCACGGGCCAATTCAGCAATACGTTCGACCATTTTAGCCTTGTTGACACCATAAGGAATTTCCGTTACAACAATTCGTTCACGGTCTCCCGATAATTGTTCAATTTCGACACGACTTCTGATAATAATTTTACCTTTACCTGTCTCATAGGCCTTACGAATACCTGATTTACCCATAACAATCGCCCCTGTTGGAAAATCAGGACCCGGTAATACTTCCATCAATTCGTTCACAGTCGCATCAGGGTTTTTCATTAAAATACCTAATGCATCGATAACTTCTCCAAGATTATGTGGCGGAATATTCGTTGCCATACCAACCGCAATCCCACTCGTTCCATTTACTAATAAATTAGGGAAACGAGCCGGTAAAACCATCGGTTCTTTTTCTTCTTGTGAGTAATTATCTTGAAAATCAATCGTATCTTTATTGATATCTTTTAACATTTCTAAGGCAATTTTACTCATTCGTGCTTCCGTATAACGCATCGCCGCAGCCCCGTCACCATCGACAGAACCAAAGTTTCCGTGCCCGTCAACGAGCATTTGACGATAGCTAAACGGTTGTGCCATACGCACCATCGCTTCATAAATCGCACTATCACCATGGGGATGATATTTCCCCATAACATCTCCGACAATACGCGCAGATTTTTTATAAGGTTTATCTGGTGTTACCCCTAATTCATTCATCCCATATAAAATTCGACGATGAACAGGTTTTAGCCCATCACGTACATCAGGTAAAGCACGCGAAACAATGACACTCATCGCATAATCCAAAAAGGAGGTACGCATTTCATCTGGTAAATTTACGGCTTCAAATTCTCGCCGTTGATCAAATTGTTCACTCATACTGTTATCCTTTCATGCCATTAAATATCCAAATTCTGAACATACACCGCATTTTGTTCAATAAATTCACGTCTAGGTGCAACTTCGTCACCCATTAACATATCCATCACTTTATCTGCTTCCATCGCATCATCAACAGAAACACGTAACATCCGACGATTTTCAGGATTCATCGTAGTTTCCCATAACTGTTCATAGTTCATTTCCCCTAAACCTTTGTAGCGTTGGATAGAGTATCGTGCATCTGGATTATCTGCTTGCCATTGACGTAATTGTTCATCTGTATCTAAATATAATTCTTTTTTACCTTGTTTGACTTGATATAATGGTGGCTGCGCAATGTATACATACCCAGCATCTAATAGTGGGCGCATATAACGAAAGACAAGTGTCAACAGTAACGTACGAATATGCGCACCATCGACATCGGCATCAGTCATAATGATTAATTTATGGTAACGCGCTTTCGACACATCAAATTCACCACCGAATCCAGTGCCCATTGCAGTAAATAACGAACGAATTTCCTCATTATTCAATATTTTATCCATTGATGCTTTCTCAACATTTAAGATTTTTCCACGAATCGGTAAAATAGCTTGGAACATCCGTGAGCGACCTTGTTTAGCCGAACCACCAGCAGAATCTCCCTCGACGATAAATAACTCACATTGCTCTGGATCTTTACTTGAACAATCAGCTAGCTTACCTGGTAAATTAGCAATTTCTAACACATTTTTCTTACGAGTCATTTCACGCGCACGTTTAGCTGCTAGCCGTGCTTTGGCTGCTAAAATACCCTTATCAACAATGACACGTGCTATTTTTGGATTTTCCATTAAAAAGGTATCAAATCCTGTAGCAAAGATACGTTCCGTAATCGTTCTTACCTCAGAATTACCTAATTTTGTTTTCGTTTGTCCTTCAAACTGAGGATCTGGATGTTTCACTGATAAGACTAAGGTTAAGCCTTCACGTACATCTTCACCACTTAAATTTTCTTCACTCTCTTTAATTAATCCAGCTTTACGCGCATAATCATTAATAATACGTGTTAAACCTGATTTAAATCCAGATTCATGTGTCCCACCTTCATGGGTATGGATATTATTAGCAAACGATAAAATATTCGTATGATACGTATCTGTATATTGCAATGCTAACTCTACTTGAATACCTTCAGCTTCACCTTCTAAGTAAATTGGGTCTTCTACAATGGTTTGCTTATCTTCATTCAAATATTCAACATAACTCTTAATACCGCCCTCAAAGTAAAAACTATCTTCAGCTTCCCGTTCTTCACGGACATCTTTAATTGAAATACGTAATCCTTTATTTAAAAAGGCTAACTCGCGAATTCGTTTCATCAATTTTGAATAATTAAAGTCCGTTGTTTCTCTAAAAATCGTTGGATCGGGTAAAAAGTTTACTTTTGTTCCTGTTGTATCGGATTCGCCAACGATTTTTACATCTTGAATGACTTTTCCACGTTCAAATACTTGTTGATGCACTTTTCCGTCTCGTGATACTTCAACCAAGACACGGGTCGACAACGCATTAACAACTGATGCCCCGACGCCGTGTAATCCACCTGAAACTTTGTAGCCGCCACCGCCAAATTTTCCTCCAGCATGAAGGACCGTAAAGACAGTTTCCATCGCTGGTCGACCAGTTTTGGCTTGGATATCAACTGGGATACCACGACCATCATCGACTACGGTAATACTATTATTCTTTTCAATGGTCACTTCAATATGGGTACAATATCCGGCCAATGCTTCATCAATCGAATTATCAACAATTTCCCATACTAAATGATGTAACCCTTCGCCACTCGTTGAACCAATATACATCCCCGGACGTTTTCGAACCGCTTCAAGTCCTTCTAACACCTGAATCTGATCCGCATTATATTGTTGTTCTTTCGTCATATGTAATCTCCCTCGCAAAATATAATCTAATCTCTAATCATTCGTTAGTATCTTCACTCAATTCATATCTGACATTGCCTGTACGGTGCCTTTTTCAATATAGAAAATACTCGGATGATTTAATTGTTGTAATTTCAAGCCATTGATGGAAGCCGTAGTTAAAAATGTTTGTACTTTTCCTTCAATGTATTGCATGAGTAAGTGTTGTCGTTGATCATCAAGTTCTGACAGAACATCATCTAATAATAAAACAGGATAGTCTCCCTTTATCTGATTAATTAGTTCAATCTCTGCTAATTTAATACTTAAGACAATTGTTCGTTGCTGCCCTTGAGACCCAAAAAATTGTGCCGGTTGTTCATTAACATAAAAAATTAAATCATCACGGTGTGGTCCATATGCTGTTACTCCCATATCTTTTTCACGATTCATCGCATCATGAAACATTTTGTTCAATTGATTATGTAGCTGCTCCGGTTGTTTATAGTCCAACTTAGAAGAACTAGCTACATAATCAAGTTTTAATGAATCACGCTGATTCGATAAATCAAAATGAATTGTTTGTGCAATCTTTTCTAATTGTGCAATATATTCTAAACGGTACGTAATGACATTTACTGCTTTTTCAATTAATTGTTCCGTCAACACATCAAAATAGACAGCGTCAAATGATGCCTGTCTACCAAATTGCTTTAAGTACTGATTACGCTGTTTTAAAATGCGATTGTATTGTTGCAATTCAACTAAATAAATCGGCTGTGATTGTCCGATTTCAATATCTAAAAAACGTCTTCTTAAAGCAGGCGAGCCTTTTATCAATTGCATATCTTCTGGTGAAAATAAAATGACATTCAACTGACCAACAAAATGACTCAATTTTGCTTGCTCAATGTGATTAACTTTAGCAATTTTCCCTTTTTTATTGAGTAGTAGCTCAAGTGGCAATTCAAAATGACTCGTTTCAATTAACGCACTAATTTTTGCTGCATCCGCATCATTTTTAATTAATTCTTGATCGCGATTCGTACGATGACTTTTAGCTAAGGACAATAAAAAAATTGCCTCAAGGAGGTTTGTCTTCCCTTGGGCATTTTCTCCTGTAAATATCGTTAATCCATCATCAAACGTTAAGTCTAATTGCTGGTAGTTTCGATAATTTTGTAAATTTAATTGTTTAATTCTCATTACGATTAATCTGTTTGTACAATAGTAATCATTAGTTGTTCATTCACTAACTCAATGACATCCCCATTGTATAATTTTTTCCCTCTGCGTTGTTCAAATTCGCCATTTAGTTTAACGACGTGTTCACTCAAATACCATTTCGCCATCCCACCAGAGGAGATAATAGACTCATGTTTTAATAATTGTCCTAACGTAATAAATTGGTCATGAATTTCGATTATTTTCTTTTCCATTTTTTGCCACCTAGATTCATTCATTCTATATGTCAATTATACCCTTTTTTTGTCGAAACTACAAATAATAATTCAATATAACGCTTTTTTCGCTGACCTAATGTATAAATAGTATATTCCCCTTATTTAAACATATAATCGCTAAAAAGTAGCAAAATTTTCGATTTCATTGATGATTTGCCATCGACTCACAAAGCACATTAATTGAAATACTGAAATCAATGTTGTTATCATAATGATAATGATTTCCAAGGAGGTTCTATGTACTATCTATTATTATTTACAGAAGGAATACTAACCTTTCTTTCACCGTGCTTACTGCCAATGATTCCACTCTATATCACGTTTATTACAGGGCAACCAGAATCGCCACAAAATAAGAAGCTCATCCTCTATCAATTAATTCAATTTATCTTTGGTTTCTCGCTAGTTTTTATCGCACTGAATTTATTTGTGACGACTATTGGTAAATTTTTTCTTATGTACCGCTCAATCATCAATGTGTTGATTGGTAGTTATTTAATTATTATGGGGGTTGATTTTTTATTCAGTCAAAAAATAATGACCAGATTGCTTGCGAATTTAACAAAACACTGGCAACCGACCAACAATCACTTCCTATTTGGTATTATGTTTGCATTAACTTGGACACCTTGTGTCGGGGTATTCCTATCCGCTGTCTTATCACAAGCATTATTGAGTCAACATCTATTCAACTCAACTTTATTAATGCTTTCATACACCTTAGGATTAAGTGTACCATTTATTTTATTAACCTTTTTCATGAATGAAATGAGTCAATCGTTTCAATGGCTAAAAAAACAAAGGCATACCATTCATAGGATAAGTTCTGGACTCTTAATTATCCTTGGTTGTCTCATACTATTTGGCTGGTACGACCGATTATTAACATTATTAGTCTAAGTAAATGTGTGGCAATCCTCGTTTTAAAAGTAATATAACGGGATAACAAGCTAATTTGAACGAATCAGAAAGGAAAAAATGATGAAAAAATTATTTTTATATTGTCTAGGATTTGTCTTATTATTTATGACTGCAGCATTCATTTATCAACGGGCATCCGACACAACTGTTTCACCACTAAAGACGACTAATGAGACCAATCATTCAGTAACACCACAAAATGAAACAATGTCTGCAGTAGAAGATACAATAACAAGTATTACCGAAGAAACAACGACTACTAACATTATTGGTCCCGACACCACCTTTTTAGATAAAGCAGGCAATGTACTGCATTTAAACGATAAAAAAGGTCGACCAATGATACTTAATTTATGGGCGAGTTGGTGTCCACCCTGCCGTGAAGAAATGCCATTTTTTGAAAAAGCTTATCAAATGTATCAAAATGATGTAGAATTTATTATGTTAAATGCTATTGGTAGTCGTAATACAGAAACAAAGGAAGCAGCAGACTCTTTTCTAACTGAAATAGGATTGGATTTACCTGTCTATTATGATATTGATAAAAATAATCAACTAATGTTCGGTGCTACGATTTTTCCGTCAACTGTATTTTTCGATGAAACAGGACGAGCGGTTAAAACGATTCGTGGGATGCTTACAGAAGAACAATTAATAACAGAAATTAAGGCGTTACTCAGTCGATAATGTGATACTAGTAGCTCAATTAAAGAAGAGGGAGTAGATTATTTGAAAAAAATCATCAACAGTATATTGTTAATAATATTAGTTGTTAGTATACAAAGTCCGGTAATTAAAGCTAAAGACTGGGTATTACCAACACTAGATAAAAAGGATTCCACCATTCAACGTTTAATAACATTATTGCCTAAGGAAGCACAATTAGACAATCCCTATTTAATATTAATTAATAAAGAAAATTTACTAGACCGTGAACCGTATATCCCATTCGTTTATTCTAGTAATGGTCTGCCATATCATGAAGCATTGTATGAACCATTACAAGCACTATATGCCGCAGCGGCGCAAGACGGTTATTATTATCAATTAGTTTCTGGTTATCGTTCGATTACAGAACAAGCGACTAATCGCGAAAGTCGTTATTATTCTTATTTAAGCGAAGGTTTAAGTGAAGCAGAAGCAACTTATTGGACAGACTTATTTTATGCTCCGAGTCACGGTAGTGAACATACAAGTGGTTTGGCCGTTGATTTACTAGGAACGAATTGGGGTGGCGGTTTATCGGTTGATTATCAATATGATTCTTCTGCTATATGGTTAGCAGAACATGCCCATCAATATGGTTTTATCTTACGGTATTTAGACGGAAAAACAGATATTACAGGAATTCATTTTGAACCATGGCATTTTCGTTATGTCGGCAATCCACATGCGACATTTATGCACGAACATCAATTGACATTGGAAGAATATTTAGCATTGATTACAATGCGCAATCAACAATCACAGAACTAATAAGAAATGCCGATAACGAGCTCCCTTGAAGTAGCATTTCAACAATTAAGACGAAACCCCACCAAGCCGTAATTGTTGCTTGATGGGGTTTCGTTTTTGTTTAACCATGTGTTCTAATCGGTGTAAGTAGTTGAAGTAAGTTATTATTTTCTAATTCACTAGGCGTTGCTAATTGAATAACAAACGGTCTAGCGGCCGATTGTAATTGAATTTTGACGTCTGCATCTTCGAAAGATTTTAAAGCGTCTTTCATATACTCAGCATTGAAAGAAACTTTTATTTCCTCTCCTTCAATTTGCTTCACTTCAATTTCTTCAGCAACCATCCCTACTTCATTACCTTTTACAAATAAATTAACGGTGTTATTACCAACAATCATTTGAACAGTTTTATGCGTTCCAGTTGATAATAGAGAGGTACGGTCGATTGAATTTAAAAATTGACTAGCATTTAATGTAATTTCAGAGATAAAATGAGTCGGAATTAAACGCTCAGCATCCGGGAAAATACCTTCTAATAGACGTGAATAGATAGTAATACCATCTAATGAGAAGATGACTTGTTGCTCAGCAACAACCATGGATAGGGTTTGCTCATCTTCAGCAATACGCATTAATTCTAACATTGTTTTTTTCGGTACATCAATCGATTCAAAAGGAAGTGCTTGTTGTCCTTCTGGAAATGGAATTTCTCGTTTACTTAAGCGATGACTATCACTAGCAACGGCTGATAAATAGTCACCATGATTGGTCAAATGAATCCCTGTTAAAACAGGTCGTGTTTCTTGATTCGATGCAGAAAAAATGGTTTGAGCAATCATTTGATTAAAGACAGTAGTCGAAAAAGTCGCACTTACATTGGATTCAATGATTGGTAATTGTGGATAAGTACTTGCATCTCCACCGATAATCTTAAATACAGCTTTGCCCGATTTAACAATAATCAGATATTGTGAATCTACTTCAATTTCAATGGTGTTAGTTGGTAATTTACGAACAATATCATTAATTAAACGTGCAGGTAAAATTACACTACCAGTTGCTTCAATATTTAATTCATTCATTTCGTCTGAACTTAACAATACACTTTCAATTGAAATATCGGAATTACTCCCAATCAAAATTAATTTATCTGATTGAACTTCAAGTTTAATGCCTTTTAAAATATCAATGGTTGTTTTGCTAGGAACAGCTCTTGTAACATGAGAAAGATGTGTCATAAACACAGTGCGTTTCATAGTGAATTTCATAGATAACTCCTTTAAATATAGATATATATATTAATATAAATAGTTAATAATAATAATAAGGGGTGTGAATTGTGTGGAAAAGTCGCTTTAAGCGTTGATATCATCTGTTTTTTGCTGTGTAGCGTGCTGTTAATGTCATGTGGAAGACTCGAGAAGTTATGCACAGTTCTTTTTAACTATGAGATAATTTCTGTTTGAGTTCAGCTACATCCTGTTTGATTTTTTCATCTATTTTCAACGCATCATCAATCTTTTCATAAGCATGCATTACGGTCGTATGGTTTTTATTACCAAAATCTTCTCCAATTTTTGGATATGAAATATCGGTCAACTCACGGGACAGATACATCGCAATTTGTCGCGGATAGACAATACTTTTCACACGCTTAGCACCTTTGATATCTTCAACAGTAATTTTAAAGTATTTGGCTACTGTTGCAATAATATCTTCAATCGTTAATTTTTTCTCTGCACGATTTCCAAATAAAGCAAAAAGAGCCTTGGCTGCTAAATTAACAGAAATTTCCTCACCATTCATTGCAGCATAAGCTAGTACCCGCGTTAAGGCGCCTTCTAATTCACGAATATTGGAATCAACATTATTAGCAATGTACGTTAATGCTTCAGATGGGATATCTAAATTATCATTGAGTGCTTTTCTTCTTAAAATAGCAATACGTGTCTCCAAATCAGGTGGCGTAATATCGGTGGAAAGCCCCCATTTAAAACGAGAAATTAATCTGTCTTCCAAATTATCGATGTTATTAGGCAAACGATCACAAGTCAAGACGATTTGTTTTCCGGCATTGAATAATGCGTTAAACGTGTGGAAAAATTCCTCTTGAATTCGATTTTTATTGGAGAAAAATTGAATATCATCAATCAGTAACACATCAATATCTTCACGGTACATCCGCTTAAAATCAGCGGTAGTATTATAAGTAATACTAGATACATATTCATTCATAAACGTTTCAGTAGTGACATATTTGATACGAGCAGCTGGATTATTACGTTTAATTTCGTTTCCAATCGCTTGCATTAAATGTGTCTTACCTAAACCGACGCCTCCATAGATAAGGAATGGATTGTATGTTTTACCTGGATTATCACAGACTGCTAATGCAGCTCCATTGGCCATCTTATTTTCTTCACCTACGACAAATGTCTCAAATGTATAAGATGGATTTAAATTAGAGTTGGTCGGCATTGTATTGTGGATTTCCATATCATTTTGTAATGTATTAACAAGGAAATTATCCGGTGATACAGCCCCAACAACGATAAAAATAGGCGTGAGTTCAAATCCATAATGATCGATACTATATTGAATGATATAACCAGATAAATTCTTTTCCCATTGTTGTTTTAATAAATTACTTGGTACAGACAATGTAATGGTATTATCTGTAATTCGGGTTGGTTTAACAGGCGCAACCCAATTATTAAATGATGTCTCTGATAAAATCTCTTTAAAATATTGGGTGACACCTGCCCAAAATTCATCTTTATTAATCATTCGCTCACCACACATTCTGTTTGAATTGATATGTTCTAGTATAGCATAAAAATAAAAGCTGTGGATAACTTTTATATCCACAAATAAACAATTCAGTTATGCACAAGCATAAAAAAATGTGGATAACTCAGAGTAAAAAATAGGATATCCACAAGATATGTGCATAAATCGAGAATATAAAGGCAGCTAGAATAAGCTATTTAAGACTTATCCACAGAAAAATGTGGATAAAAAAGGAGACTGTGTATAAGTAGCTAAATGTGTATAACTATGTGATTAACTTGTGGATATAAT